>JANRLA010000082.1:0-8711 GCA_033763015.1 Bacteroidia bacterium
GCAGGCCTAGACCTCTGCGCCCACCTGCCGGCACCGGTCACGATCCACCCGTCGGCTTATCGGCTCATCCCCACGGGGCTGTACGTAGAGCTGCCGGTGGGGTATGAGCTGCAAATCCGCCCCCGCAGTGGGCTGGCCCTCAAGCACGGCATCACACTGGTCAATAGCCCCGGCACCATTGACAGCGATTACCGGGGCGAGATCGGGGTCATCCTCATCAACCACGGCGAGCTGGCCTTTACCGTAACGCCAGGTATGCGCATTGCGCAGGCGGTGTTGGCCCCGGTAGTGCACCTGGCGTGGGTGCCCGTGGCCGAACTAAGCGACACCGAACGCGGCAGCGGCGGATTCGGACATACCGGCACCCAGTCGTAGGTTTGCCGCGCCCTACAGTTGGGCCCGCCGCCATGCGCATCCTGATCCCCATGGCGGGCATGGGCAAACGCCTGCGCCCCCACACCCTCACCGTACCCAAACCGCTGTTTCCCATCGCGGGCAAGCCCATAGTAGAGCGCCTGGTCGAAGACCTGGCCCGGCTCTACGGTCAGCCCATCGACGAAGTGGCGTTTATCACCGGCGATTTTGGCCCCGAAACTGAGCGCCAGTTGGTGGCCATTGCCGAGCGACTGGGCGCCAAGGGCCGCATCTACCACCAGGCCGAAGCCCTGGGTACGGCCCACGCCGTGTACTGCGCTGCCGAACTGCTGGAGGGCGAGCTCATCATTGGCTTTGCCGATACCCTGTTTACCGCCGACTTCGCGCTCGACACCCATGCGGATGGCGTGATCTGGACCAAGCGTGTAGACGACCCCCGTGCCTTTGGTGTGGTTACCCTCGACGGCCAGGGCGTGATTACCGGCATGGTCGAGAAGCCAAAAGACTTCGTCTCCGACCAGGCCATCATCGGCATTTACTTCCTGCGCGATGGGGCCGCCCTGAAGCGCGAAATCGAACACCTGCTCACCCACAACCTGCGCACCGGTGGCGAGTACCAGCTTACCGATGCCCTAGAGGCCCTGCGGCAGAAGGGCGCCCGGCTGGTAACCGGCACCGTAGACCGGTGGATGGACTGTGGCAACAAGGCCAACGTGCTCGACACCAACCATCAAATTCTTGAGCTCACCGCCGCAAGCCTTGCCGTGCCGCCCAGTGCCGTGGTGAAAGGTAGCGTACTCATCCCCCCCGTGTTTGTTGGCGAGGGTGCGGTGATACAAGATGCCGTTGTGGGGCCCTACACAACGGTGGGGGCGGGCGCGGTGATCGAGCGGGCAGTGGTAGCCGAAAGTATCGTGCGCGAAAAGGCCGAGATACGCGGGGTAAGCCTCACGCGTTCTATTGTAGGTGTACACGCTACCTGCAACGCTGCGGGGTTGGAAGTCAACCTCGGCGACTACTCACAGCATGGGTAGGCTGGGCGGGGTAAGCCTGCTCCTGGTGGCCCTGTTGGGGTGTCAGTTTACGGCGCATGCGCAGCGGCGGGGCCGCGAAACGCCACCGGCCGACACACTACCCGAGCTGACAGAAGCCCAGGTGGTGGCTCTCTACCACGACGCTGCCACCCGGCACGCCCAAGAGGCCTACGACGAGGCCGCCGAGCTGTACCAGACCTTCCTGAAGTACCGGCCCAATACCGCCGCAGCGCACTACAACCTGGCCCGGATCTGGCTTACTGGGCGCAACTACACCGCCGCCCGCACCGCCGCCGAAACCGCCCTCAAGCTCGATGGCACCAACTTTTGGTATTACCAGGTACTCTCGGCCATCGCAGCGGCGGAGCTGGACTATACCAAAGCCGCCCGGTACCTTGAGAAGGGCCTCGCCCTGTCGCCCGACCAGCTCGAGGCCCGGTTCACCCTGGCCGACTACTACACCCAAGCCGCCGATTACCCCAAAGCGCTCGAGCAGTACACCCAGCTGGCAGACCTGACCGGCGAGCGCACCCCCATAGCCCTGCGGCGCTACCACATTTACCTGCGCATGGGTAACCTAAGTGCCGCCACCGAGCTGCTGCGCGAGGTCATCGGCTACGAGAACGACCCCCAGCCCTACTACGAGCTTTTGTACGATACCTACCGGTTGGCGCAGGACGCCCGGGGCGCCCAAGCCGTACTCGATGAGCTCTTGGGCCGCTACCCGACCAACAGTTTTGGCCTCACCCGGCGGCTAGAAGCCCTGCTACGCGCCAACGACCTGGCCGGTGCCGAGGCCCTGCTTGTACCGCTCTTTGAGGCGCCGGGCACACCGCTGGCCCTAAAACTGGCATTGCTCGACCCCCTGGTGCAGGCAGGCCCACCCGCGCAGCCGCTGCTCGCCCTTCTATTCGAACGGTTGGCTACCCGGCACCCCGAAGCGGCCCAGGTACAACTCCGCGTGGGCGAAGAGGCCCTGCGCCGGGGCGACATGCCCACTGCGCGCGCGGCTTTTTTGCGTGTCGTGGCCCAAGACCGCACCCAAGTAGCGGCCTGGCGGGGGCTGCTCCAGGCCGACGGTGCCCTCTGGCGGTACGACTGGCTCTTCGACGACGCCGGCCGTGCGCTCGAGCTCTTCCCCAATGAGCCCTACATCAACTTGGCCTATGCCGAGGCCGCCCGCTGGCAAGACCAGCCCGAAACCGCCCAGCGCTACGCCGACCGGTTTTTACTGCTGGGCGAGCCAGCCTCGGGCCTGGCGCTCCAGGCCCAGGTGCTACTCGGCGACGCCGCAGCGGCCCTCGGCGATACGGCCGGGGTTCATGCCGCCTTCGGCACCGCCCTGCGGCGCCTGCCCGACGAACCCGTGCTCTTGGCCCGGTACACCCTGGCGCTGCTGCGCCTAGGCCTGCCCGAAGCAGCCGAACCTCACCTGACGCGTGCACGGGGGCTAGAGCCCGACAACCCTTGGGTGTTGGCAGCCAACGGCACGTGGCTACTGCTGAAGTCCGATTTTGCAGGGGCAACCCAACACCTGCGTGCGGCCTATGCCCAACTGCCCACCGCCTACCTGGCCGAAACCCTGGCCGATGCCTGCGCCGCCCAACGCGACGGCGACTGTGCACGCCAATACTACCAGGCGGCCCTGGTGCAGGGTGGCAACCCGGCACGCCTACAAGCCAAACGCGACCGTGTCAGTTTTTAACCGTACAACATGGGCCGCGCTGTGGGGCCTCTGGGCACTCCTGGCCGGTTGCAAAGGCCCCCAAACCCTTACCCGCACACCGGCACCTGCAACCCAGGTGGGCCAGGTTGCGGTAGCCAACGCTGAGTACACCTACCTGGTCCTCAGGGGTAAGCTGGCGGTGGACCAAACCAGCGGCAAGCACACCGAGGCCAACTACCGCATCCACCTTGAGGCCGGTAAGCGGGTTTGGGCCAGTGTTTCGCTGCTGGGCATCGAGGGCGCGCGGCTCTTGGCACTGCCCGATTCGGTGGTGTTCATCGATCGGATCAACAACCGGTACTACGCTGGGGGCTACGCCTGGCTTGAGCAACAAGCGGGTATCCCGTTCGACCTGCGGCTGCTGCAGGACCTCTTGACCGGCAACCTGAACGCCTACACCGCCCCCGAAACCCGCGCCGTGGGCGATAGCACTTTCGTCGAGTTCCTGCAAAAAGGCTACCGCCTGCGCTACGCCCTGGGCGCGGCGCCTGTGCGGCCCGCGGGCATCGAGACCTTTGCCCCCGGCGGCAAGCGCCTGGCCTGGCTGGCCTACGGCCCCTACAGCCCACAGGCAGGTGGCCTCTACCCGGCTTCGTTGACCACCGAGGTGCGGGCAGGGGCCTTGCAGCGTGTGGTGCTCGAGCACCGCTCCATCGAGTCGGTCACCGAGGCCCCAGCGTTTGCAATCAGCATCCCAGAAGGCTTTTCGGCCATAACCCCACCCGGTAGCCATGGCAAGTAGGTGGGTAGTCTGCGTTGGGGTACTGTGCCTTTCGGTGCTTTTGGCTGCGCCAGCGCGGGCGCAGGACAAGTCAAGGCTTGAATCCAAGCGTCGGCAACTCGAACAGGACATCGCCCTCACGCGCCAGCTCATCGAGAGTTCAAAGACCGGCAAGGCCAAAACCGTTGCCGAGCTGCGGCTGCTGAACCGCCAACTGGCCATGCAGGAGCAGCTCCTCTCGGCGCTTGACGACGAAGTCGGGGCCCTCGAAACCCAGCTTGCTTCGCTCCAGTCGCTCCTGCAGGTCATGAGCCAGGACGTAAAGCGGCTGCAGGACAACTACGCCCGGGTGGCCTACCACTATTACGTGAACCGCAGCACGGTTTCGCCGCTCATCTGGATGCTCAGCGCCGAGAGTTTCGGGCAAGCTTACCGCCGGCTGGTGTACTATCGCCAGTTTACGTCCTTCCGGCAGGCTCAGATTGGGCTTATCCGGCGGGCGCAGAACCGGCTGGCCGGTCGGCAGCAGGCCATTTCTGAACTCTACACCGAAAAGCAGGAGCTGCTCAACAAACGCAAAGGCGAAACCCAGCGTATAGCCGCCGCCCGGCAACGCGAACAGCGCCTGCTGCGCGACCTGCAGCAGAAGGAGAGCCAGTACAGCGCCCAACTGGCCGAATACCAGGCCGCCCTGCGGGCGGTGCGCAAGGAGATCGAGCTGCTTATCGCGGCCGATGTCAAGAAAAGTAGCGCTGCCCCGCAGGCCACCCGCAAAGGCTACCTGCGCGTTTCGGGCCAGTTTGAGCGCAACAAGGGCAAACTGCCCTGGCCCGTACCCATTACGCGCGGGGTGGTGACGGGCTATTTTGGCCGGGTAAAAGAGGCCACAGGCGGCATCACAGAGAACGATGGCATCTACATCGGCACCAGCGCGGGGCAAGAGGTACGGGCGGTGTTTGGGGGCAAGGTGTCGGCGGTGGCCAGCTACCCCGGGCTGGGCAAGTTTGTCATCATCCGCCACGGCGACTTCCGCACCGTGTACGTGAACCTGGGCCAGGTGCGTGTGAAGGTTGACCAGAGCGTGCGGCCGCTTGAGCCCATCGGTGTGGTGCAGGTGGGCGCTGCCGGTACCGCTGAGCTGCATTTTCTGCTCTACGACAACCAGAAGGCCATAGACCCTCTTACGTGGCTGAGCAAAAAACGATAACCTGGCTCTACGGGGCCTGGGTCGCCGGGGGCCTGCTGCTGGGCCTGGCCTTGGTAGCACTGCTGGGGTACGAGGGCAGCTTTCTTTGGGCCAACCGCCACCACGCGCCCTGGGCCGATGTGCTCTTCCGGCACCTGACCAACCTGGGCGATGCCCAGATAACGCTGGGCCTCGTGGGGCTTGTGGTGGCGCGGCGCTACCCGGCGGCGCTGCTGCTGGCCGCACTCGCGGCGGCGGTAGCGGGCCTACTGGGGCAGCTGCTCAAACGGGCGGTCTTTTACGAATGGGAGCGGCCCCTGGCCGTGCTCGGTGAGGCGGCCGTGCACTGGGTGGGCCCCGAGCGGCTCTACAGGCACAGCTTCCCCTCGGGCCATGCCACGGCAAGCCTGGCCATGGCGACAGCCTTAGCGCTTACCCTGCCGTTACAGCGCTGGGGCGTCACGTTGGTGGCATGGCTGGGGCTTTTGGCAGCCTACAGCCGGGTGTACATCGGGGCGCACTTTCTGGGCGATGTCGTGGCAGGCGCAGCCCTGGGGGCGCTGGTGGCGTTTGGGTTGGCGCGGGCGTGGGGGCAGCGCTGGCAGCGGTTTTTCGAGAGCCGCAGCCCCGCTACCCGCCGGTGGGTGGGGTGGGGGCTCTCAGCGCTGGCGTTTGCCGTGCTGCTCAAGGGGCTACTAGCCCGCTACCCCGGCCTGGTGGGGTAGCTGTGTGTACTTTTGGGGCGCATGGACGGCACTTGGCACACCCCCGAAGGCATCGAGATACCACCGCAGCTCGGGCCTGAGGCCCTGGCAGAGCTGGGGCACCTGGGCTACGGTGCGGGGCTACCCCCCTACCTGCGGGGCCCCTACGCTTCAATGTACACCGTACGGCCCTGGACGGTACGGCAGTACGCGGGCTTCTCGACGGCCGAAGAGTCGAACGCCTTCTACCGCCGCAACCTGGCTGCGGGCCAAAAAGGCCTTTCGGTGGCCTTCGACCTGGCCACGCACCGGGGCTACGACTCTGACCACCCCCGTGTGGTAGGCGATGTGGGCAAAGCCGGGGTGGCCATCGATTCGGTGCTCGACATGGAGGTGCTCTTTGAGGGCATTCCGCTCCACGACATCTCGGTGTCCATGACCATGAACGGGGCCGTGCTGCCGGTGCTGGCGTTCTACATCGTGGCCGCCGAACGGCAGGGCGTGCCCCCCGAGGCCCTGGCCGGGACGATTCAGAACGACATTCTGAAGGAGTTCATGGTGCGCAACACCTTCATCTACCCGCCCCAGCCCTCGCTGCGCATCATCACCGACATCTTCGGGTACACCGCCCGGCGGATGCCCAAGTTTAACTCCATCTCCATCAGCGGGTACCACATGCACGAGGCCGGGGCCACCGCCGACCTGGAGCTGGCCTACACCCTGGCCGATGGCCTGGAGTACGTGCGCGCCGGTCAGGCCGCCGGGCTCGCTATAGACGACTTTGGGCCGCGGCTCTCGTTCTTCTGGGCCATCGGCATGAACCACTTCATGGAGGTGGCCAAGCTCAGGGCGGGCCGGTTGCTCTGGGCCACGCTGCTCAAGCAGGCCGGGGCGCAAGACCCCAAAAGCCTGGCCCTGCGCACCCACTGCCAGACCAGCGGCTACAGCCTCACGGCCCAAGACCCCTACACGAACGTCTTCCGCACCACCCTGGAGGCCCTGGCCGCGGTGATGGGGGGCACCCAAAGCCTGCACACCAACGCGCTCGACGAAGCCATTGCCCTGCCGACCGATTACTCCGCCCGCATTGCCCGCAACACCCAGCTGGTGCTGCAGCAAGAAACCGACCTTACGCGCACAGTAGACCCCTACGGTGGCAGCTACTACCTGGAATGGCTCACCGACCAGTTGGCCCGGCGCGCCCAAAGCCACCTAGATGAAATTGAACGCCTGGGGGGGATGGCCCGCGCCATCGAAGCCGGGGTGCCCAAGCTGCGCATCGAAGAGGCCGCGGCCCGCAAACAGGCCCGCCTCGATAGTGGGCAGGAAAAGCTGCTGGGCGTGAACTACCTGCGGCCCGAACGCGAAACCGAACTGCCCCTGCTCGAAGTGGACAACCGCGCCGTGCGCGAGGCCCAACTGCGCCGCCTGGAGCACCTGCGCAGCACCCGCGACGATGCGGCCGTCTTCGCGGCCATGGACGCCCTGACCCAGGCCGCCGAGACCGGCACCGGCAACCTGCTCGAACTGGCCATTGTCGCCGCCCGCGCCAATTGCTCGCTCGGCGAGATTACCTACGCCCTAGAGCGCGTCTGGGGCCGCTACCGCGAAACTACCCGCACCGTGAGCGGTGTCTATGCCCAAGCCGTGGCCGATAACCCCAGCTACCAGCGCGCCCGCGCCCTGACCGAGACCTTCCTGGCACGTGCCGGACGCCGCCCCCGCATCCTGGTGGCCAAACTGGGCCAAGACGGCCACGACCGCGGCGCGAAGGTTATTGCGACCAGCTTTGCCGACGTGGGCTTCGACGTCGACATTGGGCCGCTCTTTGCCACCCCCGCCGAAGCCGCCAAGCAAGCCATCGAAAACGATGTGCACATCGTCGGCATCAGCAGCCTGGCCGGGGCCCACAAAACCCTGGTGCCCGAACTCATCGCTGCCCTGGCCAGCTACGGCCGAGACGATATCGTGGTGGTAGTTGGGGGCGTTATCCCTACGCCCGACTACCCGGCGCTCTACAGCGCCGGTGCCCGCTTCGTCTTTGGCCCCGGCACCGTCATCGCCGAGGCCGCCATTCAGATCCTGGAGGCCCTGCTCGAAGCCCCAGAAGTGGCCTAGGCTGTCGCCGGGGGGCCAATTAGCGCCCCATACAGTGCAAGTAGCTTTGGGGCTTCGCTGGCCCAGGTAACGGGCGCCGTATCGGCGGTTTCGATGGGCAGCGGCCAGGGCGCAGTGAGGTACCGCAGCACGGTTTGGGCGGCCTCGGTGGGACGGCTGGGGTCTACGGCCAGACCGGGGCAGTAGGGGCCCAGCACAGCATCCCAAGCAGGGTTGCCTTGGGTGTAAACCAGTGGCTTGCGCGCAGCGAGGTACTCGTAGAACCGTGTGGGAATCCGATCGCGGATGTGCCGAGCGGGCCGGTACAGGGCCAGGCCCAGGGTAGCGGCCTGCTGCGCCTGCCAGATGGCGGTGGGGGGCAGGTAGCGCGCGCCGCCCACGAGCTCGAACCGGTCGGTGAGCCCCGCCGCTGCCACTTCGGCCCAGAGCCGGGTGAGGGTAGCAGGGTTGGGCGCGTGGCCGTAGACGCTCAGGCCCACCGGTAGGTGGTTGTTGAGTTCAATCCAGAGGGCTAGGGCGTCAAATAGCCCCCAGGTCGGCGCCAGGTTGCCGCTCACCAACAGGCGTGGCACCTCGACGGGCAGGTGCGGCAGTAATGCACTACCGGGTTGCGATACGACTACCGTAAGTGCCTTATTTTCAATGGCTACCGTGTGTTTGGCACGAAGCCGTAGAGTTACGCTATACACCGTTTCGGCGTAAACCACGGCCATTACCCAGCGCAGGGCCAGTCGCTCCCACAGCCGTAGCAAGGTGCCCACTAGGCGCTGCCAGGGGCGGCACTGGGCGTACTCGGCCCCGTAGTGCCGGTTGGCCCGGTAGTCTTCGTGTACGTCGTACACCACGC
>JANRLA010000083.1:0-3802 GCA_033763015.1 Bacteroidia bacterium
GTAACACGAAACCGGCCGCTACTGCGTTGTAGTGCTCGTGCCACAGACGGTCAGCTTCTACACCCTAGGCTGCAAGCTCAATTTTGCCGAAACGGCCACCCTGGGCCGCCAGTTCGATGCACACGGGTTCGAGCGCCGGGCTTTCTACGAGCCCGCCGACGTGTACGTCATCAACACCTGCTCGGTCACCGAAGCCGCCGACCGCAAGTGCCGCAAGGTGGTGCAGCAGGCCCTGCGGCAAAACCCCAACGCCTACGTGGTGGTCGTGGGCTGCTACGCCCAGCTCAAGCCCGAGGCCATCGCACAGATACCGGGGGTAGACGCCGTACTGGGGGCCGCCGAAAAGTTCAGGCTCTTCGAGGTGCTGCAGGGCTTTGAAAAACGGCCCACCGCAGCGGCCGAAATCCACCGAAGCCCGGTGACCGACGTACGTGACTTTGTGCCGAGCTGGAGCACCGAAGAGCGCACCCGCGCCTTCTTGAAACTGCAAGACGGCTGCGACTACCACTGCAGCTTTTGCACCATCCCCCTGGCCCGGGGGGCCAGCCGCAGCGACACCCTGCCCAACATCCTGGCCAGCGCCCACGCCCTGGCAGCGGCTGGCATCCAAGAGCTGGTGCTTTCGGGCATCAACCTCGGCGACTACGGCAAGGGGGTAGACCACACCCTGCTCGAAGTCTTCGAGGCCCTCGACCGCGAGCCCGGCCTGCCCCCCCGGCTGCGCATCTCGTCGGTAGAGCCCAACCTGCTCCGCGACCCGCTCATCGACTTCGTGGCCCAGAGCCAGCGGTTCATGCCCCACTTCCACCTGCCGCTGCAAAGCGGCAACAACACGGTACTGGGCCTCATGCGCCGGCGCTACCGCCGCGAGCTCTACGCCGAACGTGTGGCACGCATCAAGGCCACGATGCCGCATGCGGCCATCGGCTGCGACGTCATTGTGGGCTTTCCTGGCGAAGGCGAGGCCGAGTTTCTAGATACCTACCGCTTCTTGACCGAGCTGGAGGTGAGCTACCTGCACGTCTTCCCGTACTCGGAGCGCGAGGGCACCCTGGCCCCCACCCTGCCCGGCCGGGTGCACCCCCACCTGCGCGCCGAGCGCAGCGAGGCCCTGCGGCAGCTCTCGGCCAAAAAGCGGCACTACCACGCCCAGAGGCACCTGGGCCACACCCGGCCCGTGCTCTGGGAGGCTACCCCCACCGCAAGCGGCCACATGAACGGCTTTACCGACAACTACATCAAGGTAACCGCCCCCTACGACCCCCTGTGGGTAAACGAAATTCTGCCCGTCAAACTAGCCGAGGTAGACGCCGAGGGCAGCGTAACTGCACACGAAGCAGTACCGGCGCTTCAGTTAACCCACTAGTTTACAGCCTACGCGCGCTCAACACGGTGTATCTTGAGGTATGGAACCGCTGAAGTACATCTACAACGCCAAGGGCGAGAAAGAGGCGGTCATCGTGCCCATTGAAGCCTGGGAAGACCTGGTTGCACACCGGCTACCCAAGCGAAGTGCACTTAGCCGTACGGAGTTACGGGCCCTGCAAGCGAAGCTAGCCGGGGTATTCCCAGCGAACTATGCCCAAGAGGTACGCGAGGAATGGGAACGGACGGTTTACCTAAACATTAGCGATGCTGGTTGATACCAACATTGTACTGGGTTACCTAAGCAGGTATTTTGAAAACCCCATCCTACTCGCGCTAGAGGAAGTTTTTTTGTATCAGTTTGAAATTTCAATTATTACCCGTATCGAATTATTGGGCTATCCCAAACTAACTGAAGATCAGGAGCAACATTTAAGCATTTTACTAAATCAAGCAAATATTCATTTTATATCAGAGGATATTGCCGAAGAAGCCATTAAAATTCGTCGTAGCTACAACCTAAAGCTAGGAGATTCAATCATCGGCGCTACAGCGCTGGTATCTAATCAACCTTTACTCACTGCCGACTTGAGAGGCTTCCAGAATATCAAGGGCCTGGAATTACTTCGCCCTGAGGGCCTGGTCTAGCCCCAGCTGTCCTCTACCTGGGTTTTAAAGAGCTGCACCACCCAGTCGCGGCCCCAGTTCTGCAGCTCTTCGTCGGTCCACACCTCGGGGAAGTACACCACCTGCTGGAAGCGCGGGGGCAGGTACTGCTGCCAGTTGGTGCCGCCGGTGGCCTTGATGACGTCGGGGTCTTTTTGCAGGTAGCGCACGGCACTCTTGTAATGCGCCAGACGCCAGAAGACGTTGGCCTGCAGGTCAAGCTGGCGCAAGGCCTTGCCAAGGCCGGGGTCTGCCTTCAGGCTAGGGGTAGCCAGCCACTGGGCCCTTAGGTTGGTGTGCTGGGTGTGCTGGGCCAGGGCGAGCAGCTCGGTGTCGTACCGGGCCTCGAACATCTTGAGCGTCAGGGTCTTTTCGTTAGTGGCCGCCTCGCGGTTGCCCTGCTTCCAGTAGGCCAGGGGGTAGGCCTGCTCGGGGGCTGCCTGGGCGAGCTCGGTGCGGTGGGCCGCATCGACGAGCTGCTGGATGGCCGTTAGCTTGAGCTCGATTTCGCGGAACTGCACGCTCTGAAACCCACTGGCGGGCAACAGCGCCATGCGGAATTGCAGAAACTGCTGGGGGTCCATCCCCGCCACCATCGTATCAAAACTGGTGGTCAGCTGCCGGAAGTAGGCCACCAGCCGCCTGAGGCGGAGGTGCCAGGCATCGGGGGTTTGGGGCCCGGTGCGCAGTTGGTCGAGCTCGAGCTGAATGAGCTTGAAGTAGAGCTCGGTGATCTGGTGGTAGACAATAAAAATGGTCTCGTCGGCGAAGTCGGTACGAGGCTGCTGGAGCGAGAGCAGGGTATCGAGGTGCAGGTAGTCCCAGTACGTCAGGTAGCGGGCGTGGAGCAGGCCTTCTAGGTACGAGCTTAAGTCCTGCCCCGTGAGGGCATACTTCTGGCGCAGGCGTTCGAAGAGCAGCTGCTCCTGGTCGTGGGGGGGGTGTACAGACGAGGCCGGGTGCACAACCACGAAGGTAGCCGCTTTGCGGCTCTGGGCGGCAGGAAATAGCTTTGTGGCATGGGTGGCGAGTTGAGCGCATTTGGCCTGGGGCTACTCTTTGTACTGGGCGGGCTGCTGTTGGTGGGCGGTGGGCTATTCACCAACTACCTCTTGGCCCCCCACCGGCCAAACCCCGAAAAACTGACGAGCTACGAGTGTGGCGAGGCGCCCATCGGCAGCAGCTGGCTGCAGTTCAACAGCCGGTTTTACACCATGGGGCTCATCTTTTTGGTGTTCGATGTCGAGCTGGTGCTGCTCTTCCCCTGGGCGCTCGTGGTAGCCGACCCGGCGCTCATTGCCACGGCCCCCAGCTGGGGGTGGTTTGCCCTGGCCGAGGGCACGCTGTTTCTGGTCATCCTGGCGTTGGGGCTGGTGTACGTATGGCAGCGTGGCGACATCGACTGGATTCGCCCCACGCCCCTGGCCCCCACCAATCGCAACCCCGTGCCCCAAGCGGCCTACCAGGCGCTGCAAGCCCGGCTGCTCGCGGCCCAGGCCACCCCAGACGCCCAGCCCACCGCTGCATGAGTGCTGCCCCCGACCTGGCCTACGACGCCCTGGGCCAAGGCCCGCCACTGTACGTATTACACGGCTTTTTGGGGGCCGGCGAAAACTGGCGCACGGTACTAAAGCCCTTTCAGGCCCACTTCACGGTCTACTACATCGACCAGCGGAACCACGGCCGAAGCCCCCACCTGCGCCCCACCGACTACCCCACCCTGGCCGCCGATATCTACGCCTTTGCCACCCGCCAGGGGCACACCCAGGTG
>JANRLA010000084.1:0-2028 GCA_033763015.1 Bacteroidia bacterium
GCACGACTTGATGATCCACGACATTGACCTGGCGCTGCACTTGGTGGGTAGTTCAATCAAGCGAATCAGCGCCAACGGCGCCCGGGTGGTGAGCAGCACGGCCGACATTGCCACGGCGCGGCTGGAGTTCCAGAACGGGGCGGTAGCCCACCTGAACACCAGCCGTGTGGCCTTTGATAACCGTCGGCGCGTACAGCTCTACGAGCCCGGCGGCTACTACGACCTCGACCTGATGGGCAAGCTGGGCACCCGCTACACCCTCCACGCCAGTGAACACGAAGCCACCCACGGGGGCAGCCTAAAGGCCACGTACCAACTGCCCGAAGGGCCAGCCTACGTGCGGGCCGAGACGTTACCGGTGGCGCCCAGCAATGCCATTGCCCAAGAGCTGCGCGATTTTGCCCACGCCATTGCCACCAAAACCCTGCCTCCGGTACCGCTGGTACAGGCGGCCGATGCCCTACGCGCCGTAGAGGAAATCGTGGGCAAGCTATGAGGGGGCACCTGTGAGGCAACAACCCGGTTGGGTTTTGGTAATCAAACCTTAACCTGAGCGGGCTAAACCCAAGGGGGGGTGCTGGCGTATTTGCTTGGGCGACCAGCTTCGGTCGGTCGTTAATCGTACAACCTGTGCAGCTCAACCCGATCGCACCCGTAGCGTACTACCCGCGCAGAACTCTGGCCCGCTGGGTGCCCTGGGTGGTGGCGGATGGTATGGCGAGTGCAGTGGTGTGGATTTTGTTCTGGTGGACGCAGCATTCGGGTTACCCAGGCCTGGTGGCGGGTTCATCGTTTGGCGCGGTGTGGGTAGTTGGGGTTGTGGCCTGCGCATGGGTGGGGCTGTTTGCCGTAAGTGGGCTGTATAGCCCCCAGATGGCGGTGGCCAGCCGGTGGGTGCCGCGTGTGCTGGTGACAGTGGCACTGGGCTCCTTTTTTGGTTCACTGTTTACGTTTTTGGGCCCCTGGGTTAGCACACGACCCGATTTGCAGGCCATGTTTGCCGGCTATTTCGGGCTACAGGTGCTAGCAATTCTGTTTGAGCGTAGCGCTTTGCATGCGGTGACCTTGCGGCTGGGGCTGGGGCGAAACCGAGCACTTTTGGTCGGCAGTGGGGCCCGCGCCCAGCGCCTGTACCACGAACTGCAGCGTACGCCGGTGGTGCTCAGGCCCCGGTTCGTGGGTTTTTTGGCGACAAACGCCGCCCATGACATGAAGCCTACGGTACTGCACCAGTTGGGGGGCATAGGCGACCTGGGCCGGGTACTGGCCCAGCGGGTTGTGGATGAAATCATTGTTGCGACTGAGCAGCTGAGCCGCGCCCAGTTGCAGGAGCTTGTGGCACTTAGCCAGCGCAGGGGCTTACGCCTGAAGCTGCCGCCGGATTTGTACAAACCCTCGTTTGGTACCTACGAACTGCTACCAGTACTCAATGCGCCGCTGGTAGAGGTGCGCCAGCGCCAGTTCCAACCGTGGGAGGCGTTCTCGAAGCGGGTATTCGATGTGATGGCGTCGGTAGTCTTGCTGCTGCTCACCCTGCCGCTACTGCTGGTGGTGAGTGTGGCCGTTCGGCTCGAGACCCGCGGCCCGGTCATCTTCCGGCAGCAACGGGTGGGGCGTGGGGGCAAGCACTTTACCCTTTTTAAGCTGCGCACCATGTTTGCCGATGCCGAAAAGGATGGCCCTAAAACAACTGCCGAGAACGACCCTCGGGTGACCCGACTGGGGCGGTGGCTGCGCAAAATGCGTATCGATGAATTGCCCCAGCTCTGGAACGTATTGCGGGGCGACATGAGCCTGGTAGGCCCCCGGCCAGAGCAGCAGTTTTTCGTGGATCAGATTGTAAAAGTTGCCCCCCACTACTTCGAGGTGCTGACCGTGCGGCCTGGCATCACGGGCTGGGGGCAGATCAAAAACGGGTACTGCTACAACCTGCCCGATATGCTCCGGCGCCTGCGCTACGACCGGCTGTACATCCGCAACCGCTCCATTTGGCTTGACCTGCGCATCCTGTGGTACTCGGTGGCCATT
>JANRLA010000085.1:0-43534 GCA_033763015.1 Bacteroidia bacterium
AGATGATCATGGCATTGTAGAACACCCGGACATAGTTCAGGCTGCCCTTTTTGGTGCTCTCGCCCTTGTAATGGATGATCTTGGTGCCCGCAAAATAGTAGTTCTTGTACCCGCCCAAGGTGACGCGGTAGCTCAGGTCGATGTCCTCGCCGTAGAGGAAGAAACGCTCGTCGAGCAGGCCGATTTCATCGAGGACGCTGCGGCGCAGCAGCATGGCAGCGCCCGAGAGGATGGGCACGGCCCCGACCTCGTTTTCGCCGATATGGCGCTGGTAGTAGGCCCCAAAGCGGGGCGAGCGCGGGAAAAGTGCACTCAGGCCCACCAGCTTGTAAAAGGCCACCCAGGGCGTGGGGTTACCACGTTTGCTTTCGGGCATGAACCGGCCCCGAGGGCTTACCTGCTTTAGGCCCAGGCCGCCAGCCTCGGGGTGGGCGTTGGCGAAGGCCAGTGCCTCGGCCAGGGTTTCGGGGGCCAGGATGGTGTCGGGGTTGAGCAGCAGTACCCAGGGGGCAGCGCCCTCGCGGATTGCCAGGTTGTTTGCGCGGCTGAAGCCCAGGTTCTCGGGGCTGGCAATGAGCCGCACGTCGGGGAACTGGGCGCGTACCATCTGGGCACAGCCATCGGGGCTGTTGTTGTCTACCACCCACACGGCGGCCACGGGGTGCGTGCCCCCGTGGGCAGCCTGTAAATGGGCCACCGATTGGCGCACGGCCACCAGCGTTTGGTACAGGTAGGGGCGGCAGTTGTAGCTCACGACCACGATGTCGATGAGTGGCGGTGCCGACGTTGGCTGCCCGACGAGGGGTGCCTGGCTACGGGGCTCTCGTATCTCCACGCGGGCTAGGCGGGGGCATTGGGCCCCACTTTGGTTTGGAAGTAGGCCAGGGTGCGGCGCAGGCCCTCAGCGCGGTCGATCTGGGGCTCCCAGCCCAGAAGGGTACGGGCACGGGTGATGTCGGGTTGCCGTACCTTGGGGTCGTCTTCGGGCAGGGGTTTGTAGCTCAGGGCGCTTTTTGAGCCGGTGAGGGCCACGATTTCCTCGGCAAACTGCTTGATCGTGATTTCGGCGGGGTTGCCGATGTTGACCGGCTCGGGCGTGTCGGAAAGCAGCAGGCGGTAAATGCCCTCGACCAGGTCGTCTACGTAGCAGAAGCTACGGGTTTGGCTGCCGTCGCCAAAGAGTGTGAGCGGCTCGCCGCGCAGCGCTTGGCCCACGAAGGCGGGCAGTACCCGGCCGTCGTCGAGCCGCATACGGGGCCCGTAGGTATTGAAGATGCGCACGATGCGGGTTTCGACACCGTGGTAGCGATGGTAGGCCATGGTCATGGCCTCGAGGAACCGCTTGGCCTCGTCGTATACCCCACGGGTGCCCACCGGGTTTACGTTGCCCCAGTAGGCCTCGGTCTGGGGGTGCTCCAAGGGGTCGCCGTACACTTCGCTGGTGCTGGCCACCAGCACACGGGCCCCTTTGGCACGGGCCAGGCCGAGCACTTTGTGCGTACCCAGGGCGCCGACTTTGAGCGTCTGGATGGGAAGCTTCAGGTAATCGATGGGGCTGGCGGGTGAGGCAAAGTGCAGGATGTACTTCAGCTCGCCGGGGACGTGGATGTAGTTGGTGATGTCGTGGTGGACGAACACGAAATCGGGGTCGGCGAACAGGTGTTCCACGTTGGCCAGGCTGCCGGTTATCAGGTTGTCCATGCACACCACCTGGTAGCCCTCGGCCAGCATGCGTTCAGAGAGGTGTGAGCCCAAAAAGCCCGCGCCCCCGGTTATGAGTACTTTTGGTTTCATGAAACGGCAAAGTAGGCGAAGGTTTGACTTTCTGCGGCTGGCTTTGCTTGCGCTTTACCTTCTGGTAACGTTGGGGTCGCAGGCGCAGAGTAGCCTGAACCTGCTCAACCGGGCGCGGTTCAAGCGCTACCGCATCTACCCTGGCGAGACACTAGGGGTGCGCCTGGCCGGCGACCGCTACTGGCGCACCGTTACCCTGGAGGCCCTACGGGCCGATACTGTCGTGCTGATGCAGGAGGTATCAGGTACCCGTGTGCGCCTGCCAGTGTCAGACATCACCGCCGTTCGGTATACCCGCGATACCGAACCTGCGCGGGTGCGGCGGCTGGCCAGCACGGCACTGGCCCTGGGCGGGGCCATGACCCTAGGGTTACGGGCGCTGAACTCACAGGGCCAGGGCGTAGTGTACCTACAGGGTACTGGCTTTTGGGTGCCTGCTGCCGCGGTGGGCCTGGGCCTGTTCTGGCGACTGAGCGAGAAGCAGCGTTTCAACGTGGGGCCGGGTCGCCGCTGGCAGCTCAACGTCCTCGATACCGAGGGGCTGGGGGGCGGGCGGCGCTAACAACCCACGGGCCAACTTTTCCATCCACCTCACCCACCCACAGGGGTGCATAGCGTAAGGGCTTGAGCGCGAAGCGGTAAGAAGGCGCAGAACTTAGTTGCCCACATAACCTTGGCATAACATGGGAAAAACGACCCTTGGCCCACCCCCTGCGTAGCCCTACTTTTGAAGTGTTGACCAGGCACACTTGAGGCCGGCAGCGAGCCCCACCCCGCGTGGGGTTTTTTCGCCCCTCGTGTAAAGTGTAATTGCTTGATAGTCAATTAAGTACGCCTTATCTGCCATGCAAACGCCCGACCCCTATTCCAACCCCGCCACCCGCAAACCTGTGCCAACACAGACCGCCGCACCGCTGGCGGGCCATTTGGCCGAGCGCTGCCTACGGTTGCAGCAGCAGAACCAGGAGCTACTGGCCGAGGTGGGCGAATTGGGACAGGTGGTACGCCAGCAACGCTACCTGCGGCTGAACCTGTACCGGACGATACTGGCCCTAAGCGAGCGGCTCTCGGCCTACGACGATGCCTTTGAAACGGCCCAAAACCGCTACGCCGAGCTGCTGCACCACGAGAAAGTAAACCTCATCCTCGAGTACGGCACCGACCGCCCCGAGGAGTTGCCCGAGTCGGCCTAGGGGCAACCGTAACGCCGGCAACCGCAGGGCCCGCCACAGGGGTGTAGCGCGACGGGCCTACAGGTTGCTCAACGGGGGGATAGGCCACCCAGTGTGGTATCCCCCCCGTTTCTTTAATTCGCTTGGTGGGCCTGGGTGAATACGTACAACAGTTCGGTGGCAATCTGGCGGCATCGCTCGTCGTAGGCCTGGCGTTCGTTCGGGGTACCGTCGGCTACTTTGGGGTCTTCGAAGGTCAGTTTGAAGCGGGCGGCCGCACCGGGCACGAACGGGCATTTTTCGTCGGCATCCGAGCAGGTCATCAGCGCGGTGAAGGGTTGCCAGGTGGCGGGCAATTCGACCAGTGTTTTTGAGTGGAGGCCCTTTAGGGCTTCGTCGTTGGCGCCGTACACGAGCGTTACACGGTCGCCACCGGGCAGCGCGCTCGGGGTTTGCTTGACAGCGAAGCCAGCACGGGCCAGGGCCGAAATGGCACGGGGGTTGAAGGCGGTGGCTTCGAGGCCGGCCGATTCGGTTTCAATGCGTTCGAAGCCTACGTGTTCGGCAATTGCCTTGGCCCACACTTGGCTCATCTGGCTACGGCGGCTGTTGTGGGTGCACACAAAGAGCAGACGGATGGGCTGGCCGGTGGCGGCCTGTGCCCTGAGGTGTTCGGCAATGGGGTCGAGCAGCGCCTTGCGCTCGGGCGTGAGTGAGTCGAGGCCGGGTTCGAGGCCTTTGAGGTAGCCTGACAGGTCAGGGCTGAGCTGGGCGTGGGTGGGGAGGTGGTGTAGCACGGTGGCAAGCAGGAAGAGGAGGAGGGTGCGTGTCATGGCAGAGTATGGAAGGGAAGAAAGGGTGTAGGGGGCACCATCAGGCGGTGGCGGTGGGGTAAAACTTCTGCTGTAGCGCCAGCGAAACGCGCACCAGCCCCAGCATCACCGGGACCTCGATCAGGGGCCCGATCACCGCCGCGAAGGCAGCGGGTGAGTGCAGCCCATACAGTGCGATGGCTACGGCAATGGCCAGTTCGAAGTTGTTGCTCGCAGCCGTAAAGCTTAGGGTGGCGGTTTTGCGGTAGTCGGCGCCCCGCAGCTTGGCTACGCCAAAACTGACCAGGAACATGAGCACGAAGTACAGGGTAAGCGGCACCGCCACCCGTACCACATCCAGCGGCAGGGCTACCAGGGTGTCGCCCTTAAGCGAAAAGAGCAAGACGATGGTCGCTAGCAGCGCTACCAAGCTGATGGGCGCGATACGGGGCAAGAACGTGTACTGGTACCAGGCCTCGCCTTTCTGGCGTACAAGCCATGCCCGCACGCCATAGCCCAACGCAAAGGGCACCCCCAGGTAGAGCGCGACGCTCTGCGCCACCAAGCCAAATGGTACCTCGGCCTGGTAGGCCTTAAGGCCGAGCGCGGGGGCTACCACATCCAAGAAGAGCCAGGCTAGGGGGCTGTAGAGCACGAGCTGGAACAGGCTGTTGAACGCAACCAGGCCGGCCGCATACTCGGTGTTGCCACGTGCCAGTTCGTTCCAGATAATGACCATGGCGATGCACCGGGCCAAGCCGATGAGGACCAGGCCCGTGAAATAGCCCGGGTAGTCGGCCAAAAACACCACGGCCAAGCCAAACATGAGCACCGGACCGATGACCCAGTTGAGCAGCAGGGTAAGCCCCAACACTTTACGGTCGGCCAGCACCTGCGGCAGGGCCTCGTACTTGACCTTGGCAAGTGGCGGGAATAGCATCAGCATCAGCCCGGCGGTAATGAGCCAGTTGGTGCCGCCGGTTTGCAGTTGCTCTACGGCCATACCCACCCCGGGGGCCCAAACCCCCAGGGCCAAGCCCAGCGCCATGGCGGCGAGGATCCAGAGCGTTAGGTAGCGGTCGAGCAGCCCCAGCTTGGGGGTGGGCACGACGGCCGAGCGCGCCCATTCGCGGGGGGTGTTAGCAGCAGTCGGGGCCACAGCACGCCTTGGGTTTGGTAGCACGCAGGGTGATGGAGAAGATGCCTGTGCCCGAGCTGCGGAAGGCCTGCAGCGCAGGGCCATCGAGCACCTCGGCGAGGATGGCATCGGGGATGTGGATTTCGCGGCGCACCCGTACTTCAAGCCCCTCGAAGCCCGCCTCACGGACGATGGCCAGGTAGTCGGCTTCCTGTTGGGCGCCCGAAACGCACCCGGCGTAAAATTCTGCCGCCTGCCGAATGGCAGCGGGCAATTCGCCCACCAGTACGATGTCGGATATGCAGAAGTGGCCGCCGGGTTTGAGGACCCGGAAGATCTCTGCGAATGCCTGGGCTTTGTTGGGTACCAGGTTGAGCACGCAGTTCGAAACCACGGTATCGATGGTGCCCCCGCCGATGGGCAGGTGTTCAATGTCGCCCTCACGAAACTCGACGTTGTTGTACCCCAGTGTGTCGGCGTTCTGGCGGGCTTTGGCAACCATGGCCGGGGTGAAGTCGACGCCCAGCACTTTGCCGTTGGGCCCGACGAGTTGCCGGGCCACAAAGACGTCGTTACCGGCGCCCGAGCCCAGGTCGAGCACCGTCATACCGGGCTCGATGCCGGCGTGTTGGGTGGGGATGCCACAGCCCAGGCCCAGGTCGGCTTCGGGCACGTAGCCTGATTCGGTGGCGTAGTCTTCGGCCATGATGTTGTACACGGGCTCGCCGCAACCGGTGGCCCCGCAACAGGAAGTGGCATTGGTGGTGCGGTCTTGCAGCGCGATCTGGCTATACTTTTCGCGCACCAGTTCTTTCAGGTTTTCGGGTGTGTCCATGGCGTGTTGGTTTGAGGTGTGTTTGAAAAGGGTCTGCGGAAGGGTAGCGGGTCAGCAGCAGGTTTCGGGGGCCTCTGGGTGGCAGGCACCGGCTTCGAGCTGGGCGAAGAGGTCGGCTGCCGCCGCAGCCACCAGCGCCAGGCCCGTGGGCGATAGGCAGTAGCACTTGCCGCTGCCCTCGAGCTCGCCCTGAACCAGCCCAGCCTCTTTGAGCTCTTTTAGGTGGCGCGAGACCGTGGCCTGTGCCAGGGGCAGGTGGGCCACCAGGTCGCCGCACACGCAGGCTTTGCGCTGGGCCAGCTCGAGCAGGATAGCCAGGCGGGCAGGGTGTGCCAGCGCCTGAAAGGTGGCGGCCAGGGTTTGCAACGCTTCGGGGAAGGCGGCGCGCTTGTGGTAGGTCTCTATCGCATTCATGCTATGGCAAAGCTACCATCGCATTTATGCGATTTCAAAACACGAACGGGCTGGCGTGCGCCAACCCGTTGACTATCAGGCAGAAAAGATTTTACTGGCCTGGGCCGCTCGCCGAACGTACCGTGACCGTACCGGCCCCGTGGTAACTGTGGATGGTGCCATCGTACATGGCATCGGCGCTGGCGGGCCCTTGCATAAAGGTGCCGGGGCTCACGGCGCGGCAGACGTAGTAGTAGTTGCGCTCTTGGGTGCCGTAAAGGCTGGTGAAGAACAGCACACGGTCGTCGCGGATGTCGAGGTACTGGGGCGTGCTCGCGTCGCGAATCCAGTTCAGGTCGGGCAGGGCGCTCAGGCGGCTGTTCTCGATCTCAAGGCCTGCGGGCAAGAGGTCGGCCACGACAATGTTGTCAAGCGACTCGTTTTCGAGGGCCGAGACCGTGAGGCGCACCACCACCAGGTCGTTTTGCTGGAAGGTGGGCTCACTGAGCTGGGTGCCGCTGCGGGTGTAGTACGCGCGGCGTATGCGGATGCGGCTGTCTTCTTCGGTCACTGCGCCGGTGGTGCTCAGGCCACTGGCCTCGTAGAAGTAAAAGAGCTCGCCGCTGCCACGGGTGGCAACCTCGAGCCGCTGGCCGGCTACGTTATCGGTGAGTACCAGGTCGTTGCCATCCATCTTGCCCACGGTTTTGCCACCCACCTTCACTTCGGCGGTAACCGTACTCTTGGCTGCCTGGCGGGCAAAGCGGCCGAGGGCCATGTAGCTAAAGACGGCCTCTTGGGTGCTGAGCCAGCGCTCGCGCTTCAGGCTTGCCGAGACCTCTTTGACCAGGCTGCCCACTTGGGTGTGCCGCGGTTCGACCTCGAGCAGGGTATAGAGCGCCAGGGCGCGGTCGCGCAGCGGGCTACTGAAGCTGCCACCGGTTTGCCGGGGCAGTACCTCGCCTCCAAAGCCGTTGGGTAGTACGGCCCTGAAGCTCGCCTGGTCGCCCAAGAGGGCGTAGGTGCAAGCCAAGAGGTACCGGCTGTCGGTGGTGAGCAGCTGCAGGCTGTTTTTGTAGAAGTTGAGGGTGCTCATGGGCTGCTCGCCGGTTAGGGCCAACACAAACAGGGCGTAGAGCACCTCGCGTTTGGCAAAGTTGCGGTACTCGTTGCCGCTGATGTAGTAGCGCTCGGTCTCACGGTCGCCGCTGAGGGTACGCAGGTAGCGGGTGGCGTTTTTGAGCACTTTGCTGTCGACTTCGTACCCGGCTTTCTTGGCCTCGTAGAGGAAGTGGGTGGCAAACACCGACCCCCAGTTGCTCGTGTAGTCGCCGCCGGGCCAGTAACTGAACGCGCCGTTGTAGAGCTGCATGCCCTGCACCTTGGCAATGGCCTCGCGAAGGGTGTAGTCGGCGCTGCCGTACTGCTTCTGGCCTAGGGCCTTGACCAGGTCGGCGTAGTAGAGCTGAGGGAAGGCCTTGCTCACGGTTTGCTCAATACAGCCGTAGGGGTAGCCCAAAAGGTAGTCGAGGTTTTTGCTGAACTGCACCAGGGGGCTGCGGCTGAGCACCAGCTTGCCGCGGCGGCTTTGGGGGGCAAAGTCTTGGCCCAGCGCGCTGAGCATTGCGCTCTGGCCACCGGCAATGCTACCGGCATCGCTCACCTTCACCAGAGGGCTGGCGGGCCGTACGGGCAGGTCTATTTCTTCGGTGTAGGTGCCGCCCAGGGCCTGCACCTTGACCACGACCCGCGCCTCGCCCACGGCCCCCTGGGCGGCTAGGGCCACCTGTAGGCGCACCTCGCGGTTGGCGGGCAGGTCGGCTTTTTGGGTTGTGCTACCCACCACCTGAATGGGCCCCGTAACGGCGACCGACACGGTGGCCGAGGTGCCCTTGGCCGTGGTGTTGGTCAGGGTAATGGGTACTTCGACCCGGTCGCCGGGGGTGAGGAAGCGGGGCAGGGCCGTGCTCACGACCACGGGGTCGGCGACGGTCATGGGCTTGTCGGCCCCGGCAAAGGCCCCGTCTTTGTAGGCCACGGCCATGAGGCGTAGCTGGCCTGAGAACTGGGGGATGTCAACGGTGAAGCTGGCCTCGCCGGAGCCGTCGGCTTTGGCAACGCCGCTCCAGTAGCTCACGAGCTTGACGCGCTTGTTGGTGAGCGGATTTACGCGCCGCTCAAGGTCCATTCCGTCGCCCCCGGTACTGCTGCGGGCAAACTTGCCGCCCAGGTCGGGCAGCAGTTCGGCGTACAGGTCGTAAGGCGTTACCTCGAGTGCCCGGGAGGCGTAGAAGTAGTCGTAGGGGTTGGGCGAGGCCGTGTTGCGGATCTGCAGAATACCCTCGTCTACGACAGCAAGGGTAACCTGTGCCCCCGCCGCGGTTTTGACCCGGATGGTCTGCTTGCGGCGCGAGGTGCTCTTTTCAGCGGCTTCGATTGTGAGGGGCAGCTTTTTGCTGGGGCTTTCTACCCGTAGGTTGGCGTACCCGTGCGCCACGGTGAGCGGCAGGGGGCTGGGGCCGTCTACGGGCCGGATGAGGGTAGCGCTTACGAACACGTTGGGCACGTGGTCGCCTTCCAGGCGCAGGTCGAGCTTGGCGGCCCGGTTTTCGGTCTTGAGCACGGTATGGCTGATGACCCGGTCGCGCTCGTAGGTCACGAGCAGCTTGCCCTCAAAGGGGGTCTTGAAGAGCAGCTCGGCCTTCTCGCCGGTGGTGTAACTGGTCTTGTTGGCCTCAATAAGCACCGTGCCTTCGGTACTTACCTCAAACGAGGTGCTTTGGGTGGTGCCCCAGCCCCAAGCGTAGAAGGAGCTGGTCACGTAGCCGCGCGTGCCGGGCTTGCTCACGCGCACGAGGTACTGGCCCGAGAGGGTAGGGGTAAAGGCGAACTTCGTTTCGCGGCCGGTAACCGGTACCAGGCGGTTTACCAGCGTGCGCTCGCGGCGCTGGCTCACGTAGCGGTAGCTGGAATAGGTTTTTTGGATGACCGTTTCGTAGTCGACCTTCACGACCTCGACGCGCGCTTGTACGTTACGGAGCACCTTGCCCTGGATGTCGACGGCCACCAGCGGGATGCTTAGGGGCTGGCCTGTGGCAGCGTAGTAGTCGAAACGGCCCACACCAAAGAAGGTGGGCTGGGTGAAGAGCTCGAAGCTTTGTACCCGGTTGACGGGGCGGCCCGTTTCGTCGAAGACCGAGGTGAACACCCGGCCCTCGAGCAGGCCGTAGTTGGTGTAGTCGGTAAAGGGCCCGAAGGTTTCTTGGGCCAGACCAGCAGCGTCGGTTTGGCCGCTGCGGAGTTCGTTCTCGAAGGTGCGCTCGTCGTCGAGGCTAAAGTCAAAGTCATCGAGCCCGGCAGGCCGGAACGCCTTACGCCGTAGGCTGAGTTCGACCTCGTAGTTGCGGCCCGTGGCCGGGGGGCCAAACAGGTTGGTGGCCGTGGCCGACACCTCGAGCTTCTGGCCGGGGCTCAGGGTTTGCCCGCTGAGCTTGAGGTCGACCTTAATGCGGTCGGGGATGAACTCTTCGACCTGCACGCTGCGGCTGCCGATGAGCTGGCCGTCGCCGGTAAAGAGCTCAAGGGTGTAGGTACCCGTAGGGGTGGCTGCGGGCAGCGCAACGCTGGCCTGAAAGGCGCCCTGGGCATCGAGGGTGCCCTGGCGGGTGGTCATCTCACGGCCGGTGGGCAGGGTTACGGTGAGGCGCACGGGCATGCTACCGACGAGCTGCCAGTCGTACGCACGGACAATGGCATTGAGGTGCAGGCTGTCGCCAGGGCGGTACAGGTCGCGGTCGCCGTAGAGGTACGCGTCGTAGGGGCGAGATCGTGTGTACTTGCCCCCAACATCGAAACGGGAGGTGTTTACCTCGTTACGGCCCAGGCTCAGGTAGTTAAAGTCTTCGCCGCTACGGGCGCTCACCATCGCCACCCGGAAGTTGGGTGCGTTGGCGCCCAGGTCTTTGAATACCGCCAGGCCCTCGCCGTCGGTCGTCTGGGTGTAGACCTGCTGGTTGTTGCTGCTCACGAGCGTGAGGGTGGTATTTGCCAGCGGCTGGGTGGTTTTGATGGAGTTGGCGAAGACCCAGATGTCGTTACCGCTCTGGCGGGCGATGAGCCCGATGTCGCTCACGCTCACCACTTTGCTATCGCGTACCCAGAGCTTGTCGCTGGCCGATACCTCGACGATGTAGATGCCGCTGTAGGCCTTGCGGCTGTCGAGGAAGTTCATGTCGATGAGGTAGCCACCGGGGGTGCTGGGCAGGTCTTTCACGGCGTACTCTTTCTCGGCGATGGGGTCGCCGTAGTCGTCAATGCGGTAGCTCTCCCAGCTGTGGTAGTCGTCACCCTCGTCGTAGGAGTAGTCGTAGTCGCGGGCCCCGCCCCGGAAGAAGTGTAACAGGTTGTTCTCGTAGACCTTGAGGATGCGCACCTGCACCTTGGCCACCCCATTGATGCGCACACCGATGCCCCGGCCACCGGCCCCGGGTAGGTATTGGCCGTTGGGCTGCATGAAGGCTATGACCTCGCCTACCTGCTGGAACTGGAAGGTCTGCTCGTAGTCGGTGCCCAGGGTGGCGCCGAGCACCCCTTTCAGGTTCTTGCTCACTTTTAAGGTATACACTTCCTGCTGGTCGAAGGCCCCTTCCAGCCGAAAGCCGTTGTCGGTGGCTTGCACGCTGTAGCTTACCTCGGGCGAGACGCTGATGTACTGGGCCAGGCCGCTGGCGGGCAGGGCTTGGGTGGTGTACACGGTAACGGTGCTGCGCTCGCCGCTGCTGGCGGTCTCGAGGTTCGAAATGGCGAGCAGATCGGCGGCGGGGAACTCGGCCACGTAGCGCAGCGGGTCTTTGGTTTGCCAGCCACTGGCTACGCAGGTAAGGCCGGGCTTGACGTCGAAGCGCAGGGAGAGGTCTTCTGAGGCCTTGAGCTTGTCGGGGGCCACCTGTAGCTCGACGGCTGCGGTGTTCTCGACGCTGGTAAGGGTGTAGGGCGTTTCGGCGTCGTTGAGTTTGACGGTGAGCAGGTTTTTGAGCTCGGAGGGCTTTACCGCGTAGTTGAAGTGCAGTACGACGTGGGCCTCGGCTTTGCCGCTAGCGCTCTTGTCCCAGTAGCTTGTGGCGCTGGTGATGTCGAGGTAGGGGGTGTGGAATGTGATGGGCGCGTCAGAAACACTGCGAGGCCCCTCGGCGCTGGCCACGGTGAGCACATTGGGCGTGAGCCGGGCGGTGAAGTCGGTGCTGGGGGCAAAGGGCTGGCTGGGCGAGAAAACCAGCTCGTTGGCGGCGGTCCACTGAAAGCGGCCGGGGGTGGCGGGTTCAATGGCCAGGTAGGGCACGGTGTCCCACACGCCCACACGGGCTATGGGTGCCACGTCGCGGTTGAAGGTGAAGACCAGGTTTTGCGCCTGCGCGATTTCGGACTCGAAGTTGGTGCGGGCAATCTTGAGCTGCCCGCCGCCTTTGCAGGCGGCCAACGCAAGTGCCAACGTGGCAAACTGGATACACCGGTGCACAATACGGAACATGGCCAGGGGGGGGTGGGTGAGTGGGCTTGGGGTGCCCTCAAGTTAACCCACCGCCGCCAACTGGCCAGTGTGCCGCGGCTAGTTCAGGCTGGCCTCGAGCAGGCGGGTGGCTACCCCGGCCACGGCCTCGGGTGCGACGGCCTGGGCCAGGTGGGCGCGGCTGTGCTCCTCGACGGCCGCGAGGATGCGCACCAGCTCGGGTAGGCAGTTGTAGAGCGTGCGGTAGTCCTGTATGGCGAAGTAGGTGGTCTGGAAGGTGTCTTTGCGGAAAGGGGTCTTGAGCACCGTCTGGAGGTCGAAGGGTACACGGGTGGGCACGGGCCCCAGGCAGTACTCAATTTCGCCCGACGAGCTAAGGATACCTGCGCCGTAAATGCGCAGGCCCTCGGGCTCTTGGATAAGCCCAAACTCGACGGTGAACCAGTAGAGCCGGGCCATAAGCTCGGTGATGAAGGGGTGGTCGGCGTAGCGGGCGCCGAGCTCGCCGAAACCCTGGAAGAAGTCGGCGAACGCGGGCTCTGAGAGCAGCGGCACGTGGCCAAAGACGTCGTGGAACAGGTCGGGCTCTTCGAGGTAATCGAGCTGCGCCAGGCTACGGATCCAATACCCGGCCGGGAAGATGCGCTGTTCGAGCAACCGAAAGAACGGCGCGGGGTCGATGATGCCCTCTACCGGCACCACCTCCCAGCCCGTCAGCCGCCGCAAGCGCAGCGAAAGCGCCTCGAAGTCTGGGATGGCATCGGGCTGAAACCCTACCCGCGGGATGGCCTTGAGGTAGGCCGTGGCTGCTTTGCCGGGCTGCACCTGCGCCATGCGGGCGTACAGCAGGCGCCAAACCTCCTGGTCTTCAGAGGTGTAGGTTTCGTAGCGCTGTTCGGCCATGCCTTTGAACGGTGCGACACGGTGCTGGGCTAACACGACGGGCTGCATGGGATACTGGGGGTTGGGTAAAACAAAAAGCCCGGGCTGGTGGGCCCGGGCGGTGAAAGGTGAGGTCGTGAAGGGGTTACCTACTGTACCTACCTGGCCCGGGCCAGTGGGGATAGCGGTAGGAACGGTACGCATACGCACACAGACCCACCACCCCGGTTGCGGGGGAGGTGCAGGAGGTATGTGTGGTAGGTGTGAACATGAACTGACAGAAGAATTGTATCGTACTGATACAGCACAAACGTACTGGCCGGGTGGCACAGCGCCAACACAAGTGGCCCATAATTTTTCTAAGCACTTGATAGCGAGGGCAGTAGAATTTTAAGCGCATACCCAAAAAGCCCGTACCTTTGGTCTGTAGCGAAATCACGCTGCCACACCCAGGCCCCTACGTGCACCGTGCCGTTGGGTACCTGTTGCTAACCCGACGTATGGAATACCACAAAACCGATGCCCCCCTGCGGCTGCGCGAGTACGGGCGCTGCCTGCAACGCATGGTGGCGCACCTGAAAACAATTGAAGACCGGGCACTGCGCACCCGCATGGCGCACGAGGCCGTGCGCAGCATGGCCATCTTGAACCCCGCGGGCCGCGAGATGCAGGAGTACCGCAAGAAACTCTGGGATCACCTGTTCCGCATTGCCGAGTACGACCTCGACGTCGATGCGCCTTTCCCGCCCCCCGAGCGGCCCGAGACCCAACCCCGCCCCCCGCGACCGGCCTACACCCGTGTACGGGCCAGCCGCCGTCATTACGGCCGCAACGTGGAGCAAATGATCAAGAAGGCCGTAGAGATGACCGAGCCGGAGCACCAACTGGCGTACGCCCGCCAGATAGCCAGCTACATGAAGCTTATGAGCCGCATGGCCAGTGGCGACCCCAACGCCCCCGACCTGCAGGACAGTGTTATCTTCAAGCACCTCTACGAAATGTCGGGCGGCAAGCTGCAGCTAGACCCCGAGCAGACGCAGCTCGTGCAGGGCTTCAAGCCGACCCACATCACGAACCAGAGCACCTCGCTCTACCAGCGCAAGCGCAAAAAGAAGAAGTTCACCAAGGCGCCGAACACCCAGGCCTTTACCCAACCCAGCGGCGATCAAGGTGCGGGTGGCGGCTTTCGGAAAAAGAAGCGCAACAAGCGTTTCCGCGGCAAAGGCGGGCCCGGCGGCGGTGGCAACCCCACGGCCTAACCTACGGTTAGGGTTGGCTTGCCCGGAAGGCCAGTATGGCCTGGTAGATGGCCCCTGCGAGCGCCTTTTGGCCCTCGGCACTGGCCAGGTACTTTTCTTCTTCGGGGTTCGAAATGAACCCGGTTTCGATGAGTATGGCCGGCATACTTGCCCGCCAGAGCACCAGAAAGCCAGCCTGGTGCACCCCTCGGCTGCTGCGGCCCGCACCCTTGAATTTGCTTTCGACGGCAGCGGCCAGTTTCAGGCTTTGCTTTTGGTGCACGTTTTGAATGAGCGAAAAGATGATGTAGGCCTCAGGGCTCTTGGGGTCGAAGCCTTCGTACGTCTTTTCATGTCCTTCTTCTTCCAGGATGACCGAGTTCTCGCGCACGACGCTCAGGTTGTGCTCAGTGCGGTGCATGCCCAGGGCGTAGGTGCTCGTGCCGTGAGGTACTTTGCTGGTGTTGGAATTGACGTGGATCGAGACAAAGAGATCGGCCTTTTTCTCGTTGGCTTTTTGGGCCCGCTGGTGAAGCCCCACAAAGGTGTCGTCGGGCCGGGTGAGGAGCACCTCAACGCCCTCGGTGGCCCTGAGCAGCCGGGCCACCTCTTGGGTGATGGAGAGGCAGATGTTTTTTTCGCGGGCAAGTTTGCCCACCGCGCCGGGGTCTTTGCCCCCGTGGCCGGCATCGAGGGCGATGAGGCGAATGTGGCTGCCGCCGCTACCGGGCACCGGCGCAAAGTGGAACGAGGGCCCGAAGGCTGCTACCAGCAGCACAGCGGCCCAAAGGCGGGGGCGAATGCAGCTACGCATAGAGTGAATAGGCCGTTAAAAAGTGCAAGTGCACTTGCACCTATGCCAAAATACGGCCATTTACGGCCTGTGCGCCCCCCCGAAGTGTTCCACACCCGCGCGCTGGCACCGTGGGGAAGGGCGTTGGCCTGGCTGGTGGTGTGCCTGCTGCTGGGCAGCCGCGCTGCGGCACAGGTGCAACCTACCGACAGCCTGCGCGATACACGCACGTTGCGCCCCGGCCTGCGCGACCCCAAAACGGACCCCTTTTACGTGCCAGACAGCGCCGCCATCGCCCGCGACTCGCTGCAGGCTAAACAAGATTCGGTGCAGCGGGCCGCCCGCCAGGCAGTGTCCGATTCGCTCAAACGTACCAGCGCACTCGATGAGCGCCTGAGCTACGAAGCCGCCGATTCGATCACGCTGGATCTCACGGGCCGCAAGATGATCCTCTACGAGACGGCCAAGGTGGACTATGGCACGAGCAAGATCCGCGCCGCGCGCATCGAGATCGACTGGGCGAAGACCACGATGTATGCCTACGGGGTGCCCGATTCGCTACACGAGACCTACCGCGACGAACCCGAGTTTGTAGACGGCGAGCAGACCTTCTACAACCATGAGGTGACCTACAACTACAAGACCAAGAAGGGCAAAGTGATTGCCACCAAAAGCCAAGAGGGCGAGAACGCCTTTCAGGCCGAAGAGACCAAGCGGCAGCCTGACGGTTCGTTTTTTGCGCGCAACGGCATTTTTACCACCTGTACGGCCGACCACCCGCACTACTACTTCCGCAGCAGCCGGATGAAGGTCATTCCGGGCAAGAACATCATCACCGGCCCGCTGTTCCTGACGATGGACGATGTGCCACTGCCCATCGGGTTGCCGTTCGGGTTTTTCCCCCAGCGCGACAAGCGCACCAGTGGCATCCTGTTCCCCATCATAGGCGAGGACCGCAACCGCGGGTTCAACCTGCGCAACTTTGGGTACTACCTGGTGCTCAACGAGCACGTAGACCTGGCGCTGGTGGCCGACTACTACTTCCGGGGCTCGTACCGGGTGGAGCTACGCTCGACGTACCGCAAAATCTACGGCCCCTCGGGCGATTTCACCTTCGAGGTGGGGCGCAACCGACAAAACCAGCCCGGCGACGACAATTTTGCCCAGGACGACAGCTACCGCCTGCGCTGGAGCCACAACCAGACCTTTTCGCCCACCGCCCGGCTTAGTGCGAGCGTAGACTACACCAGCCGTACGTTTCTGCGCAACAACAGCCGCCTGATCCAGGACGTGTTCCAGAACAACGTCAACAGTAGCATCAACTTCAGCAAACAGTTTCGGCACGGGTGGACGCTCACTGCTGCGGCGCGCCACAGCTCGCAGCTCACGGGCGAGGGGCTCGTAACACTCGAGCTACCTCGGGTGAACTGGAGTAAACAACGATTTTCCCCCTTCGAGTCGGCCACCGCGAGCGGGCCTAGGCGCTGGTACCAAGACATTGGCGTGAGCTACACCGGGCAACTGCTGAACCAGATCCAGGTGCGCGAGCGCTCGCTGTTTACGCCAGCGGGCAACGACTCGTTTCGCTTGGGGATGCAGCAGCGCGTGGCAGTAAACACCAACTTCAAGGTGCTGGGCTTCGTGACCGTGAGCCCCAGCTTCAACCTGACCGAGTACTGGTACCCCGAGTCGAGGCAACCGACGGCCTTTGAAGACACCCGGCTGCTAGACGGGACCGATACGTCAGGGGTAGACAACTTTGACACCACCTACATAGATGATCTTAATACCCGCGGGTATCGGTACGGCATAGCGGGGACACGTACCCCCGGCTTTGCTGCGGCCCGTGACTACCAGCTCAGCGTCTCGGCCAATACGACCATTTACGGCCTTTACGAGACCGGAAATGCCCGGCGCCGAGCCTACCGCCATACCCTACGGCCCACACTGAGCTACACCTATCGCCCCGATTTCTCAGACCCGCGGTACGGCTTTTACCGCGAACTGCCGGTAGACACGGTGGAGGCCCCCACCTTGCAGCGCTTCAGTCGCTTTGACAGGTTTGTGTTGGGCGGGCCAGGGGCCGGCCTGAGCCAAACGATTAGCCTGACGATCAACAACCTGTTCGAAACCAAGGTCCTGGAAAAGGCCGACACCACCCAGAAGCGCCGCGACGCCAGCGAGAAGCCCAAGTTCAAGTACACCACGCTGCTCAACGACCTGGGGTTTTCGCTCGCGTACAACTTTGCCGCAGACAGCTTCAACTGGAACCTATCGCCCTTTGTGGCGCGGACCAACCTGTTTAACAACAAGGTTCAGATCACGGCCTCGGCGTTCGTCAACCCCTACCAGCGCAACGCAAAAGGCGCACGGGTAGACCGGCTGTACCTGCAAGACAAGTTCACGCTGGGGGTGCTCGAGACCTTCAGCCTACAGACCTCGTTCAACCTGAGCCCCAAAGGCGCCAAAGCCAAAGCGGCCCCTACCGGCAAGCCGGCCAACCAGGCCCCCACCGACCGCGAAAGCCAAGCGCTGCGCGAAGACACCGAAAACGTGGGGTTGCCACCCGAGCTCGTCGATCGGCGCCGCTTCGAAGAACTCTACACCGACTTTAGCATCCCCTGGACCCTATCGTTTAACTACGGGCTCAACTACTCACGCGTGGGCACCACGCCCTCTACCCTCACCCAGACCCTGAACGTGAGCGGGGGGCTACAGTTTACGCCCAAGTGGCGGCTGAACGTGAACTCAGGCTACGACTTTACGGCCAATGCACTCTCGTTTACCAGCCTGGGCCTGAGCCGAGACCTGCACTGCTGGGCGCTCAACTTTACGGCCGTACCCTTTGGGTCGTTTACCTCGTACTACCTGACCATCAGCGTGAACTCGAGTGTGCTGCAGGACTTAAAAATCCAGAAGCGGCGCGACTGGCGCGATGGGTTTGTCAACCCCTAGGCTTGGCCGCCCTTGGGCCGGGTGGTAGTTTTGAACTGGTATGACTGCCCCGGCTGAACCCGAATTTGAGTACGAACAGGCGCTACTCCGCGTTAGAGCCATCACCGAGGCCCTGCAAGCGCCCGAACGGCCTGTGGCCGAAAGCGTTGCGCTCTACCGCGAAGGCCAGGCCCTTTTGGCACAGTGCCAGCGGTACCTTGCCGAGGTCAGTTTATCGTTTGAAACTGCCGCCCCCGATACCCAAGCGTAGTTAACCCGCCCCCAGCCCCATGAGTTACCAGGTAGCCGGTACCCTGCACGAGATACAGCCTGAGCAGCAGGTGAGCCCCACGTTCCGCAAGCGCAGCTTTGTGCTGGTGCACGCCGAGAACCCCAATTACCCCCAGTACATCCCCTTTGAGTGTACCCAGCAGCGCTGTGAACTCCTGGACGGCTACCAGGTGGGCGACGCGGTGGAGGTGCAATTCAACCTCAAGGGCCGCGAGTGGCTGAGCCCGAAGGGCGAGAAAAAGTACTTCCTGTCTTTAGAAGCCTGGCGAGTGCAGCGCCAGGGCACTGCCCCGAGCCAGCCTCCGGCGGCGGGTGCCAGTTTCCCGACCGATGCTGAGCTGGACGCCTACAACGCGGACGACCTGCCCTTTTAGGGCCGGATGGGCAGCCGAACCCCCGACTGCGGCGGCCACCCTAGGCCCTGGTACAGCGTATTGACTTGCCCGCGGAGCAGCTGTTCGGTGCCGTGCAGCCCTACGCGGGCGTAGGTGCGGTTTTCAAGGTCGTTCACCGATAGGGCGCGTAGCTTCAAAAACAGTGTACGTGCGCGTTGGGGCTGGGTGCCAGCCTGCGTAGCCCCGGTGAGGTACCAGGTGGCCAAGGTATTAAGGGCGGCGCGGTTGCCCGCGGTAGCAGCCTGGGTGAGGTAGCCAAGGGCCAGGCTATCGCTCGTTGGGGTGCCGTGGGCTGTATGGTACGCCAGGGCGGCGTAGTAGGCGCATTCGCTGCTGCCCAGGGCTGCACCTTGGGTGGCGTAGTAGAGGGCGCGTGTGGGCTGGTAGGCGCTGTCGGGCTTGGTGGGGCCGAAGGTGCCTTGGTTGGGCTCGCCAAACCACCGGACGAGGACCTCATGGGCCTGGAGCTGGCGCTGGGCGGCGGCACGGATAAGCCAGTCGACCCCAGTCCGGCGGTCGGGTGCGGGGTACTTGCCTGCCAGTAGGCCCGTGCCCCAGAGGTACTGGCCATCGGGGTGGCCGGCTAGGGCGGCGGCGCGAAGGTACCGGGCGGCGCTGTCGGGGCTTGGGGCCAGGCCCAGGCTGCCGTAGGTGTAGGCCTCGGCGAGGGTCAGTGCGGCGGCGCCATCGCCCTGGTGGGCCGCCTGTCGGAGCGCGGGTACCGACTGCCCGGCGGCGGTTAGTACACCCATCAACCCTATTCCTGCCAGCAGTACCCGCATCTGGGCTGCAACTTACAACACCCGGCAGCGCGTTACTTTGCCCGCTATGCCAACTGCTACCCAGAAGCTGCCCACCGTGGGCCCCAGTGTGTTTGCCTACTACACCCAGCTGGCGCAGCAGCACGGGGCGGTAAACCTGGGGCAGGGCTTCCCGGACTTTGCGCCCGACCCGCGCCTCTTGGCCCACACGCAGGCCGCCCTCGCCGAAGGCCACAACCAGTATGCCCCCCTGGCGGGAGTTCTCTCGCTGCGCGAGCAATTGGCCGCGCTGTACAGCGCCGCCTTCGGGGCTGTGTACGACCCGCTGACTGAGATCACGGTAACGAGCGGGGCCACTGAGGCCATTTTCTCGCTGCTCCAGGCCCTGGTAGGCCCTGGCGACGAGGTGATCTACTTTGAGCCGGCCTACGACAGCTACCGCCCAGGCATCGCACTGGCCGGGGCGACCCCTGTAGCACTGCCCCTGGCGCTGCCCTCGGGCCAACTGGACCCCGAGCGCCTAGCCCAGGCGGTGACCCCCCGCACGCGCGCCATCCTCGTCAACACCCCCCACAACCCCACGGGCACGGTGCTGAGCCGCGACTCGTTTGCCGTGCTGGCCGAAGTGGCCGAGCGGCACGACCTGCTGGTCATCTCCGACGAAGTGTACGCCTGGATGCACTTCGACGGCCTGCCCTACGTAGGGGTGGGCAGCTTTCCCGCGCTGCGCGAACGGGCACTGCTCATTGGCTCGTTTGGCAAGTGCCTCCACGCCACGGGCTGGAAGCTGGGCTACGTGATGGCCCCGGCGCACCTGACAGAGGAGTTACGGAAGGTGCACCAGTTCGTGACCTTTGCCGGACCAACCCCCCTGCAGGTGGGTATTGCCCGGTTCCTGGCCGAGGTGCCTACGTTCTTTACCGAGCTGGGCCCGCTCTTCGAGGCCAAGCGCAACTTCTTGCAGGCCGAGCTGGCGGGCACGGGCCTCGTGCCCCAGCCCTGTTGCGGCACCTATTTTCAGTGCGTTGCCGCGCCCAGTCACGGGCAGCTAACCGACACCGAACTGGCCCACCACCTGGTGGCCGAAGCCCGGGTGGCGGCCCTGCCGCTGAGCCCTTTTGTGCACACCGGCGCTTCGACGGGCCTGTTACGGCTGTGTTTTGCCAAGCAAGAAGCCACGCTCAGCGAGGCCGGTGCACGCCTACGCGCCTGGGCCCAACGTGGTTAACTTAGCCCAAGCCGCCATGACCCCCATCGATACCAGCGCCATCAACCGGCCCACCGGGCCTCTGAGCATCAGCATTGTGCAGGTAGACCTGGCCTGGGAGCAGCCCCACGTAAACCTGGGCCGCATTGAGCATTTGCTCGTCCAGCACAACGCGCCCACCGACGTCATCCTGCTGCCCGAGATGTTCACTACGGGCTTTAGCATGAACGCTGCCAAGCTGGCCGAAAAGCCCGAAGGCCCCAGTTGGCTCTGGATGAAAGACCTGGCCGCCCACCGGCGCGCCCTGGTGGGCGGTAGCCTCATCGTGAACGATGGCGGGCGCTACTACAACCGCTTCTACCTGGTAAGCCCCAGTGGCACCACCCACCACTACGACAAGCGGCACACCTTTCGCCTGGCGGGCGAAAGCGACCACTATACCGCGGGTACCGAGCGTGTGGTTGTGGAGCACAACGGTTGGCGCTTGCTGCCGCAGGTGTGCTACGACCTGCGCTTCCCGGCCTGGTGCCGCAACGAACTGCCCGACGGGCCCCTGGCCTACGATGTGCTGCTCTACGTGGCCAACTGGCCCCAGCCCCGCAGCCACCACTGGCGGGCCATGCTCCGCGCACGGGCCATTGAAAACCAGTGCTACCTGGCGGCCGTAAACCGGGTGGGTACCGACGACAAGGGCCACCTGTACCGCGGCGATTCGGCCATCATCGACTTTCACGGCGACACCCTGACCGAGATCGTGCGGGGCGAGGGGGTCGAAACCATTACCCTGGAGCCTGAGCCCCTTGTGGCCTACCGCACGAAGTACCCTTTCTGGTACGACGCTGACCGGATAAGCTTCCTCAGCTAGTCGCCCTCCGGCGGCAGCGCTGCCGTGCCGGGGTCGGTGGGGGCCGTGGCCGGGACCGTCGGAACGGGCTCGGTGGCAGGGGTTGCGGTCTGGAGGACCTGGCGGGGCGCTTTACGGGTTTTGAAGCCCGGCTTGAGGAAGTTGGCGGCCTTGATGTAAGCTTCCTTATCGAGCTGGGTTACGGTGCGCGTGAGGTACTTTTCGATCAGTAGGCTGGCTACCGGGGCGGCCCAGGTGCCCCCAAAGCCCGAGTTCTCGACGATGACGGCCAGGGCGATGGTGGGGTTCTCTTTGGGGGCAAAGGCGAAGAATACCGCGTGGTCGGCCCCGTGGGGGTTTTCGGCGGTACCGGTCTTGCCGCAAACGGTGACCCCCGGCACAGCGGCCAGTGTGCCGGTGCCGGCCTTCACGACCAGTTCCATGGCATCGACAATTTGGGCGTACTGCTCGGCGGGCAGCTGAAACGCCCGTATGCTGTCGAAGTGGGCAATCTTGCGGCTGGGGTCGTTGTAAAGCTGTTTGAGAAAGTGGGGCTGTACATAGTACCCGCCGTTGGCAATGAGAGCGGCCACGTTGGCCATCTGCAGCGGGGTCATCAAGATTTCGCCCTGGCCAATGCTGTTCGAGACGATGGTCATGCCTTTCCAGCGGCCACCCCCGTACAGCTTGTCGTAGTACTGGTTGGTAGGCAAGAAGCCCGACTTTTCGTTGGGTATGTCGATCCCCAGCCGGTGGCCCACCCCATAGCGGAGCGTAGCCGCGCGCCAGGTGGCATAGGCCTCGGCGGTGCTGCCGAACCTGTCGCTGTAGAGCAGGTCGACGTACGCCCCGGCGAAATAGGCGTTGCAGGAGTGCTGGATGGCCCCCATGAGCGTAAGGGGGGTGGGGTGCAGGTGGCAACCGGGCCGCCCCCCGTTGCGTAGAAACCCAGCGGCGCACCCGTAGTAGTGGTAGGGCGTGAGGGTGCCGACCTCGAGGGCGGTTATGGCGTTGAGGAGCTTAAAAATGGAGCCCGGCGGGTAGGTGGCCTGCAGGGGCCGGATGAAAAGGGGCAACAGCGAGTCTGCGCTCAGGGCCTGGAAGTTGGCCGAGGTGCGCATGCCCGTCAGCAGGTTGGGGTCGTAGGTGGGCGCCGAGACAAAGGCCAGCACCTCGCCCGTTTTGGGCTCGATGGCCACGATGGAACCCCGCTTGTTCCGCATCAAGGCTTCGCCGTACGCCTGTAGCTCGGCATCGATGGTAATGACCAGGTCTTCGCCCTTGTCGGGGATGGTGTCGTACCGCCCGCCCGCGTAGGGGCCCACTTCGCGGCCCCGCGCATCGACCAGCACCATCTTGACGCCCTTTTGCCCGCGGAGTACCGACTCGTACTGGCGCTCAATGCCCGTGCGCCCAATGAGGTCGCCTTGCTGGTAGTACCCGCCCGAGCGCTCAATGTCGCGCTTGTCTACCTCTGAGATGTAGCCCAACAGGCCCGCCCCTACGGGGTAGAGGTACTCGCGGGTGTTGCGCACGTGGGCCGTCATGCCCTTGAGCTGCCAGAGGTGCTCTTGGAGTGGGGCAAACACCCGAGCATCGATGTGTTTTTCGAACAGGCTGGGCTTGATGGGGCTGTAGGCCCGGGCGGCGGCAATCCGGGCACGGATCTCGTCGCGGGTAAGCCCCAGGTGCCGTTCGAGCAGGGTTGTATCTGGGATGACCAGCTCGCTGGGTACGATGCTCAGGTCGTAAATGGGCGTATTGGTGACGTAGCGCTTGCCGCTGCGGTCGTAGATGATACCGCGTGTGGGCTCGAGCACAATGCGCTTGGTGGCATTTCGGCTGGCGGAGTCGGCGTAGTAGCTGCTAACGACCTGCAGGACAAACAACCGCACCGAAAAAATGCCCAGTACCGCACCGAACAAAATGCGGAGTACCAGTTGGCGGTGACTAAGGTTGCGCATCTGGGCCCCGGTCTAGCGTTTGCGGTAAAACAAAATGAAAACGGCGAATACCCACAGGCTTGTATAGGCGCTCGTACCCAGCACACGCTGCCACACCGGCCACGCCAGGCTCAGGTTGCTCAGGCCCTGGAACAGGATTTCGTAAAGTAGGATGAGCGGCAGGCTGTAGGCCGCGCACCAGCTTAGTGGCTTAGTGCCAAAGGCCATGTGCCCATCGTCGGCAAAGTCGGTCGAGGGCGTCACGAGCCGCACCCAGAGGCTGCGCAGCGCCAGTAAGGTAGTCGTGCCGATCAAGAGGGCCCCCAGTGCCACGGGGTAGTGCAGGCCGTAGAGCATCGACCAGCCCAGCGCCAGCGTGTACTGCACCCACAGCGGCAACCCTAAGGGTAGAAACAGGAAAAACGCCAGGTAGAGGTGGGCCTGGAAGTAGGAAGACAGGGCAAAGGTGTCGTCGAACAGGACTACCTGTAGCCCCCAGTATACCGGCAGCAGCACCAGGGCAATCAGTCCGCGCCTCATGAGCCCTCGCGAGCCCGTAGGCTCAGGGAATCGAGTTGGGGCTTGTGCAGGGCCTCGACGAGGTAGAGGTAGTCGAGCTTGTTGAAGTCGGTACTGAGGGCCACCTCGATGTCTTGAAAGCCACTCACCTCATCGGGCACGACCCTGACGACTGTGCCTACAAGCGTGCCTTCTGGGAATAAGGTGCTGTAGCCACTGGCCTCGACGGTATCGCCTGGCAGTATCTGAAAGTGCAGAGGGATGTGCTCCAGTTGGCCTCGCTCGGCCGAGCGGCCATCCCACCCAAAGGAGCCGTAGACACCCCGGTGGCGCACACGCCCGCTGAGCCTGAAGTCTTTGTTCAGCACACTGATGGCCCGGCTGAAGTCTTCGGTGCAGTCTACCACCATGCCTGCTACACCCGAGGCCGAAATGACCCCCATCTCGGGCTTTACGCCGTGCTTGCGCCCGATGTTGAGTATCAGGTAGTTGTAGTTTCCCTGCACACTGTTGCCCACCGCCCGGCAGGGGATAAAGCGGTAGTCTACAGCGGGTAGCAGGCTATCGGGCAAAGGGCTCTTGCCGGGCAGGTAGGGCACTTGGTACTGGTAGGTGGCCAGGCGCTGCTTGAGGGCCTCTAGCTGGGTGTGCAGGACTTGGTTTTCCTGCTGTAGCTGGCGGTTTTGTTCGCTTCGGGTAAAGTGACTGCTCAGGCCCTGCTCTACGGCCTCTAGGCGCCCGGCCAGCCCTAGCGCCGACTGGCCGTAGAGCTCGCCGTGCAAGGGGCTACGGTCTACCAGTAGCCTCAGGCCCACAAACTGGAGCACCAGGAAGTAGACCACACTCCCGTAGCGGCTCAGTAGATCGAGTAGGCGCTGCACGGTGGGCTCTGGGGGCTAGTTACTCGAGGACGGCCTTGAACTTTTCGGGGTTTTTGAGCGCGATGCCCGTGCCGCGCACCACGGCGCGCAGGGGGTCTTCGGCGACGTGGACGGGCAGTTTGGTCTTTTCGCTCAGCCGCTGGTCGAGGCCCCGCAGTAGGGCCCCCCCACCGGTGAGGTGGATGCCCAGTTCGTAGATGTCGGCCGAGAGCTCGGGCGGGGTGAGCTCCAGGGCCCGCAGCACGGCCTCTTCGATTTTGATGATGGACTTGTTAATGGCGTGGGCGACCTCCTTGTACGAAATCGAAATCGTCTTGGGGATGCCTGTCATGATGTCTTTGCCTCGAATCTGGATGTTGTCGGGCGGGTTGGCAATCTCGGGCAGGGCGGCCCCGACCTCGATTTTGATGCGCTCGGCGGTGCGCTCGCCGATGTGCAGGTTGTGCTGGCGGCGCATGTAGTCCAGGATGTCGGTGTTCAGGTCATCGCCGGCGATGCGGATGCTCTGGTCGCACACGATGTTCGAGAGCGAAATGACGGCGATCTCGGTGGTGCCCCCGCCGATGTCGACGACCATTTGGCCCACGGGCTCTTGAATGTTGATGCCAATACCAATGGCTGCAGCAATGGGCTCTTTGATCAGGCGCACTTCTTTGCCCCCGGCCTGCTCGGCGCTGTCTTTCACGGCCCGCTTCTCGACCTCGGTAATGCCGCTCGGGATGCAGATGACCATTTTGTGCGAGGGGGTGAAAAACCGCCTGTCAGACTGGATTTTCTTGATGAACTCGCGGATCATCTGCTCGGCCACGGTAAAGTCGGCGATCACACCGTCCTTGAGCGGGCGCACGGTCTTGAGCTGGTCGTGCACCTTCTCGTGCATTTGCAGCGCGTCGCGGCCCACGGCCAGTACGCGCCCCGATACCCGGTCAATGGCCACGATGCTCGGCTCGTCGACGACCACCTTATCGGCGTGCATGATAAGGGTATTGGCCGTACCCAGGTCGATGGCAATGTCTTTGGTAAGGAAGCTGAATAGCCCCATGGAGGTGACAGAAAAGAAATGTCAACGCAATGTTACGCCCAAACGCGTGCCTGCCCGGCCCAAGTTGCCCACGCCCTAGTGCCGGAAGTGCCGCACCCCCGTCAGGATCAGGCATTGGCCTGCCGCTTCGCAGGCAGCCACCACCTCAGCGTCGCGGATCGAGCCGCCGGGTTGTAGCAGCACCCCGATGCCGGCCTGGTGGGCCAGTTCGGCGCTGTCTGCAAACGGGAAGAAGCCATCGGAGGCCAAAACGGCCCCTGCTACGCTGTGGCCGCGCTCCTGTGCTTTCTGGAGGGCCTGCTTCAGGGCATCTACTCGGCTGGTCTGGCCCATACCCCCGCCAATGAGCTGGCCTTGCCGCACCAGCGCAATGGCGTTGCTCTTGAGGTGCTTGGCGATGGTTTCGCCCAGTAGGGCGTCGGCGGTTTCGGCGGCGGTGGGTTTGCGGGTGGTGGGCACCTGCCACGTGCTGGGGTCGGGGGCTACAGAATCGTAGGCCTGCACCAGGGTGCCATTCACCACCGAGCGCACCACCTCGGTGGGCAGGGCAGCGCCGGTGGTCTGCAGTAGAATTCGGTTCTTCTTCTTGGCCAGGAGCTCTACCGCCCCGGGGGCAAAGCCAGGGGCGAGTAGCACCTCGTAAAACTGCTCGTGGATGTGCTGGGCGGTGGCAAGGTCGACGGGCCGGTTCAGGGCAATGATGCCCCCGAAGGCCGATACGGGGTCGCCCGCCAGGGCCGCATCCCACGCTGCCTGTACTGTGGGGCGCAGCGCAACGCCACAGGGGTTGGTGTGCTTGATGATGACGCAGGCGGTTTCGTCGAATTCGGCGATCAGGCGCAGGGCCGCGTCGACATCCAACAAGTTGTTGTAACTCAGCTCTTTACCGCTGAGCTGGGTAAAGGCCTGGGGCAAACTGCCTACAAAGCGGGCGCCTTGGTGGGGGTTTTCGCCGTAGCGCAGGGGCGTTTCGCCCGCGCCAGTAAACCAGCGTTGAATGGCCGTATCGTAGGCGCTACTCGTCTGGAACCCGGCCTGTGCAAACTGTTTGCGCTGGGCTAGGGTGGTAGTGCCACCACTGGCCTCGAGCAGGGCACCCAGGGCGGGGTAATGTGCCACGCCCGGCACGCAGAGCACGTGGGCAAAGTTTTTGGCTGCAGCGCGGATGAGGGCAATGCCCCCGATGTCGATCTTCTCGATGATGGCGGCTTCGTCGGCGCCGCTGGCCACGGTAGCCTCGAAGGGGTACAGATCGACGATGACCAGGTCGAAGGTGTGGATGCCGTGCTGCTCGAGCTCTTCGTTGTGGTGGGGCAGCTCGCGGCGGGCTAGGATGCCCCCGAAGATGCTGGGGTGCAGGGTCTTGACGCGCCCGTCGAGGATGGAGGGGAAGCCCGTGACGCCGCTCAGGTCTTCGACCATCATGTCCATCGAGCGGATGAAGTCGGCGGTGCCGCCGCTGGCGTAGAGCCGCACGCCCAGGTCGTTGAGTTTGGCCAGAATGGGTTCGAGGCCCGTTTTGTCGTATACCGACACCAGGGCACTCTGTATGCGAAGGCTATCCATAGGGCTTAGGGGGTGCCCAGGCGCTCGGGCCAAAGGCGGGCGGCAAGTTCGGCAATTGTGGGGGCATAGTGGCGGTGCTCTTCGCGCAGCACCCGCTGGGCCAGGGTGTCGGGGGTGTCGTGGGGCAGCACCGGTACGCGTACCTGCCGCAGGATAGACCCCGTATCGTACTGCTCGTCTACCAGGTGGATGGTAAGACCCGTTTCGGCCTCGCCTGCCGCCAGCACGGCTTCGTGCACCCGGCGCCCGTACATGCCTTTGCCGCCGTAGTGGGGCAGCAGGCTAGGGTGGATGTTGAGGATGCGGCCCGTGTAGGCGGCCACCACCTCGGGGGGGATGCGCTTGAGGTAGCCTGCCAGCACCACCAGGTCGGTGCCCAGGGCCGCTAGCTGGGCCACGAGCGCCGGACCGTCGGCGGGGCTACCGATGAGGGCCCAGGGGATGCCCGCCGCCTCGGCCTTGCCGATGACACCGGCATCGGGTTTGTTTGTGAGCACCCCGCCCACGCGCAGCACGGGGTGCGCTGCGAAGTGCGTCCAGATCACCTGGGCATTGCTGCCCGAGCCTGAGGCCAGGAGCGTGAGGTGTACGTGCGGCGGCATGGGGTGCCAAACTACAGTTTCAGGCCAGCATGTAGTTTTGAGTTGTGATTTCCCATCCCCTCTTTTCTATGCAGTTTTTCCGTTTGCGCGTCTGGCTAGTTGTGCTAGCGCTTGTACCCCAGGTACTTACGGCCCAAAAAATGCGCCTGGAGTGGGCCGAGGAGGCTCAGGCAAAGGGCGAGCAAAAAGTCGAACCGATTGGCCAGGTGGATGGCCGATTGTATGCCTTGGTCACACGGGATTTGGAAGGGGCGTTGGAGTATAGCCTTCTCTCCTACAACGACCGCCTTAAGGAACCTTTGCAGAAAGCCATCTACATTGCCCGTACCACCCCAACTTCGTATTATGTTAACGAAGCTCCTACTATTTATTTTGACCTAGAGGCAAAAAAAATTTATTTCATCGGCAACAGCGTAAATCCTACAACCAAGTCAGTTCGTGGTCTGTTAAATGTATTCAATTTTTCGGGTCAACGGATTGTGAAAGATAAAGAAATAGCAAACTATAGTTATGGGGGTGGGAATGCTAGTTTGGCAATCTCGCGGGTAGCTTTATCCTACGATTCATCGCTAATAGCGCTCTACCAAGCCGTGCCGGCAAAGCGAAATGACCCGGAAAAGTTTGTTGTTAACGTCTTTAGCAAAGATTTTAAAGAACTGATATGGAGCCGTACGGTAGAGTTGCCCCTGGTATCGAAGGAAACTTATCTAAAGGAAGTGGTAATTGATAAGGATGGAAATTTTTTTCTCTTTTATGCCGTTAGAGGAAGTCGGCCAAGTCTTGCTTCTAGTGCCTTTGGAGTAAATGACATTATCGGAGTAAACGCTTTTATCTATGTTGTAGCGCCTGGGGGGATTCAATATGAGTATAAGCTTAATGAGAATGATAAGCAAAGATTAGCATTGGGGATTGGGACAGATTCGACGGGAAGTTTATTGGTATCAGGCTTTAAAGACCATACTAAATTCTTCACTTTCAGATTGAATGTAGAATCTCGGGAGCCTTTCGAGTTATTTGAAACAGAAATCCCAGACCTGTACCCTTCTGTTTCAAAAAAGAAATATGTACTTCCGTATAGGCTGCAGGAGTGTTATTTTAGTTCTGGCGATGGCAACCAGTTGCTTCTTGCCGAGCAGTTTGATGAGTACATATCCTACTCTCACGTACCTGGTGTAGGTACCTATTCAGTTCAACATTACATACACGGTACAGCTGCCGTTATAAAAATTGCGGGCTCGCAAGAGGTAGAATGGGTGCGCCGGTTACCCAAATTACAGCACACAACCGACGATGGCGGCATCTACAGCTCCTTTTACGGGTTCCTGCACCAGGGGAATGTGGTGCTGGTATACAACGATGACCCCGACAACCTAGCGGTTGTTGAGGATACGCTAGACAACGATTTGGAGGAAAGCCCCCGTATGAAGCGTGCCGCCATCATGGCCGCCACTGTTGCCCCTGATGGCACGCTGCAAAAGCAGCTGCTGCAAGCCTACGACCCCACCCTGGGCGTGGCCATCGTGCCACGCCTGAGCCAGCCCATCAACGATACCACCCACCTGGTCGTGGCCCGGTGGGGCAGAGCCTACCGCATTGGCCGCCTAGTCGTGGCCGACTAGTTTTTGCTAGGTGTTACGCCTAGGCTGTTCAGGCCAGCATGTAGTTTTGAATTGCAATTTCCCATCCCCCTTCACCATGCAGTTTTTCCGTTTGCGCGTTTTGCTGGGTGTGCTAGTGCTTGCGCCCCAGGTACTTACGGCCCAGAAAATGACCCTCGAGTGGGCCGAGGAGGCCCGCACCAAAGGCTGGCAAAGCATTGAGCCCATTGGCCAGGTGGACGACCGGCTGTACTTCCTGATGAGCCGCAGCAAAGCCGGGCTGCTTGAGTATACCCTGCTCTCGTACACCACCCAGCTCACCGACCCCCAACAGAAGCCCGTATACGTGGTGCGGACAGGCTCGGCGGCTGTAGGCGGGCAAGAGACGCCCAGCGTATTTTTCAGTGCACGAACCAAGAAGCTGCACTTTGTCGGCAATACCGTAAACCCGACCACAAAGGCAGTGCGTACACTACTCAATAGCTTCAGCTTTGAGGGCGAGAGCCTGGTGAAGAACAAGGAGATTGCCAGTTTTACCTACGAAAGTGGCAGGGCTGGGCAGGCGGGTTCAAACATCGTGGCTTCGTTCGACTCCTCGCTCATTGCGCTCTATCTCACCGTTCCCTCTAAACGTAAAGAGGCCGAACAGCTTATCGTACAGGTGTTTACCCAAGACTTTGAGGCTCCGGTCTGGGACCGCACGGTAGAGCTGCCCTATGCCTCGAAAGATGCCAGCCTCAACAATGCTGTAGTAGATAAAGACGGTAACTTCTACCTGCTCTACGAGATCAAAGAAGCGGCCGAGGCGCGGGCCCAGGGCGCAGCCAAGTACTACAAAACCATTTTTGCCGTAACGCCCAGCGGCGACCCCTTCGAGTACGTGGTGAAGCTTGAGGGGCAGGAGATTGAGTCGGTGGGCATTGGTACCGACCCCACGGGCAACCTACTGGTGTCGGGCTTTTACGGCCCCAAGGGGGCAAGCCGCAACAGCTCGGGCCTGTTCTCGTTTACGCTCAACGTTCAGACCCGCGAGCCCGGCCAGCGCTTCGAAAAACTGATCCCTGACCTGTACGCCGCCGACATTGGCAACCGTAAAAAGTACGAGTACCGGCTGCGCAAGGGCTTTATCCTCGGCGACGATGGCACCCAGTTACTCCTTGCCGAACAGTACTACTACTATGTGGTGACTACCTATTACCCTTACGGTGGCAGTAACTCAACGTATCACTATGTATACGGGCCAGCCGCAATCGTCAAACTAAGTGGCGGGCAGGAGGTAGAATGGGTGCGCCGGGTGCCTAAACTGCAACATACTACCGACGATGGTGGTGTCTTCAGCTCGTACTACGGCTTCCTGTATCAGGACAACGTGGTTTTGGTGTACAACGACGACCCCGACAACCTGACGGTGCTCGAAGATGCCCGCCACAACGACCTGGACCAGAGCCGCCGCATGAAACAGGCCGCCGTTATGGCCGCCATTGTTGCCCCTGATGGCACACTGCAAAAGCAGCTGCTGCAAGCCTACGACCCCACCCTGGGCGTGGCCATCGTGCCGCGCCTGAGCCAGCCCATCAACGATACCACCCACCTGGTCGTGGCCCGGTGGCGCAAAGACTACCGCATTGGCCGCCTGGTCGTGACCGAATAGTAGCAGCCTGCCATTGGGTTAGGCCCCTGCGCACCCGTACTTTGCGGCTGTGCCCTCGGTAATCCAGCTTTTGCCGCAGCGGTTGGCCAACCAGATTGCGGCGGGCGAGGTGGTGCAGCGCCCTGCGTCGGTGGCCAAAGAGCTGCTTGAGAACGCCCTCGATGCCGACGCTACGCGCGTCGAGCTCGTGGTGCGCGACGCAGGAAAGGCGCTTATTCAGGTCGTAGACAACGGCAAGGGGATGTCGCCCGACGATGCCCGCCTAAGCTTTGAGCGCCACGCGACGAGCAAGCTCTACGCCGAGGCCGACCTCTACGCCATCCGCACCTTTGGCTTTCGGGGCGAGGCGCTGGCCTCTATTGCCTCGGTGGCCCAGGTGCGGCTCCAGACGCGCGAGCCGGGCAGTGAGCTGGGCACGCTGGTCTAGGTGCACGGTGGGCAGTTTGTGCAGCAAGCGGCCTGCCAGGCCCCGGTGGGTACCAGTGTGGCGGTGCAGCACCTGTTTTACAATGTGCCGGCCCGCCGCAAGTTCCTGAAGAGCAACCCGGTAGAGACACGCCACCTGCTGGCCGAGTTTTACCGCGTGGCCCTGGCCTGGCCGGGCAAGCACTTCTGTTTCAGCCACAACGGCGAGCGGGTGTTCGACCTGCCGCCTACTGACCTGGCCTCCCGCGTGCTGGCCCTGCACCCCCACCTACAGGCCACCGATCTGGTGCCGGTGGACGAGGAAACTACCCTGCTTACGGTAGCGGGCTTTGTGGGCAGCCCCGAAAGCGCCCGGCGGGTGCGCGGCGACCAGTACTTTTTCGTCAACGGGCGGTTTATCAAAGACGGCTACCTGCACCACGCGGTGCTGCAGGCCTACAACGACCTGATTGAGAAAGAGACCTACCCGTTCTACTGCCTATTCCTGGGCCTCGACCCCGGGCAGGTGGATGTGAACATCCACCCCACCAAGACTGAGGTCAAGTTCGAGGACGAACGTTCGCTGTACGCCTTGCTGCGCTCGGCGGTGCAGGCGGCCGTGGGGCGGCGTTACCACGTACCCGAGGCTCCCAGCGCCACCGACCTGCCGTTTCTTCGCCCTGCGGTACCCACTGGCGGCGGGGGTATGGTCACCACCGACACCCACAGGCCGCCCAGCCTGCGGCCCGAGGTGTGGGCCCAGCTTTATGGCCAACTGGTGGCCCCCACGACACGTACCGCCACCCCGAGCGGCTTCCCGGTGCAGGGCACGGTCGCCGACCAGTTTGCCCAGCGCCGCGAAACCGGGCTCGTGACCTTGGCAGACGACGAGGGCGCCGAGCCCCTGCAACTGGCCCTAGCCTACGTAGTGGTCGCCGACGCGCAGGGCCTCTGGGTTATCGACCAGCACGCGGCCCACGAACGCATTGTGTACGAGCGCGCCCTGGCCGACGGCGCCGGGCCCGAGCGGCCCAGCCAGCAGCTGCTCTACCCCCAGACCCACGCCCTAAGCCCCGTGGGGATGAGCGTACTGCAGCCCGCGCTGGAAGAGCTGCGCCGCCAGGGGCTCGACCTTAAGCCTATTAACCCGACCACGCTCTTGATATCGGGCCTACCGGCCGAACTCAAGCGCACCGACGTGGGGGCGCTGCTCGACCACCTGGTGGGCGAGCTCCACCAGAGCGAGGGGGTACGCACCCCGGCAGATTTCTTCCGTACACGGGTGGCGCGGGCGGTGGCGCGCCAGGCGGCTGTACGGCCCGGGCAGGCGCTCTCGCTGGCCGAGCGACGGGCGCTGGTGCGCGACCTGAAGGCCGCCGCCGAACCGGCCTATGCCCCCGATGGCCGCCCGACGGGCTTCCGGATCCCACTCGCCGAGGTGCAAAGCCGCCTGGGGCGCAGCTAGGGGGCGGGCGCTACTGCTAGTTTTGCAACCTTTCGGCCCGCCCGTCCGTCTTACCCTTTCGTATGCCCCAGCGCCTGACGCCCATCGTCCGTAACCTGTTGCTGCTCAATGTGGGGGTATGGCTGGTGTGGCAGTTCTCGGGCGACCCCGAAAACCTAGCCCGGTACCTGCTGCTCTGGAAGACCGACGTGCTCTTCCCCCGGCCCGACTACTCTCCGTATGGCTTCGAGCCCGTGCAGCTGGTGGGGGCTTTCTTCTCGCACGAGCGGTTCACGCACCTCTTGTTCAACATGCTGGGCCTGTACTTTTTGGGCGTAGCAGTAGAGTTGGTGATGGGCAGCCAGCGGTTTCTGGCTTTTTACCTCTTCGTGGGGGTAACGAGTACCCTGGCAGTGGCGGTCTTAGACCCCACCGATAACCCCGTGCTGGGCGCAAGTGGCGCTATCTCGGGGCTTCTGATGGCGTTTGCCTTCTACTTCCCGAGTGCGCGGCTCAGTTTGCTGTTCCTGCCCTTCGTTTCGTTCAAGGCCATTCACTTTGCCCTGGGCCTCTTTGCCTTTTCGGCGTTTATGGTCTTTGGGGTAGAAGACCAGGGCCAGGTGTCGCACTTCGGGCACCTGATGGGCATGGTCATGGGTATCCTCTACTTTGTTGTTGAGCGCAAGCAGATGCGCAGGCCCTGGTAGTCAAACTTGGCTACTTCAGGCCCAACTGGCTCAGGTCGAGACCAGGTAGGTTGGGCAGCATGCCGCTGGCGGCCTTGCTCAGCTCTTCGCGGCCTTTTTCCTCGGCTTTTTCGAGGGCTTTGTTGATGGCGGCAACGATGAGGTCTTCCATCATCTCGCGGTCTGTGGCAACGCTGGGGTCAATGCTCAGCTTGAGCACCTGCTTGTTGGCGTTGGCCACGACCTTAACCATACCGCCGCCCGACTCGGCCTCTACGTGGATCTGGTCGAGCGAAGCGCGCACGTTTTCCATGTTCTGCTTCATCTCGTTGAGCTTACCAAACATGTCGGCGAGGTTCATGGCGGGTAGAATTGCGGTGGGCGGTTGCAAGATACACCTACACCCGACAGGCGGGTGGCCCTATGGGTTGCGTTAGTACACCCAAAAGGCGATGGGGTAGCGGCGGGGAGGGTCGCCGGCGCATTCCTGTACTATCAGGGTGTGTTCGCCGGGGGCCAGCGCGCCAACCGGCAGGTAGCCCAGCAGGCCGTCGTGGCCCAGGGTGGGGTGGGTGTAGAGCCGTAGGGGAATGTGGAGCAGGCTGTCGGCAAACTGTAACTGGTAGCAGCTGGCCAGGGCCCGGTGTACTTCGGGGATGGCGTCGGTATCGGTTTGGTAGGTGCGCAGCCGTAGGCCGGTGGCCTCAAGTGGTCGTAGGTTGGGGTACCAGGCTGCAAGGCTGTCGTTGAAGCGGGTGGTGTAGGGCAGAAAAACCCGCAGGTAACCCGTGCTGCGGGCAATTTTGTCGGCCTCCAGCAGCGGAAGGCGAACGGTTTCGTTGTCGCTGCGCAGGTTTTCGTAGTGGGCACTGCGGCTCACTTCGGGGCGCGAGGCGTCTGCCCGGTAGGGTCGGTCGGCAATCTCGAGTAGGGGCGTAAACATGCCCAGGTACAGCAGGCCCAGGTAGCACACTAGCACCAAAGCGTAGCGGCGCTGCCCAAGATTGGAGGTCAGCGTAGTGACCACCGGCTGGATGTTGCGGATAAAAAGCACCCCAAACAGCACAGTGTACAAGCCCCTTGCCAGCCGTACGAAATTCGGAGAGCGGACAAGCTCGCGGGTGGTAGTAAACCGTTCGCCATACCGATCGAGCAGGTATACGACGTAGTACGGCAGAAGTAGCGCCAGATAAGCCCCCCAAAACAGGTCTAGTGGCCCCAGCCCAATGTTGAGCTGGGCCACGGCATACGACAGGCCGGCAATGCCCCCAAAGAGCACAAAGCCAAATACGAACGTGGCCAGTAGCGTGAAGGTGAGGCTGTACACCAAGCGGCACGCCCGGTCGACCGAAACCATGTGCGCGGTTATCGACTGCTTGTGGCGCAGGGAGAAGGCCCGATAGATAGGCCCCCCGGGGAGCTTGTCCATCCGCGCACCCGACGGGAATACCGTGGCCAAGCCCACTACCCCAACCCAATAGCTACGCAGCAACAGGTGCACCAGCAGATTGCCCACTAGGATGTAGAGCAGCCCATTGACCAACCCCAGCAGCACGGTCAATACCCGACCGCCTTCGGCACGGCCCACGAACAGCGCTTCGATTTGCACACTTAGGTAACTGGCAAGTGAGAAGGCCAGGAACAATACCGTGCCCGAGACCAGCATTTCGAGCTGAAAGGTGCCGTCAAGACGGGTGCCGAGCTCAAGCAGCGCCTTTTCGCCGCCGGTATCGTCGGCCAGCCGGGCCTCGGTGGTTTCGAGGGGGCGTTCGGTAGGGGTTTCAGCCATGTTTCAGCCCTAAGTTGGCACAATGGCACTACTTTTTCTACAGCTGGTGGTGGGCGGCTACCTCATGGGCCTGATCTGGACCATCCAGTGGGTGCACTACCCGCTCCTGGTGCGGGTGCCCACGGCGGGGTTTACCACGTACCTGGCCGCACACCAGCGCCGCATTGTACCCCTGGTGCTGCTGCCCATGCTTATTGACCTGGCGACGGGCGCTGCGCTGCCGTTTGCCCCTAGGCCCCCAGCGCCGGTGTGGCTGCCGTGGGCAGTAGCGGTGCTGGCCGGGGTGCCGTGGCTGAGCACGGCCTTCGTGCAGGTGCCCCTTCACGGGCGGCTTGCGGTGGCACACGATGCCCTGGCGCAGCAGGCGCTTACCCGTCGGCTGGTGGCCACCAATTGGGTGCGTACCTGGGCGTGGACGGCCAAATTTTTGCTTGTTTCGGCGTGGCTGTGGCTCGTTGCCGGCAGTGCACCTGCGTAATGCGCCTGTTTTGTACCCTACTGCTACTGGTCGGCGCCTTTTTGCCGACGTTTGCCCAGATGACCCCCGACCCCGGCACCGTTGCCCTGGTGCACATTGGCACCCCCCAGGGCACGCTCACCCTGCAACTGTTCAACGCCACACCCGAGCACCGCGACAACTTCATCAAACTGGCGCAGGAAGGCTTTTTTAACGGGACGACCTTTCACCGGGTCATCCCCCAGTTCATGATCCAGGGTGGCGACCCCCTCTCGAAAGACAGCACCCAGCGCGCGCGGCACGGCACCGGTAGCCCCGGCTACACGCTGCCAGCCGAAATCCGCGACGACCTGTTTCATACCCGCGGGGCCCTGGCGGCAGCCCGTACCGGCGATGCCCAGAACCCCCAGCGCCGCTCGTCGGGCTCGCAGTTTTACATCGTGACGGGCCGGCCCGTCACCGAGGCCACCCTGCTACGCAAAGAACAAGAGCTACAGCAGGTGCAGATGAACGCCTACGCCACCGAGTACCTGCTTGAGCCCCAGCACGCCTGGGCCCGTGAATTGATGGCCAACCCCGACTCGCTCGAGCGGCTCAAGGCCACCGACAGCACCCGCTACGCCGAAACCAAAGCCCGCGTCGATAGCCTGAACGAGGGTTTTACGCAGTACGTGCGCCTTAAGCCCCCGCTCTTTAGCTACCCCGAGGCCGTGAAGGCCCAGTACCTGGCCCAGGGCGGGGCGCTGAACCTGGACGGCAACTACACCGTCTTCGGCGAAGTACTCGAGGGCATCGAGGTGGCCGACGCCATTGCCCAGCAGCCCCGCGACGCCAAAGACAACCCGCTCGCGGCCATCACCATGACCGTAACCGTAGAGCACCTGAGCGCCGCCGACTTTACCGCCCGGTACGGCCGCCCGGTTCGGTAGGCCACCGCCCTTTTTCTAGTTTTGCCCCAGCGCCCGCTAGCGGGTAGCCCACCCACCTCATGCCTGTTTCGTTAGTAACCGGTGCTGCCGGCTTTATGGGTGCCCACGTCTGTCGGGAGCTCCTGGCTCTGGGCCACACCGTCGTAGCGCTCGATGACCTGAGTGGCGGTTTTGAAGACAACCTGCCCCAGGGGGTAACCTTCGTCAAGGGTTCTATCACCGACCACGCGCTGCTGGAGCGCCTCTTCGAGGCCCACCGCTTCGAGTACGTGTATCACTTGGCGGCCTACGCGGCCGAGGGCCTGAGCCACTTCATCAAGCGGTTCAATTACACGAACAACCTCATCGGGTCGGTTAACCTGATCAACGAGTCGGTTAAGCACAAGGTGAAGTGCTTTGTCTTTACATCCTCTATTGCCGTCTACGGGGCGCTGAGGCCCCCCATGCGCGAAGACGACACCCCGCACCCCGAAGACCCCTACGGTGTGGCCAAGTATGCCGTGGAGCTCGATTTGCGCACCACGCACGAGATGTTTGGGCTCAATTACGTCATCTTCAGGCCCCACAATGTGTACGGCGAGTACCAGAACCTGGGCGACAAGTACCGCAACGTGGTGGGCATCTTCATGAACCTGCTCATGCAGGGCAAGCCCCTGACGGTCTTTGGCGATGGGCTTCAAACACGGGCCTTTAGCTACATCGGCGACGTTGCGCCGCACGTAGCGCGGTGCGTAGACATCCCCGAGGCCTACAACCAGGTCTTTAACATAGGGGCTGACAAAGACTACACCGTAAACGAACTGGCCGAGGCCATCATGCGGGCCATGGGCATTGAGGGCACCCTGCGCCACGTAGAGGCCCGCAACGAAGTGCAACACGCCTACAGCGACCACAGCAAGGCGCACCGCGTGTTCGGGGGCCAGGCGCGCTTTAGCCTCGACGAGGGCCTGCGCCGCATGGCTGAGTGGGCCAAGCAGACGGGCATCCGCAAAGGGGAACGCTTCAAGGCCATCGAAATCACCGAGAAGCTGCCACCGGTGTGGCTGGAGGACTAGCCGTGGCCCTACCCACCGTTCACTTTATCGTCCAGCACCGGGCCGACCGTTCGCCGGGTCAGCGCTTCCGGCACGAGCAGTACCTGGTGGCCCTGCGGGTTGCGGGCTTTGGCATACGGTACTCGCCGCTACTCACCGCCCAGCAAGACCGCGTGCTCTACCAGAGGGGTCACTACCTCGCTAAAGCCGGTATCCAATGGGCCAGCCTGGCCAAACGCCGCGCCGATGTGCGGGCCGTGAAGCCCGGCGACATTGTGTTCATCTACCGCGAGGCGCTCCTGACGGGTAGCACACGCTTTGAGCGGGCCTTCAAGCAACGGGGGGCCAAGCTGGTGTACGACTTCGACGACGCCATCTGGCTGCCCTCTACCTCGAAGGCCAACCGCTGGCTCAGCTTCCTGAAAAACCCCAATAAAGTGGGCCAAATCATCGGGGTGTGCGACCTGGTGCTCGCTGGCAATAGTTACCTGGCCGACTACGCCCGGCAGTTCAACCCTGCGGTCGAAATCGTGCCCACCACTATCGATACCCAGGAGTATAGCCCCGGGATTGAGTACCCCGAAAAGCCCGTGGTTACCATTGGCTGGAGCGGCAGCATTACGACCATCGAGCACTTTGCCCACGCGCTACCGGCGCTGGAGCAAATCAAGGCCCGCTACGGCAACCGCGTGGCCATCAGCGTCGTGGGCGATGGTAACTACCGCCACGAAGGGCTGGGCATCGTGGGCAAGCCCTGGAAAAAGGACACCGAGCTCGCCGACCTGCGGGGTATGGACATTGGCATTATGCCCTTGCCCGACGACCCCTGGGCACGCGGCAAGTGCGGCCTGAAGGGCCTGCAGTACATGGCCCTGGGCATCCCGACGCTGATGAGCCCGGTGGGTGTGAACCAAACGATTGTAGAGGACGGGGTGAACGGCTTTCTGCCTGACACAACCGAGCAGTGGGTAGAGCGCCTGAGCCAACTCATTGAGTCGCGGGCCCTGCGCGAGCAGGTGGGCCGCGCGGGCCAGGCCACGGTCGAGGCCCAGTATTCGGTAAACGCCTGGCGCGAGCGGTACGTGGGGCTTTTCAAACGCCTGGTGGCGCAGTAGCATGTGTGGCATACTGGGGTGGCTCAGCAGTGCAGCGGTTGCCCCCGGCGGCCCTGAGGCGCAAGCGGTGGGCCAGGGGTTGGCCCAGCTGCGGGCACGCGGCCCCGACGCCGCTGTAACCCAAACCCTCAGTGGCGCGGTACTGGGGCACGCAAGGCTCTCGATACTGGACCTGCGCGAGGTGGCAAACCAGCCCATGACCGACCCCACAGGCCGGTACTGGCTGGTGTTCAACGGCGAGGTATTCAATTTTGAAGCCCTGCGGGGGCCGCTGGAAGCTGCCGGTGTGCGCTTTGAGACGCGGTCCGACAGCGAGGTCGTCCTTCACCACCTCATCCGCAATGGGCCTGAAGGGGTGCGCGATCTGAACGGCTTTTTCGCGCTCTGCCTCTACGATACACAAACTCAGACCGCGTGGTTGTTTCGCGACCCCTACGGTATCAAGCCCCTGGTTTATTTGGCCGATGCATCGGGTGTGCGCTTTGCCTCTGAGGCCAAGGCGCTGATTGCCATGGGCTACACCCCCGAGCTGGCCCGCGAACAGCTGGGGCTGTACTTCCAGCTCAACTACCTACCGCCCGATCGGTCGTTGCTCGCGGGGGTTCGGCACGTGCCGCCGGGGCACTGGCTGGCGGTGACGCAAGGTGCCGCCCAGCCCCCACAGGCCTATTACAGGCTGCCGGCACCGGGCGAGCGGCGCACCGCTGTTGCCGCAGAGTACCCCGAGCGCCTACGCCAGCTGGAAGCGCTGCTGGACGATGCCGTGCGGCTACGCCTGATATCGGACGTACCCCTGGGCGTTTTCCTAAGTGGGGGTATCGACTCATCGGTCATCGCAACGCTGGCCCGACGGCACACCCCGCACCTGCAAACGTTCTCCATCGGGTTTGAGGAAGCGATTTGGGACGAGACAGCCTACGCGCAGGCGGTAGCCCGTAAGCTCGGCACCGAGCACACGGTGTTTCGGCTCAGCGCCGGGCACCTTTTCGCGCACCTGGAGGGGGTACTCGACTACCTCTCAGAGCCTTTTGCCGATGCCTCTGCGCTAAATGTGTACATCCTTTCGCAGGAGACTCGCAAGCACGTGACCGTGGCCCTCTCGGGCGATGGTGCCGACGAGGTGTTTGGAGGCTACCACCGCCACGTAGCCGATAGCTTCGCCGCTAGGGCCAGCTGGGCTGCCCCCCTGGCGCGGTTGGCGCAACTAGGCCTTGGGGCCTTGTCCAGCAACCGGGGTACCCGCGTGGGGCGCCAGGTGTTTCAGTTGCGCAAACTGGCCCGGCTACTGGCCCTGGGCCCCGAGGCTCGGTATCGGTACCTGGCCTCAGTGGCCGAGCCCGAAGCAGTGGCAGCGTTTCTAACGGTGCCCTTTGACCCCGACCTCGGGTGGGGCCCCTACCTGGCGCTTCGGGGCACAGAGGCAAGCCTGGGTGGCTTTTTGCGGGCTGACATAGCCCTGGTGCTGGCGGGCGACATGCTGCCGAAGGTTGACCTGATGTCGATGGCACATTCGCTAGAAGTACGCCCGCCATTCCTCGACCCCCGCGTGGTAGATTTTGCCGCTCAGCTACCCGAGACCGACAAAGTACGCGGAAGGCTGCGGAAGCGGATTTTGCAGGATGCCTTCCGGCCTTACCTGCCGCCTGAACTCTACAACCGACCCAAGCAAGGCTTTGAGGTGCCGCTGCGGGGCTGGTTTTTGACTCAGCTGCGCAGCCGTATTGAGACCGAGTACCTGAACCGCGAATTTGTGCAGGACCAGGGCCTCTTCAGCTACCCCGGTCTCGAGCGGCTGTGGGCCGCCGTACAGCGCGGCGAAGGTAAGGCCGACTGGACCCTGTGGGCGTACATCGTTTTCCAGCACTGGTACAAACGCCACTGGGCGTAGCCTTAGCCCAGCGCCAGCCGGGCGGCAATGCCGTCGGCGTGGAGTAGCCCGCGGTCGGTGAGACCGAGTTGGGGCAGCGGGCGCGCGACGAGCCCTTCGGCCACGAGTTTGACGAGGTAGGCCGTATGCCGCTCGGCCCACCGCATCAAATCGAGCTCGGGGAAGGCAGTTTGAGCCTGGGGCAGTGAAAACCCGTCCTGGGTGCGCAGCCCGGTCACGAGTACTTCATTGAACCGCTGGGCTGCGGTGAGCACCTCCGTTTCGTGGGGTGGCAGGCGGTTTTCGGCCAGGGCTTCCAGGTAAGCGTGCAGGTTGGGGGCGTTCCACCGCCGGGTGCGGTGGCCGTCGAAGCTGTGGGCGGCAGGGCCTAGTCCCAGGTAGGGTGCACCCTGCCAGTAAGCCCAGTTGTGACGGCTTTCGTGCCCCGGTTGGGCGAAGCTCGACACCTCGTAGTGGGTGTACCCGGCGGCCTGGGTGGCGGCTACCAGGGCCAGGTACTGCTCGGTGTAGGCCGCTTCGTCGGGCAGTGCGACGCGCCCGTTGGCGACCTGGTGGGCCAGGGCCGTGCGGGGTTCGACAGTGAGGGCGTAGCAGGAAAGGTGCCCCACGCCCAGGGCCAGGGCCTCGGCCAGGCTGTGCCCCCAGCGTGCCGGGGTGCTGCCGGGCAGGTGGTAGATGAGGTCGAGTGAGAGCCGCTCGAACCCCGCTGCCTGCAGTGCCCCGATGCTGCGCCGGGCCTCGTCGGCGCTGTGCGCCCGACCCATCTGGCGCAGCTCGTCGTCGTGAAACGACTGCACCCCTAGGCTCACGCGCGTGATGCCCAGTGCGCGCCAGGCCTGGGCCCTCCCGGGGGTTACGTCGTCGGGGTTGGCTTCGAGCGTGACTTCGGCGCTAGGTGCAGTGCCGTACAGCGTGGCTACGGCGGTTTGGAGGGCCTCCAACTCGGCCGGAACGAGCAGGCTGGGGGTGCCCCCGCCGTAGTACACGGTTTCGAGTGGCGTGGGCAGGGTGCCCGCACGCAGGCGTAGCTCGGTTTGCAGCGCGGCCACAAATGCAGCCTGTGTACTGCGCCCGGTAAGGAAGTAGAAGTCGCAGTAACTGCACGCCTTGCGGCAGTAGGGGATGTGCAGGTAGAGCCCGGCCATTAGCTGTAGGGGTCAACGTCTACCACGGTGCGTACGGTCTGGTTGGGGGCTTGGGCGCGGTAGGCCGCCAGGCTGGCCTCCAGCCGCTGTTTCAACCCACGGCCACTTTGCTTGGCGCTGGCGCGGATGAGAAATCGCAGCCGGAAATAGCCTTTTACCCGGGCAATGGCCGGTGCCTCGGGGCCCATCAGGCTGCCGCCCAGCCAGGGCCGGAGCAATGCCGCCAGCCGCAGGGCCTCGGTTTGCAGGAACCCAAGGTCGCGGTGGCGCAGCTCGAGTTGGATGAGGCGGCTGTAGGGCGGGTAGCTCAGGGCCAGGCGCAGGTGCAGCTCGGCCTCGGCGAAGACGGTGTACGGGGCCTGGAGTAGCGCCCAGAACGGGTGCTCGGGCTGGTAGGTTTGGATGAGCAGTCGGCTGGGCTGCCCGGCCCGCCCGGCGCGCCCGGCAAACTGGGTGAGGAGCTGGTAGGCGTGCTCGGTGGCCCGAAAGTCGGGGTAGTGCAGCAGGCTGTCGGCGCTGAGCACGGCGGCCAGAGACACATTCCCAAAGTCGAGGCCTTTGGTCACCATCTGGGTGCCGACGAGCACGTCGAGCTCGCCGCGGGCAAACTGGCCAATGACACGCTCGAAGCCAGCCTTGCCGCGCGTGGTGTCGAGGTCCATGCGCCCGATGCGGGCGCCGGGTAGCCGGTCGCGCAGCAGCTCCTCGATCCGTTCGGTGCCCATGCCTTCGGGGCGCAGGGTGGGGTGGTGGCAATTGGTGCAGGTGGTGGGGTCGGTGTCGCGGTAGCCGCAGTAGTGGCAGCGCAGCTCGCGGGCGGCCTGGTGCAGCGTGAGGCTGATGTCGCAGTTGGGGCAGTGGGGCACGTGCCCGCAGGTGGTGCATACCACCAGGGGCGAAAACCCCCGGCGGTTTTTGAGCACCAGCGCCTGCTGGCCCGAGGCCACCACCACGCGCAGTGCGTCGAGCAGGGGCGCCGAGAACGGGCCGTCGCTGCTGCGCTCGGCCTGCTGCTGGCGCATGTTGATGAGCTCGACGCTGGGCATGGGGCCTGGGAAGGGCCGCTCGGTCAGCGGTACGTAGCCCATCCGGCCCTCGGTAGCTGCTAGGTAGGTCTCCAGCGACGGCGTGGCGGTGCTGAGTACGACGGGGATGCCCAGCTGCTGGCCCAGGTGCACGGCGGCGTCGCGGGCGTGGTACCGTGGGGCAGGTTCGGCTTGCTTGTACGAGCGGTCGTGAGCTTCGTCTACGAGGATGAGGCCCAGTTCGGCGAAAGGCAAGAGCAGCGCCGAACGGGCCCCGAGCACGATGCGGATGTCGCCCCGGAGCACGGCCTGCCAGGTTTCGACCCGTTCGGCTTCGCTGAGCCGACTGTGGGCCAGGCCCACCAGCGCCCCAAACCGTGCCCGCCACCGCTCGATGGCCTGGGCCGTGAGCCCGATTTCGGGCACCAGGTACAGCACCTGCTGCCCCTGGGCCAGGGTACGGGCCGCCAGCGCCTGCAGGAGCAGCGTTTTGCCGCTGCCCGTCACCCCGTGCAGCAGCACGGGCTCAGTGGGGGTGCCGCCCTCCAGGTGGGCCAGTAACGCTGCCAGGGCTGTCTGTTGCGCGGCAGTAAGCTCGGGTGGGGGCGTGGTGGCGGCCTGCCCAGTGGCCAGACGGCTCACGGGCAGTGCTATACGCTGTACAAACCCTTTGCCCACGAGCCCCGCCGCCACCCCTGGGCTTGCGCCAATCCGGCCCAGGGCGGTGGCCTCGGGCAGCGGGTGACCTGCCAGGTAGGCTTCGGCGACCACGAGCAGCAGGGCCTCTTGCTGGGGGGCGCGCTTGAGGGCCGCAAAGGCG
>JANRLA010000086.1:0-8570 GCA_033763015.1 Bacteroidia bacterium
CCTCAACTACCGGCACGGGGCCGGCCACCTCGCGTATCCGGTCAATCCCTACAGCCGAGGCCGTATTGCAGGCCACCACAATCAGTTTCACGGGCTGGGCCACCAGCCAGGCTACAATCTTGGCCACGTAGCCGCGTACAGTGGCAGGGCTTTTGTCGCCGTAGGGCAAATGCGCCGTGTCGCCGTAGTAGATCAGCGACTCATTGGGCAGTTGGGTCTGCAGTGCCTTGAGTACAGTTAACCCACCCAGGCCCGAATCGAAGACCCCGATGGGCAAACTGGCGGTGCCTCCCGCCGCTGGCGCTCCTAGCGTAGCCAACGGGCGCCCTTACTTTCCGCCGCCGGTAGTGGTGGTATCGGTTTCTTCTTTCGGCAGCTCGAGGCCCAGGTGCTTGAACAGGCGCTCGGTGATGTTGTCCTCTTCAGGCCCGTAGAGGATGTTCGATACACCACTGCCCCCGCCAATGTTCAGGATATAGGTGTAGCCATTGGCTTTGGCCACCTCTTCAATGGCTTTCTGCAGTTTCTCGAGGATGGGTTGGTAGAGCTCCCCACGTTTGCCCTGCACCTGCTGCTCGGCGTCGTTGGCGGCGGTACGCAGCTCCTCTTGCAGTTTGTTCAAATCCTGCTCTTCGGCAGTTTTGGCCGCTTCGCTGGTGAACTGGTTTTTCTGGGCCTTCAGTTGGTACTCTTCGTACTTGCTGGCCAGGTAGCTACGCTTGATCTCAAGCTTCTCGGCAAGCTTTTTCTCGAAGACCTGCAGTTCCTGGTTCGCAACTTTGCTTTCAGGCATGTAGGCCAACACCAACTCCAGGTTAGTGTAGCCAATCTTGGGTTGGGCCAGCCCCTGCACGGCGGCAAGGCAGAACAGGCCCAGGAATAGGATACGGGTCGGGGTGGACATTCGTCTGAGGATTACGGAAGGGTGATGGATGAAATGAACGGGTTAGCGGATGCCCAGTTTCTCGAGCACCAATTTACTGTAATCGTAGCCGGGGTTAGCGTAGAGCAGCGTCACATCGCCGGCACGGTCGAAAATGAAGTCCAGCTTCTTTTCAGCGGCCAATTCCTCTACCGCCTTGAAGACTCGCTCCTGCACGGGCTTCACTTTCTCTTCGCGCTGCTTGAAGAGTTCCCCTTCGTAACCAAAGTACTTGCGCTGAAACTCTTTGGCAGCCTTCTCCTTTTCCAGGATTTCATCTTGGCGCTGCTGCTTGATAGCTTCTGAAAGCAGTACTTCTTCTTCGCGGTACTTGCGGTAGAGGTCTTCTATCTCGGCGTAGAGCCCATCGAGCTGTTCTTGCCAGCGTTTCGACTGCCGCTCGATCTCCTCCTGGGCAGCTTTGTAATCAGGTAGCTGGGCCAGGATATACTCGGTATCCACGTACCCAATGCGCTGACCAAAGCCTTGCACAGTGCTGCACAGCAGGATGACTAGGAATAGTATAGACGCGATACGCATGGCCGTGAGGTTAAAACTGCTGACCGATGATAAAGTGTAGCTGGCCGCCCCCTACGCTGGGTGAGCCAGCGTTGCGCCGGACAGTATCGAAACCGTAGCCCCAGTCGAGGCCCAGCAGCCCAAACATGGGTAGGAAGGCCCGGAGGCCCAAGCCGGCCGAACGGTATACGACAAACGGGTTAAAGTTGTCGATCGAGTCCCAGGCGCGGCCTGCTTCCACGTATCCGTGCACCCAAATCATAGACTGCTGTTCCAGGGTAATGGGTTGGCGTAGTTCTATGGTGTACTTGGCAAACGACGTGCCACCATCCAGCGGACCCAAAATGGGCTCTTCGTAACCCCGCAGCTGTATAATCTCGCGCCCGTCAATGTTGAAGCCCTGCAAACCATCGCCGCCAAGGTAGAAGCGCTCAAAGGGCGAAACCCCAAGCACCGGGTCGTAAGCCCCCAAGAACCCAAAGCGCACACGCGGTGCCAACACCAGCGGCTTTTTGCCACTGGTCAGCGACAAGAACAGCTGGGTGTCAAACTTGATTTTGTAAAACTCAAGGAGCTCAAACTTCTCGCTGTCGGTAGCATTGGTGAAATCCTTGCCCGAAATGAGCGACCAGGGCGGTGTAGCCTCGGCCGAGAGGGTAACCTGCGCCCCACTGCGCGAGAAGATGGGTGCATCAATGCTCGATCGGTCGAACGTCTGCCGCACCGAAAGAATGTTGATGTTGCCCTCGGTCAGGTTGCCAAAGATGTTGGCGTTGCGGAACTGGTAGTTGCGGTAGCTCAGCGTGGTATACGAGCGGAAGAAGTCGTCGGGCCACTTCAGGCGCCGCCCCAGATCGATTGACCCACCCAGGATGTTGAACCGGTAGTCGGTCAGGGGTGAGCGTTGCTGGGAGAAATTGAACGAGAAGCCCAGCGAGTTCGGCTTACGGCCCCCAAACCAGGGTTCCAGGAACGAGATGGCGTAGTTCTGGAAGTTGGGCCCGTTGGTCTGCACCGAGAGTGAAAGCTTCTGGCCCTGACCCCGTGGGATTGGGCGCCAGGCACCCTTCTCGAAGATCTTCCGCGTCGAGAAGTTGTTGAATTGTAGCCCGACGGTAGCCACAAGCCCCCCGCTGATTCGCCGGCCCTGGTTGTCCCGAATCACGCCCCCGTAACCGCCCTGTAGGGTAATCTGGTCGTTCGAGCGTTCGGGTATAACGTACTTGATGTCTACGGTGCCATTTTGTGGGTTGGGTAGGGGCACAATATCCATAGCCTCCTGGTCAAAGAACCCTAGGTTCAAAATCTCGCGCTGTGAGCGGATAAGCAGCGAGCGGCTAAACTTCTCGCCCGGTAGGGTGCGCAACTCGCGCAAAATCACGTGGTCTGAAGTGGTTTCGTTGCCCTGCAGGATAATCTTGTTGATGGTGGCCTGCGGGCCTTCGTACACCCGTATCTCGAGGTTAATCGTATCGCCTTGGCCCAAGACCTCAACCGGCGATGCGTTGAAGAACAGGTACCCATCGTCGAGGTACAGCGAGCTTACATCCAGACCATTGGGGTCTAGGCTCAGCTTACGGTCCAGCTTCTCTCGGTCATAGACCTCGCCCCGCTGAATGTCGAGCACCTTCAGTAGCGTGGCACTATCATACTTCTGGTTGCCTGTAAACCGAACGTCGCCAAAGAAGTACTGCGGCCCCTCGTACACCTTCAGGTACAGGTTGATGCGCCCCAGTTTGTAGTCGGACTGGGGGGGTAGTAGGCCAAACAGGCGCCGCCCCGCTGGCACCCGGCTGATGGAATCTTCCACCACCTCGGCATCTCGGTAGCCCTTCGACTGGTAGTAGGCAACGAGCTTGTCTTTGTCTTCGGCAAAGTCGCCTCGGATGAATTTCGACTTCTTCCAGAAGCGGCCCGGCACCCGGCGCTTGGTGTTTTTGAGCTGCTTACGTACCCGCTTGTCGGCAACTACATCATTGCCGGCCACTTCGATGTGGCTAATCTTGACACGAGGCCCCTTCTGCACCCTCAACAGAACCGACACACCGTTGCTGCCAATCAGCGTATCGAAATCGGTGCTGATTTTAACCCCCACATCCAGGTACCCTTTCTCCTGGTAATAATTGCGGATGATCCGGTCGGCGGCCCGGCGCTTCGACTCGGTGAAGATGGTGCCACGGACGAATGCAATTTTCTCGCTCAGCTCGTCCGCCTGCGTGCGTGAAATACCCGAAAACCGATAGTTCGTCAGCCGTGGGCGTTCGCCTACCCTGATGGTGAGGTACAGCTTATTCCCCACCACACGGCTAACCACAACTTCGATGTCGGAGAAGATTTCCTGCTTCCAAAGTCGTTGTACGGTTTTCGAGAATATGTCGCTCGGCCACTCAATGCTTTGCCCAACCGACAGGCCCGAGAGCAGCACCACCGTTTGTACATCGGTATACACGGCCCCAGTCACCTCGATATCCTCGATGACATATTGCCCTTGTTGCAGCTGAGGCCCCGTCTGGGCGGACAGGCGCCCCGGTACCCACAGGCAAGCACTCGCTATGAGGAGCCACGCCCCAAACCAATTCCTCATGAAGCCTGGATCTGTTCGCTGATTTTGCCAAAACGGCGCTCACGGCTTTGGTACTGCCGCAGCGCCTCAAAAAGGTCTTCGCGCCGAAAATCGGGCCAGAATTTGTCGAGTACCACAAATTCAGTGTAGGCCGATTCCCAGAGCAGGAAGTTGCTAATCCTCAACTCGCCACTGGTCCGTATCAGCAGCTCGGGGTCGGGTATGCCCCAGGTACTTAGCTGCTGGGCCACCAGGGTCTCGGTTATGTCTTCGGGGTGCAATTGCCCACTGGCCACCCTGTGTGCCAGCTTCTGCACCGCCTGTACTAAGTCGTTGCGGCTGCCGTAGCTCAGGGCCAGGGTCAGGGTCATCCGGGTGTTAATGGCCGTAGCGGCCATGGCCTCGGCAACCTCGCGCCGGGTAGTAGCAGGCAAATCGGCTAGATTGCCAATCGCGTTCAGGCGGATTCCGTTCTTCTGCAGTGTATCGGTCTCCTTACGTATGGTGGCGACCAGCAGCTTCATCAGGGCGTCTACCTCCAGCTTGGGCCGCCCCCAGTTTTCGGTAGAGAAGGCGTAGAGGGTAAGGTGACCAATGCCCACCGACGCAGCCCCTTCTACCGTATCACGGACGGCGGCTATGGCCGACCGGTGGCCAAAGATTCGCTGGTTGCCCTTCTGCTTAGCCCAACGCCCGTTGCCATCCATAATGATGGCCACGTGGTTGGGTATACGCTTGGGGTCGATACCCGCCGGGACTACTACGCCTGATTGCATGTATAACTGGTGGGGCGAATTTCGCCTTTTCGGGCACACCGCCTACCCCTAACGGCAAAAACCCCAAACTAGGGGCCCTGTAGCCCACAAAAAACGGGCCCCGTTGGGGCCCGTCAAGTTCTGTCGGAGCGTTCGTCCGCTAAAAGAAGATGAACTTCTTGCCTTTGGGCTTGACCGGCTTGGGGCACCGCAGGTTTGAACCTTGCAAAATGTACCCGAACGTAATGCCCGAGAACGCATACCAGTCATCGTTCGACGGGTTGCCACGCCGGTCAGCAGCAACGGGGACGTAGGGATCGCCCGGGGCGGTACGCAGACCCCCAATGGCCAATTCGGCTGCCAACGAAGGCTGTGAATTGGGTCCTGCACCAGCGTTGCCGATGGTTGCGTTGTAGAAATAGCCACCAAACTCATCGTCGCCAGGGGTTTCGGTGCCCGATACATCATCCAGGTGGTCGGTGAAGGTGCGGCGAAGACCGAACTCCACGCCTATGTTAATCCGATCGTTCACTGCGTACCGAACCCCAAAGCCAAACGGGATCGAAATCGAAATGGGGGCATAGTCCACACCATCGGTTTGCAGTTCACGGAGGTTGATCTTGTTGCCAATCTCTGAGGCAAAGTCAGCCTGGCCATCACGGTTTTCGAAAATGACGTAGGGGTCAAAGTAGAACACCGCAATGCCGCCAAAGATGTAGGGGTCGATCTTGGGGCGGAACCGGTAATCCGTACGGTTTGCGATAAAGTGGTAGCGTAGTTGGCCACTCAGTTCGGCCACATAGCTCTTGAAGTGCAAGCCCCGGTTTACGTTCGGGTTGTTTTCGTCAAGGTAATCATCCCCAATCAGGCGAGTGAACATGAAGTTCGCCTTGGCTGAAAAGTTGGGGTGAAACTGGTACGTAAGGCCAACCGCAGCACCTAGCTGGGTGGTAGGGAGCGTAGCCAGTTGCGGATCTGGGAACGAGGCCTCGCCGCCGTCTTCTGCCGTGGTCAGGTCACCCCCGTATTGGCTAACCCCAACCATAGCCTCGAAGGTGAAATACCTGTATTTGTGGCTACGGCGTTGGGCTTGCAACCCGGTAACCGAGAGCACCAAAAAAGCTGCTGCACAAATTAGGGTAGTGATACGCATGGTTAAGCGGGTTCAGTACTGAGGGTAAATATACTACCGGGCATCAAAGCCCAAATTAAGTTTCGTGCAAAGGTATACACCGAAGATTCACACAAACAGCCACTTACGTGCCAAAACACCCCCAGTTGGCAGGCGCGGTGGATATGTTTCTAAAAGAACAAAAACCGATTCGAACGCCGGGGTTTGGGGGGTTCTGGGCACCGGGGCTTGCTGGGCACTAGGTAGCTAAGCGAAACACCCCCAAAGGCATACCAATCGTCGGTCTCGGGGTTGCCCCGGCGGGTATTGGCTTTGGCCGGTATGGCAAACGGGTCGGTGCTCTGATATGCGACAGCCGTACGGACAGAGAGCACCCCCGGCAAGGTGCTGCCCAGGTCGGCGGGGTCGGCAAAGCGGCCCCCACGGCCGGGTGTGGCGCCCGATACGTCGTCCAGATAGTCGGTAAACGTCTTACGCAGGCCCAGCTCAACGCGCAGGTCCCACCGCCGGGCGATTGCGGCCCTGAGGCCCATGCCAAAGGGCACCACCAGGGCCCACTCGGGGTAGGCCTCTGCCTGGCCTTCGGTCCTGAACTCGCGCAGGTCAAATGAGCCCTGCAGCCCCGGCAGGTTCACCTTGCCTACGGGCCGAAAGTAAAACCCGCCCAGCCCGGCAAAGACATAGGGTGTAAGGGGTGCGCGGCTGTAGAGGCCTTTGTAGGCGCCCACAAAGTCGTACGTCCACTGAAGTGAAAACTCGACAACATCGGTCGTTGCGTTCAGGCCCCGTGCCTTGGCCACCGCATCGGGGCTCTGGGCATCGTCACCTTCCACCTTTGCAAAGGTGCCCGTCAGGCGAAGGCCCATGTGCGGATGCCATTGGTAGCTGATGTGCCCGCCCACGGCAAACTGCGTAAAGCGAAAGGCCGACACCTGTTGGCCCGGGAAGCTCTCGGCGGTGCCCGTAGTCAGTTCGCCCGAGTACCAGCTGGCGCCACCAAAGGCACCAAAGCCCCAATACGGCACTACTCTTCCCTGCGAAAAGCCCAGGAGCGGGGCCAAAAGCCCAAGTACCACTACACACCGCACACGCATACCGTATGCGAAGTAGCAGTTTTTGCGCCAGTCGGGCAAAACCCAGGCCCCAGGGCTACTTGCCGTACGGCTTGGGGATGAGGCTTGCCGTGAGGTACTCGCGGTTCAGGGTCGCAATGTGCGTCAGGTTGATGCCTACCGGGCACTCGGCCTCACAGGCACCGGTGTTGGTGCAGTGCCCGAACCCTTCGGCATGCATAGTGCCCACCATGTTCAGTACCCGTTCCTTTCGCTCGGGTTGGCCTTGGGGCAACAGGGCCAGGTGCGACACCTTGGCGCTGAGGAAGAGGGTCGCCGAGGCGTTCTTGCAAGCCGCCACGCAAGCGCCACACCCAATGCACGTCGCGGCCGAAAACGCCGCATCGGCTACCGATTTGCCAATCGGGATCGCATTGGCATCAGGCGCCGAGCCTGTATCTACGCTCACGTACCCACCCGCCTGCTGGATGCGGTCAAGGGCCGAGCGGTCGACAAACAGGTCTTTGACTACCGGAAACGCATTCGCCCGGAAGGGTTCAATGGTAATCGTGCTGCCCGAGGGGAACGAGCGCATGTGCAGCTGGCACGTGGTCGTGAGGCTCTGGGGGCCGTGCGGTCGCCCGTTGATCACCATTCCGCAGCTGCCACAAATGCCCTCACGGCAGTCGTGGTCAAAGGCCACCGGCTCTTCGCCTGCCAGTTGCAGCTTCTCGTTCAGTACATCCATCATTTCGAGAAACGACGCATCGGGCGATATCCCCTCTACGGTGTAGGTCTCGAGTTTGCCTGGCGTGTTGGGGCCTTTTTGGCGCCAGATGCGCAGGGTGTAGGTATGGGTTGCGGTACTCATGCCGGCCATGTTTCGGTGCCCTATTTGTAACTGCGTTGAGAGAGTTTGACGTTTTCGAACTGCAGCGGTTGGCGGTGCACCTGGTAGGTGCCGTTGCCGGTGCTTTCCCAGGCCGCCACGTCGCAGAAGCGGTCATCGTTGCGGATGGGTTCGCCTTCAGCGCTCTGGAATTCTTCGCGCAGGTGGCAACCGCAGCTTTCTTCACGGACCAATGCGTCTTCGAGCATAATCTCGCCCAGCTCCAAGAAGTCGGCCACACGCAGGGCCTTTTCTAAGCTTTGGTTGAGGCCATCGGCGGTACCCGTCAGGCGCAGGTCGCGCCAGAACTGCTCTTGCAGCGTCTTGATTTTGTCTTTGGCGGCAACCAGACGGCCCGCTTCGCGGGTGATGCCCACGTTGTCCCAGAGCAGTTTGCCCAGCTCGCGGTGGAAGTCGTCTACCGTACGCTTGCCCTGAATGGCCAACAGGCTTTCGATACGGGCGCTTACGCTCTGCTCGGCATCCTTAAAGGCGCTATGGCTGGTATCGACAGGTTGACGGGCTTCGCCGGCCAGGTAATCGCCAAGGGTGTAGGGGATGACGAAGTAGCCGTCGGCCAGGCCCTGCATCAGGGCGCTGGCGCCCAGGCGGTTGGCCCCGTGGTCGCTAAAGTTGGCTTCGCCCAGGGCGTACAGGCCCGGGATGTTGGTCGAGAGGTTGTAGTCTACCCACAGGCCACCCATCGTATAGTGCACCGCGGGGTAAATCCGCATGGGC
>JANRLA010000087.1:0-5541 GCA_033763015.1 Bacteroidia bacterium
CTCGGTTTCGGGTGCCATGTTTGGCCTACCTCGCGGGCTTACTCGGCTGCGGTTTCTTCGGTGGCTTCTACAGCCTCCTCGGCGGGCGCTTCGGCGGGGGCCTCGGCGACTTTCAGTTTCTCGGCCTGCTTGTCGGCACGGGCCTGGGCTTTCTTTTTCTCGGCCTCCAGGCGCTCGGCGGCGGCGGCGGCTTTTACGCCTTCCCGTTTGCTGGTCGCTTGAGCTTTGCGGGTGGTCTTACCCGCGAGCCACTGCTGGTACTCGGCTTCAATCTCGGCGGCGGTTTTGCCTTTGCGCACCAGGTGCAGCTTGAGCATCAGGCCTTCGTGCGAGAAGATGGCGCGCACGGTCTCGGTGGGTTGGGCGCCGTTCTTGAGCCACTTGAGGGCCTTTTCGTGGTCCAGTTCAACTTTGGCATCGGCCCGTACGGGGTCGTAGGTGCCTACTTTTTCGATGAAGTTGCCGTCGCGGGGTGCGCGGCTGTCGGCGGCTACAATGTGGTAGTAGGGCCGGTGGGTGCGGCCGTGCCGCTGGAGTCGTAGTTTTACAGCCATGGTTGGGTGCAGTTAGCGCAGCGCGTGGGGGCTAGTCCGTTAGCGCTGCTGGTGCTTTGAAAAAATTTGAGCCGCAAAAGTACAACTCCTTCCTCATTTTGCCATGGCTACACTCATTTCTGTACGCGGAATTGCGCCCCAACTGCCCCAGAGTGTGTTTCTGGCCGAAACCGCCGTGGTGGTAGGCGACGTGGTGATGGGCGAAGCCTGCTCGGTATGGTTTGGGGCCGTGGTGCGGGGCGATGTGCACAGCATCCGCATTGGGGCGCGGACCAACATCCAGGACGGGGCCATCCTGCACTGCACCTACAAAGTGGCCCCGCTGACCATCGGCGACGATGTGAGCATCGGCCACGCGGCCATCGTACACGGTTGCACCGTACACGACCGAGTGCTCATTGGCATGGGCGCCAAGGTGCTCGACCACGCCGTGATTGAGCCCGAGGTGCTCGTCGCCGCCGGAGCGGTGGTTAAAGAAGGTGATGTACTCAAAAGCGGCTACCTCTACGCCGGGGTACCGGCCCGGCAGATCAAGCCCCTGACCGAGGCCCAGCGCCAGAACATCCTTGATACCCCCGTGCGCTACATCCGGTACGCGCGCTGGTTCACCGATCCCAGTTACCAGGAGTACTAGCCGACCGCTAGCCTAAACGGCGCGCCCGGTGCCAGTGGTCGTAAATGGCGCGGGCGCGGGCGGGGTTTTCGTGTTCACCGAGCAGCAAGAGGGTGTCGGCCAGCGGGGCCACCAACTCGGCGTAGTGGTGCGCATCGGCGATGGCGGTGGTATCGGCGAGCACAAACACTGGCTGCCGAACGGCGGCGTACTTCTTCAGCAGTGCGATGGCATCGAGGTTGTTGACTTCGGGCTGGCCCAGTAGCGTGTTACGGGCCAGCTTCTTTTCGTTGGGCATGTACACCCCCAGTCTGGCATTGGCGGCGTTGACGCGCTGCAAGTCGGCCTGGGGCGGCAGGCCACTCATGAGAATGTAGAGGGTGGTTTGCGGGCTGGCCTCGGCCCACTGGAGCAGCCGCGCCCCCAAGCCGCTTACTGGGCCCAACAAGACGGCACCGGCCGTGGGTGGGGTTTCGACCAGGGTGCCAATGGTGCGCACGTGGCCCAAAAAATGCGGGTTCAGGTGCACGCTCATGGCACTACGGTACGGGCGGAGTGCTGCGCTTGGCTGCTTCGGCCTCAAGCGCTTGGTAAAACTCGGGGCCGTACTTGCGCTCTAGCGCCGAGCGGCAAAAGCGGAAGACCGGCACCCCCAACGCGGCTCCATTCCCACAGGCCTTGTGACAGATGTGCCAGCGGTGGTAATACAGCATCTCGACCGGGCCGGTCGTGTAGGTCCGGATGGGGTACAGGTGGCACGAAATGGGTTTCTGGAACGCAACGGCACCGTCTCGGTAGGCCTCTTCGATGCCGCAGCGGGCCGTGCCATTGGGGGCATACGTAACGTAGGCGCAGGGCCCCTCGGGGCCGATGAGTGGGGTTTCGTACTCGCCGTCGGTAAAGACGGCTACGCCCTGGGCTTCGAGCTCGGCCCAGCCCTCGGGGCTCAGGTAGGGTGCCAGGGCCCCGCGGATGTTCTCCAGCACCTGCACCTCGTCGGGCAAAAGGGGTGCACCGCCACTGCCTTCTACGCAGCAGGCCCCTTTGCAGGCCTCGAGCTCACAGACAAACGCCCGTTCGAACAGCTCGTCTTCCACTATGACGTTCCCAATCGCTCGCATACCAACGCAAAGTAAACTACTTTATATCAGGCGACGGGCCGTACTACTATCTGTTAAGGCTAGTGGGCGGGAGGTTACGTTTTCGATCAGGGATACGCCACCGCGTGCGCCGGGCCTGAGCGAGCCGTAGAGCGGGTACCGGCCGAGCCAGTGGGCGGGGTTGACGGTGAGGGTGGCCAAGAGCTGAGCTGCGGACAGGCTGGGCCGGGCACGGGCGAGCCACCGCAGGTCTTCGAGCAGGTCGAAGCCGTAGGTACCGGCCAGGCTATCGGTACCCAGGCAGATACGCTCGGGCGGGAAGAGGGCGTAGGGCGGCTCCTGGTTGTGCAGGTACGCGTTGGCCTGGGGGCAGAGCAGGTACCAGACCTCGGCCGGCAGGGCAGCGATGGCGCTGAGGTCCTCTTCGGTAGCTTGGGTAAGGTGTACCAGGCCCAGGTGGGTGCCCTCGGGTACGAAGGCCCGGAGGGCGGCCAGGGGGTCGGGGTAGGCGTAGTTGAGGGGAATCCCCCAGCTACGGAACAGCTCGGCCATGGGTCCTTCGGGGCTCAGGGCCACGCAGCGGCGCTCCTCGTCGGACTCGAGCAAGTGGTACGACCACACCCGGGGCCGGGCCGTGCTGCGCAGGCTGTGGCGCCTGAGGCCCTCGAACAGCGCGGGGCCCACCGAGTAGGGCGCGTGCGGGGTCAGCCCCAGGGCCGAGGGTAGTGCGCTCAACAGGGCCTCGCCCTGGGCCAGGGCAGCTTCGGCCCCTGCGTCCTGAAAGCCAAAGAGCTCGACGATGGGCAGCACCTCGATGCCCGAAACCCCCTGGGCCGCCTGGGCCCCCACGGCGCTGTTCGAGGTATCGACCACGACCGACACCCCACCGCTGCGCAGGGTGTGCAAGGCCTGCCGAGCCGCAGCCACCCGGTGGGGCAGTGCATCGCGGTCGCGCAGGCCCGTTAAGGCCCGAATGAAGCCGGCCATGCCAAGGTGAGGTAGGATCTCACCCTGCAGGTGCGAAAACTCCAGGTGGCAGTGGGCGTTGATGAAGCCGGGGCAGAGCAGCCCATCGTGGGGCTCAGCGTCGGGGTCGCGGCCCGGCACCACCCGGTCGAGCGTGCCATCGGGCTGCACCCAGACGGTGGCTTCGCTCAGCAGTGCATCGCCGGTAAACACCCACGGCGCCGAGTACCCATGCATGGGCCAAAGTTGGGCAAAAACCGCGGCGCTGTACCTTGGTGGGCCCCTACCCCAGCCTGCCCGTGGCGCCCACACTCCTCTACGAAGACAACCACCTGCTCGCGGTGGTGAAGCCCGCGGGCATGTTGGCCCAGGGCGATGCCACAGGCGACCCCAGCGTGGTGAGCTGGGCCGAGGGCTACCTGCGCACCACCTACCACAAGCCGGGGGCAGCCTATGTGGCATTGCTTCACCGGCTCGACCGGCCGGTGGGGGGTATCCTGCTGCTGGGCAAGACGAGCAAAGCTGCGGCCCGGCTTTCGGCGCAGTTTCAGCAGCGGCAGGTGCAGAAATCGTACCTGGCCCTCACCGAACAGGCACCCACCCCGCCCCTGGGTGTGCTACACCACTACCTGGCCAAGCTGCCGGGCAAGAACATCGTGCGCGCGTACGATACCCCGGCCTACGGGGCCCAAGCCGCCGAGCTGCACTACCGCACGGCGGCGGTGGCAGGCACAGGCAGGGCCCTGGTGGCCGTACAGCCTATCACGGGCCGCCAGCACCAGATACGGGTACAGCTGGCGCGGGTGGGGGCCGTAATTGTGGGCGATGGCAAGTATGGCAAGAGCGCCTTTCTGCCCGGTGGGGCCATTGCGCTCTTCGCCCACCGGCTGGTGGTGGAGCACCCCACGCAGAAAACCCCGCTCGAGCTGGTGGCCTGGCCCACACCCGAAGGGCCCTGGGCCAGTTTTGCCGACCACCTGCGGCCCGAGGGCCCGCCTTGCGTGGTGTAGGTGTGGTTTCAGCGTGGTTTCAGCGTAGTTTTCGCCCGTGCAAACGGTCGTCGTTACGGGTAGCAATGGCCTGGTGGGCCAGAAACTGGTATCGCTCTTGGCCGACCGGCCTTCGGTGAACCTGGTGGCCTGGTCGCGGGGGGCCAACCGCAACCCGCGCCGGCAGGGCTACCAGTACGAAGACGTCGACTTGCACCAGGCCGATGCGCTGGTGGCCCGCGTGGCGGCCCTGAAACCCGACGCCATTGTACACTGCGCGGCGCTAAGCCAGGCCGATGCCTGCGAGCGTGACCCTGCCGCCTGCCAAGCCGCCAACGTGGGCACGGTAGAGAACCTGCTGCTCGCTACCCGCGACCTCAACACGCACCTGGTGCTGCTGAGTACCGATTTTGTGTTCGATGGCACCGAGGGGCCCTACCGCGAAGATGCCCCTACCCGCCCGCTATCGGCCTACGGGCGGGCCAAACTACAGGCCGAGGAGTTGGTGCTGCGGGCCCCCCAGCCCACGACAATCGTCCGCACCGCGCTGGTGTACGGCTACGCGCCGGGGCTATCGCGCAGCAACCTGGTGCTGTGGGTACACAAAAGCCTGAAGGACAAGGAGCGCATCCGGGTGGCCGAAGACCAGTGGCGAACCCCCACCCTGGCCGAAGACCTGGCCGATGCCCTGGCCGTGATTGCACTGCGCACCCGCACGGGTGTGTACCACGTGTCGGGTAGCGAGTACCTCTCGGTCTATGAGTTCGCCCAACAGACCGCCCTTGCCCTGGACCTGGAGCCCGGACTGGTACTGCCCATCACGACTGCCGAGCTCGCCGAAGCCGCCCCCCGTCCGCTCAAAACGGGGCTGGTAATCCTGAAGGCCCAAACCGAGCTCGGCTTTCAGCCCACGCCACTGGCCGGGGGCCTGGCCGCGGTACGGCAGCAGCTCAAGCAGGCGTAACGCGGGCGAAAATGTCCGATACGCGCCCACACCTTCGTCTTTGCTGTAGAACCCAAACCCGACACACCCTATGGCACACCTGACCCCCGAGTTCTTCCGCTTCTTCGAGGACCTGGCCGCAAACAACACCACCGACTGGTTTAAGGCCCAAAAATCGCGCTACGAGGCCGTGGTAAAGGGCCCGTTCGAAGGGCTGGTGGCCGAGGTGCTCGACAAGCTGCAGGCCATCGACCCCCGGCTACAGGGGCAAGAGGCCAAGAAGTGCATCTTCCGGCTGAACCGCGACATCCGGTTTTCGGCCGATAAGTCGCCCTACAAAACGCAGGCGGCCGCGGTCTTTTCGCACCTGGGCAAA
>JANRLA010000088.1:0-6156 GCA_033763015.1 Bacteroidia bacterium
CCCCACCTGGCCGAACTGGCCCTGGGCGGTACGGCGGTGGGCACGGGCATTAACACCCCTGCAGGCTATGCCCCGGCGGTAGCGGCCAAGATTGCCGCGCTCACGGGCCACCCGTTTGTGACGGCCGAGAACAAGTTTGAATCGCTGGCCGCCCACGATGCCATGGTCGAAACCCACGGGGCGCTCAAGCGCCTGGCGGTATCGCTCATGAAGATTGCGAACGACATCCGGCTCCTGGCCTCGGGGCCCCGCAGCGGCATCGGCGAGATACTCATCCCCGAAAACGAGCCCGGCTCGAGCATCATGCCCGGCAAGGTGAACCCCACCCAGTGCGAGGCCATGACCATGCTCTGCGCGCAGGTGATGGGCAACGATGTGGCCATTACCGTAGGGGCGAGCAACGGCCACTTTGAGCTCAATGTTTTCAAGCCGCTCATTATCACCAACCTTCTGCACAGCGCCCGGCTGCTGACCGATGGCTGCGACAGCTTCCACGACCACCTGCTCGTGGGCCTCGAGCCCAACCAGGCGGCCATTACCCAGCACCTAAACAACTCGCTGATGCTCGTTACGGCCCTCAATACGCACATCGGCTACGACAAAGCCGCTGCCATTGCCAAGAAGGCCCACAAAGAAGGCACGACCCTAAAACAGGCTGCACTGAGCCTGGGCTACCTCACCGAAGCCGAGTTTGACCAAGCCGTGGTGCCCGAAAAAATGGTGGGCGAATTAGGTGAACTACCCTTCTAGGCAACATACGCTTAACATTATGACGCCTACTGCCGCGCACGCGTGGTTAGTAGGCGTTTTCACGTAGCACCTAGCGTTGCCAGAGGGTTACCCTTGAGTTATCCACAACCTACCGCTTGCCATCACGAAGGGCTGCGGAAAGTTGCCCATTTCTAAAGGGGCTGAAGTGTTTCTTTAATCTACCAGTAGCCTGATAGTCAGTGCGTTTAGTTTGGTTTCCTTATGCCAGGTGATGCACCTAAACGGGTGCTCGAAAACTTCCCAATTCCTTATCCACACCCCCCTGGGCGACTAGCCGCCCGGAGGTGCGGCCCTAGAAAACCTTGTGAGTTTTTCAACGGTGCGCTAAAAAAAAGGCCGACCTAACTTTACTGATGTAGAAGGCGTACCAACTGCCAGCCGCCGCTTCCGCTCAAGACTCGTCTGCGGCCGAAGCGTTTCTTATAGATCAGAGCCGCCCGGTACCTACAGGTACCGGAGACACCCCGAAACGGGGCCGATACGGCGAAGTAACCTCCCTCTCAGGAGGTTTTTCGGTCTATAACCGGATGGGGAGTCTGTATGCTTGCTGCGTAAGCAATGGTTACCCCGCACGTGGGGGCTTGGGGTGGGCACACCCCCCAGCGCCCAGGTGTTAGGGTAGTCAGGTAAGCCAACTTGAAGCCCTCGTACCTCGAAAACGCCCACAAAAACCGCATGACACACGTCGAACCCATTTTGCGCGAAGACAAAGGCAGGTTTGTACTCTTCCCCATCCAGCACCACGCGGTATGGCAGATGTACAAGCAGGCAGAAGCCAGCTTCTGGACGACGGAGGAAATAGACCTGGGCCCCGACCTGGAGGACTGGAAGAAGCTCACGCCCGACGAGCAGCACTTCATTAAACACGTGCTGGCCTTCTTCGCGGCCTCAGACGGGATCGTCAACGAGAACCTGGTGGTCAATTTCATGCAGGATGTGACCATCCCCGAGGCGCGGTGCTTCTATGGCTTCCAGATCGCCATCGAGAACATCCACGCCGAGACCTACAGCCTGCTCATTGATACCTATATCAAAGACCCGGCCGAGAAGCACTACCTGTTTAACGCCATCGAGACCGTACCGGCGGTGAAGCGCAAGGCCGACTGGGCCATCCGCTGGATTGAGAACGCCCCCACGTTTGCCCACCGGCTCATTGCCTTTGCGGCGGTAGAGGGCATCTTCTTCTCGGGCTCGTTCTGTGCCATTTTCTGGCTCAAGAAACGCAGCCTGATGCCGGGCCTAAGCTTCTCGAACGAGCTCATCAGCCGCGACGAGGGCCTGCACACCGACTTTGCCTGTCTACTCTACTCGATGCTGGAGCACAAGCTGCCAGCCGAAACGGTACGGGACATCATTACCGACGCGGTAAGCATTGAGCAGGAGTTCGTTTCGAATGCCCTGCCCGTGTCGCTCATCGGCATGAACGCCGAGATGATGACCCAGTACATCGCCTTTGTCGCCGACCGCCTGTTGGTCGCCCTAGGGCAGGAGAAGTACTACCACGCGACGAACCCGTTCCCGTGGATGGAGCTTATCTCGCTGCAGGGCAAGACCAACTTTTTCGAAAAGCGCGTCAGCGAGTACCAGAAAGCCGGCGTCATGTCGGCGAAAGAAGACCAGGTCTTCAGCCTGGACGAAGATTTCTAAGCGCCCCCCACCGGGCGGTACAACCCCCGAAGTCACCTGGCGCAGGGTCGCGTTGCCAGGGTAAGCCAACCCCACCCTGCCCCCACCCGGTAGCCCATTGCGTGGCCACCGAAACCCACCCCTCGCCCCTACCCTGTAGGGCAGGTGTGGCGAACGAACCGAACCTGCCTGTTTCTAACGCCCTTGATCTACCGCCACTAGCAGCCGTATGTACGTCATCAAACGCAACGGACAGCGTGAAGCTGTCCACTTCGACAAAATCACCGCCCGGATCGAAAAGCTCATGTTTGGGCTCGACCGGCGGTTCGTAGAGCCCATCGAGATCGCCAAAAAGACCATCCAGGGCATCTACGACAATGTATCGACCGTAGAGCTGGACAACCTGGCTGCCGAGACTGCCGCCAGCATGGTCACCTTACACCCCGACTACGGGCGTCTGGCGGCTCGCATTGCCGTGAGCAATCTGCACAAGACCACCCCACGCACCTTTAGCGAGTGCGCCCGGCTGCTGTACACCTATGTAGACCCCAAGACCGGCGAACCTGCCCCCCTCTTGGCCGACGACGTGTACCAGGTCATTGCCCAAAACGCCACGGCGCTTGACAAGGCCATCGACTACAGCCGCGACTTTGAGTTCGACTACTTCGGCTTCAAAACCCTCGAGCGTTCGTACCTGCTCAAGCTCAACGGCAAGCCCATCGAGTGCCCGCAGCACATGTTTATGCGGGTAGCCGTGGGCATCCACAAGACCGACATCGCAGCCGCGATCGAGACCTACGACCTGATGAGCGACAAGTGGTTTACCCACGCCACACCCACGCTCTTCAACTCGGGTACGCCCAAGCCCCAGATGAGCAGTTGCTTCCTGCTCATGATGCAGGACGACTCGATCCCCGGCATCTTCAATACCCTCAAGCAGTGCGCCGAGATCTCGCAGTCGGCGGGGGGCATCGGGCTGGCCATCCACAACATCCGGGCGACGGGCAGCTACATCCGCGGCACCAACGGCACGAGCAATGGCATTGTGCCCATGCTGCGCATGTACAACGACACGGCGCGCTACGTAGACCAGGGCGGTGGCAAGCGCAAGGGCGCCTTCGCCATTTACCTAGAGCCCTGGCACAGCGACATCTTCGAGTTTCTGGAGCTCAAGAAGAACCACGGCAAAGAAGAAATGCGCGCCCGCGACCTTTTCTACGCCCTGTGGATACCCGACCTGTTCATGCAGCGCGTGAAAGACGGCGGTGAGTGGTCGCTCTTCGACCCCAACGAGGCCCCCGGTATGCACGAGGTGTGGGGCGAAGCCTTTGAGGCCCTCTACACCCGCTACGAAGCCGAAGGCCGCCAGCGCCGCACGGTCAAGGCCCAAGAGCTCTGGTTTGCCATCCTCGACGCCCAGATCGAAAGCGGCAACCCTTACATGCTCTACAAGGACCACGCGAACCGCAAGAGCAACCAGCAAAACCTGGGGACGATCAAGAGCTCGAACCTGTGTACCGAGATCATGGAGTACACCGACCGCGACGAGGTGGCGGTGTGCAACCTGGCCTCGATTGCCCTCAACCGGTACGTAGACCAGGGGCCCGATGGCGAGCCGGTCTTCAACTTCGAGCGGCTGGTCGAGATCACCAAGGTGGTGACCCGCAACCTGAACAAGATCATCGACCGCAACTACTACCCCATCCCCGAGGCCGAACGCAGCAACCTGCGCCACCGCCCTATCGGCATTGGGGTGCAGGGCCTGGCCGATGCGTTCATCAAGATGCGTATGCCCTTCGATAGCGAAGCGGCCCGCGAACTCAACCGCGACATCTTCGAGGCCATCTACTTTGGGGCCATGACCGCTAGCGCCGAGCTGGCTGAAGTAGACGGCGCCTACAGCAGCTTTGAGGGCTCGCCCCTGAGCAAAGGCCAGTTTCAGTTCGACCTCTGGAACGTCACGCCTTCTAACCGGTGGGACTGGGAGAGCCTGCGCCTACGGGTCATGAAAACTGGCGTGCGCAACAGCCTGCTCGTCGCGCCCATGCCCACCGCGAGCACCAGCCAGATTCTGGGCAACAACGAGTGCTTCGAGCCCTACACAAGCAACATCTACAGCCGCCGTGTGCTCTCGGGCGAGTTTGCCGTGGTAAACAAGCACCTGATGCACGACCTGATCGCGCTGGGCCTGTGGAACGAAGAGTTGAAGCAGAAAATCATCGTCAACAACGGCTCTATCCAAGCCATTCGCGAGATCCCCGACGCGCTCAAGGAGCTCTACAAGACGGTGTGGGAAATCAAACAGCGCACCCTCATCGACATGGCCGCCGACCGTGGGGCCTACATCTGCCAAAGCCAGAGCCTGAACCTGTTCATTGACGGGGCCTCGTACAACAAGCTCACTTCCATGCACTTCTATGCCTGGGAAAAGGGGCTGAAAACCGGCATGTACTACCTGCGCACCAAGCCCGCGGCCGATGCCATCAAGTTTACCGTAGATGCCAAGGCTACCAAAGAAGACAAGGGTAGCCGCAAACCAGAGGAACTGCCAATTGAGCTCGACGCGCCCGTCACCTCGATGAGCTGTTCGATCAATGACCCGAACTGCCTGAGCTGCAGCGCCTAATCACCTGAAACTACCTAAGCCTTAATCTGTCAGCCTGAAGTACGGCGGCGCCTCATGGGTAAGGGGGTGCCGCCGTTTTCGTTACCCCCGAAAGGGCTAGAACAGCCCCCAGCGCCGTTTGGCAGGGGCCTGTAGGCCCTCGCCCAACAGGTGGTTGCGGATGGTGGCCCAGCCCAGAAAGCCACCCACGTTGCGGTCGTCGATGTAGACGTCGGCGAGGATTTTGCGGCTCTCCTGCGCCGGGTCGTAAGGCTCGTCGGGGTGGTTGGCGTTCACGGCGTAAAACTCGATGCCCTGTGCGCGGCAGTAGGCCACGGCGGCCTCGAGGGCCTCGCCGTGGCGGTAGGTCCAGAGAATGAGCCGGAAGCCCAGCTGCTGCAGTTCGCGCAGCACCTGAAAGGCAAAGGGGATTTCCTTACCAATGGCCGGGTAGCGGTGCTCGACGATGGTACCGTCGAAATCGACGGCAATGGTCAGGGGGCGTACTTCGGGCGACATCAGCGAAACAAACCGTACCGTAGGATGCAATAAATGGCCCGAAAGCCGTCGCGCCAGCCAATTTTTTTACCCTCGGCGTACGTGCGCCCATAGTACGAAATGCCCACCTCGTAGATGCGGACCCCCGGCAGCCGGGCGGCTTTTAGGGTAACCTCGGGCTCGAAGCCAAAGCGCTTCTCGTGGAGCTTGAGGCCCTTGAGCAGGTCGCTCCGGAAGAGTTTGTAGCATGTCTCCATGTCAGTCAGGTTCAGGTTGCTGAACATGTTCGTGAGGAAGGTGAGGAACTTGTTCCCGATCGAGTGCCAGAAGAACAGTATCCGGTGCGGGTTGCCGCCCATGAAACGCGAGCCATAGACCACGTCGGCAAACCCTTTCACCACGGGGCCCAGCAGCAGGTTGTACTCTTCGGGGTCGTACTCCAGGTCGGCGTCCTGGATGAGGGTGTAGTCGCCCGTCGCGGCCTGGATACCGGTGTGGAGCGCGGCCCCTTTGCCACGGTTGACCGGATGCTTCAGGTAGACGATACCAAAATCGGGGTGTTCGGTTTGGTAACGGGCAATGGCACCCTCGGTATCGTCTTTCGAGCAGTCGTTCACAACAATGACCTCCTTGGCAAAGCCCCCAATGAGCTGTAC
>JANRLA010000089.1:0-2055 GCA_033763015.1 Bacteroidia bacterium
GCAATGCTCATGGCCTCGAGCAGGGCGTGGTGGAACGCCGGCTGCACCGCCTTGGGGATGTAGGCGCTTACCAGCCCCGCACCCGCCGCAACGGCCGCTGCCGCTGCCAGTGCCGGGGCCCCGGCCATACCGGCCTGCCCACCTACCACCAGCACGTGGCCAAAGGTGCCCTTGTGGCTTTCGCGGGGCCGGGGGCGGTAGGTGTGGGCCAGCCAGGCGGGCGTGAGTACCTCGGCCGTGGGGGGCAGGGCGCCAACCACCGCGGGCAGTAGCCCGATGGGCACCACCTGTACCTGCCCGCAGTAGCTGGCCGCTGGGGTGAGGTAGTGGCAAGGCTTGGCCAAACCGAAGCTCAGGGTGTGTGCGGCGGCGATGGGCTCGGTAGCGACCTGGCCGGTATCGGCACACAGGCCACTGGGCACATCGAGCGCGACGGTGTACGGCGAAAGGGCCCGCACGGCGGCCACTACCTCGGCGGCCGCGCCGCGCACCGGGCCGGTGGTGCCGGTACCCAGCAGGGCATCGACACACACGGCGCCCTGGCGCAGGGCCTCTACGATGGGTGCAGGCAACTGGCCTGTCCAGCCCTCCATCCGTAGGCCCATGGCTTGGCAGATGCGGTAGTTAACCAGGGCATCGGGGGTGGTGGGGCCCTCGGGGTGGGTTTGCAGGACAGCGACCGCCCAACCCGCCAGGTGCAGCACACGGGCCACGACGTAGCCATCGCCACCGTTGTTGCCCGACCCGCAGAGCACCACGGCACTGCGCGTGGGCAGCCCCAGGGCCACAATGGCAGCCGCGGCACCTTGCCCGGCGGCCTCCATGAGCAGGAGGGTGGGCGTGGCATACCGGTCGGCCATGAGCTGGTCGGCGGTGCGGTTGGCGTGGGCGGCGTAGAGCTGCACAGTGGGGGCGGGTAAACCTAGGGGCTATCTTGGCGTCAATTCTTTCTATATGCGCTACTTCATCCTGCTACTGTTGGCCTTCGGGCTGTTCAAGTTAGGGGCCCAAACGCCAGAGGCACCCACCCTGGTGGTGGCCCCGGCGGCCCCAGCCTCGAAACTGACCCCGCGCGAACGGCTGGCCCTACGGCCCCTGCGCACGGGCCTGCAACGCACGGCCGAAGAGACCGTGCAACTGCTGGGGGTGTACCAACTGCTGGACCGGAGCCGTACGGCTGCACTGATGGACGAGCAGAAATTTCAGGACGTGCTGAGCGACCAGGCCGTGGCCGAATTGGGCAAGGCCGCCGGGGCGCAGTACATCCTCTTCCCGGTCATTGAAGCGGGCGACAACGCCCTTGGCCGCGCGTCGGCGCTGGTCAACGTAAAAATTATTGAGGTGGAGACGACCAAGATTGTGTTCGTCAAGGCCCTGACGCCCAGCGCCGACGTAGGCAGGTTCCGCAACGAAGTGGAGGCCATGAACCAACTGCTCACCGACTTCAAGGCCCAGTTGGCCCGAGAGCTCTTTGTGCACCACAAGCTGCACGAACGCACCTACCCTGTGGCCGAGGTGATCCGCGACGGCAAAGGCGTGCCCACCGGGGCCGTGGTGTTTGCCAAAAACCCCTTTTTCGCGCACCCGGGTACCGTACTGAGCCTGGTGACCCTGAACGAGGTGACCTACGAGGGCCAGACCGAAACCAGCACCCGTGAGGTGGGCCTACTGACCGTAACCGCCGTGCGGGGCGACAACCTGGACTGTGAACTGCAGGGCAAGAAAGCCGACCGCGCCGCCGTGGGCACGCTCCTGCAGCAAGGCACTACACTGTACGCGGTGCTACGGCCCTAAACGGGTTCACCCCGCAGCGGACGTGGAAACCACGTGCTGCAGGGTGTGGGAAGGCCGCCCCCCGCGGTGACCAAACCGGGGGTATTGGGGGATGCGGCGCTGCGTGCGAGCGTGCATCCGGTTCGCCCGGGCTTGGGGGGCCCCCGCATTTGGCGGGGTGCCGGGCGGCGACCTACAAGGGGCGGGCGCGCTGGCGGCAGACCATCTGACAGGTAACTAAGGATAGCCTGCCGGGCTGTGCCGGGCTTCTGTTGCTTGGCC
>JANRLA010000090.1:0-9170 GCA_033763015.1 Bacteroidia bacterium
CGCCTGGGCCCAGGCCGCTGCAACCGGTGCCCCCAGCGCCAACAAGGCCAGCAGAATGGCTTTCACGGGTGCAAACATCGGCAAAACCAGCGCCAGGGGGTTAAATTGTTCTAAGGCCTGCGTAGCCATGGGCTGGCAGTGCTTGTTTCGGGCGTGAAGTACGCTTTAGTGATCTGCGGATGGCTGTGCCTGTCAGTACCCGCGTGGGCACAGTACCCGCTGGGCGACGCCTGGTACACCAACCCTTTAGGGTTCGAGCCCGTTAAGCTCCACACCGCAAATGGGTTTTTGGTGCCAGCCCTGGCCGTCGGGGTGTCGTTGCTCGTATCGCGGCAAGATTCCGCGTTGGTTCGGGGGCCGTGGGTGTACCATTCTGTCTCGGCATCGTACGGGTATAAGTACCCCTACACAGGAGTCTACCAGTTGGCTACGGGCTTTCTGTTTCCGCTGCGTAGGTGGCTTTCGGTAGGTGTAGAGGGCATACCGCTGTACGCCGCCGACGACTACAACCGTGTGGTGGGCTTCGGGGTACGACCCCTGGCGCGGTTCTACCCCATCGCCAGTAGCACCTTCAAGCTGTACTTCGAAAGCGGTGGTGGGCTTATTCGGTTCAGGAAAGAGTTCCCGGCCCCGAACACCTTCGACAGCCGAAATGGGCTCAAAGGCAACGGTATTACCCAGTACGGTCTGGGCGCCGAATGGTACCCCAGCGACCGGTTTGGCCTCTCGGTATCGGCATTCCACCTCCACATCTCGAACGGCGACCGTGAGGGTGTGACCCGCAACCCCTCGCACGACAGCAATGGGGTAGGGGTTGGTGTGCTCATTCGGCTTGGGGGTAGCCCTGGTCTTGGGGCTGGCAAGTAGGCGCTCGGGGTGGCGCTACCCGGGCGGGGCTGCGTAGGTTCGCAGCCCAATGATCCCGTATTCGCTACATACCCTGAGCAATGGCCTGCGGGTGGTGGTGCACGAAGCCCCCGAGGTAGCCAAGGCGGCGGTAAACCTGGTGTACCGGGTGGGCTCACGCCACGAAGACCCCGCCCGCACGGGCCTGGCCCACCTCTTTGAGCACTTGATGTTCGAGGGCTCGGTGCACGTGCCCCACTACGACCACCACCTGCAGCGCGCCGGGGCCGAAAACAACGCCTTTACCACCGCCGACCTCACCTGCTACTACATCACCCTGCCGGCCGACCAGCTCGAGACCGCCTTCTGGCTCGAAAGCGACCGGATGCTGGGCCTGGCCTTCAGCGAGGCCAAACTGGCCCTGCAACAGAGTGTCGTCATCGAAGAATTCAAGCAGCGCTACCTCAACCAGCCCTACGGCGATGCCTACCTGCACCTTAGGCCCCTAGCCTACCAGTTGCACCCCTACCGGTGGATGACCATCGGCGAAAAGATCGAGCACATCGAGGCCGTAACCCTGGCCGAGGTCGAGGCCTTCTTCTACAGCCACTACGCGCCCAACAACTGCACCCTAGTGGTGGCCGGGGGCGTGAAGACCGATGCCGTGCTGCGCCTGGCCGAGCGCTGGTTTGGGCCGATCCCCCGCAGGGCATTGGCCTCGAACGTGCTACCCACCGAGCCCGAGGCCACTGCGCCCCGCAGCCTTACCCTGCACCGGAATGTGCCTGCGGCCCACGTGTACACGGCCTACGGGATACCCGCACGCGCCGATGCGGCGTACTACGCGCCCGACTTCCTTATCGACCTGTTGGGCCACGGCAAGGCCAGCCGTCTCTACCGCCGCCTGGTGCTCGATACCGAGCTCTGTACCCGCGTGGGGGCCTTCAACTGGGGTTTGCACGACCCTGGGCTCGTCACCCTGTTTGCCGAGTTGGCCCCGGGCACGTCGGTGGCGCAGTACGAGGCCGAACTGGCTGCGGTGCTCGCAGGCCTCGATACGCTCCAGCCCGACGAACTGGCCCGTGCTGCGACCAAACTTGAAGCCGCCGAGGCCTTCGAGCGCACCGAGGTCGCCAACCGCGCCCTGGCCCTGGCCCTCTTCGACGCCCAGGGGCAGCTCGAGGAGCTGGGTTCGCTCCTCGAGCGCTACCGGGCCCTCACAGTAGATGATGTCTTGGCCGCCCGCGACCGCTACCTGGCCCCCCACCGCGCCCGTACGCTCTACTACCTTCCATCCGCCCAGGCCGCATGATGCCCCTCGACCGCAGCCAGGCCCCGCCGCTGGCCAGCCTACAGGCCCCCCCAGTGCCCGCCTACCAGCGCCACGTCCTGGCCAATGGCCTGCCAGTGTACCTGGTGCCCTTCGGTAGCCAGCCAGTTGCCGAGGTGCAGTTGGTGCTCGAGGGGGGCCAGTGGGTGCAGCCCGTGGGGGGCGTGGCTAACCTCACGGCCCGTATGCTGCAAGAGGGCACCCACGGCTACAGCGCCGTAGAGCTGGCGCAGGCGTTCGATCGGCTGGGGGCCACGGTCAACCTCAGGGCCAGCAACCACCACACCACCTTGGGGGTAGGGCTGCTCAGCCGACACCTACCCGAGGGGCTGGCCCTGCTGCAGGAGCTAGTAGTGCGCCCTAGCTTCCCGGCCGAGCGCTTTACCCAACTCAAGACCCAGACCCTGCAGCAGCTGCGCATCCAGCAGCAGCGCACACAGTACCACGCACAGCGAGGGTTCTTTCAGGGGCTCTTCCCAAGCCACCCTTATGGCCAGGTAGAGTCGGCCGAGGCCATCGAGGCCTTGGGCCCCGACGACCTGCGCCAGTACTGGGAGCGCCACCTGCGCCCCCTCAGCGGTTACGTGGTCGTGGCAGGTGCCTTCGACCCCGAGCCCACCCTGCGTGCGCTCGAGGCCCAACTGGGGGTGCTGCAACCTACCCCGGCGCCCGACCTGCCCACGGCTACCCTCGCGCCCGCCAACCAGGGCCACACCCACGTAGCCGTGCCCGAGGCCGTGCAAACCACCCTGCACCTGGGGCACCCCGCCCCGCCCCGTAGCCACCCCGACTACCACCGACTGCGGTTTTTGGGGGTAGTGCTGGGGGGGTACTTTGGCTCGCGGCTCATGGCTACGCTACGCGAGGAGCTGGGCTATACGTACGGCATTGGGGCCGGCTTTACTGCGCTGCGCCACGCTGGCTACCTGGCCATCCGCACCGATGTCGCCAACGCCTACGCCGAACCGGCCCTGGCCGCCATACGGACCGAGGTGGAGCGCCTGCGGCAGGCGCCCATCCCCCCCGAAGAGCTCGAACGGGCCCGCAATGCCTACCTGGGCCGCGTGATCGCGGGTCGCGAAACGCCGTTCCAGATCGCCGACCTACTCATCAGCTACCTCCAGCACGACCTGCCACTCAGTACGCTGGGCCAAGGGTTTGCCCAGGTGCAGGCCGTTACGGCCAAGGAGCTGTTGGCCCTCGCCCAGCAGCACCTGATGCCCGAGGCGCTCTGGGTCGTCAGTGCCGGGGGCTAAACGCACGGGGGCCCACCCCTGGTTGGGCGGGCCCCCGCAATCGGTTCAGTTCGTGGCTTACCAGCCGCGGCCATAGCTGGGGTAGCGCCAGTGGCTCTGCACCCAGAACCACTGCCCACGGGCGTGGCGCCAATGGCCGGGCACAAAGACCATGCCGGGGTGGGGCGGGCGTAGGTACCGGGCACTTACCCATACATACGTACCCAAGCGTGGGCGGAAGACGTAGTGGCCGGGCACGTAGACCAACCCAGCGTGGTAGCTGCCCCGGTCGTAGGGGTCGTGCCCATACCGGTCGTTGCGGTAGCGGCCGGGGCCGCCCCGGTCATAGGGGCCCTGGCGTTGGCCACGGGCGGGCCCTTGCTGCGGCGCGTAGTAGGGCGCCGGTTGCCCCTTGCGGGTGGTCGGGGCCGCTTGCGAGGCCTCGTCGGGTGCGGCGGGCATGGCCGGGGGTGCGGCTGCGCCCTTGTACAGGTACTCGGTTTCCATGGTGCCCTCCGTTTCGGTTGGTTCAACTTCTTGGCCGTGGGCTGCCTGCAGGGTGAAGGCCAGCAGGGCGACCCAAAGCCCGGTGCGTAGTGTCTGTTTCATGACGATTGGGGTTAATGTGAAAGGGTACTGCTGCGAAAGCCGGCTTCTGCAGTAAGAGATTCAATGGCTGTGCCACGGGTTGATAACAAATGCTTAATGTGGCTAGTGAGCTGATTGTCAGGCTGGTAAACTGACCGCCCTTGGCTACAGCCGCACCTGACCCACAGCTGAGGGGCCAAAATGGGTGTACTTTGCAGCCCTTTCTGGCGTACCCCCTTCGTGTAGCCCCGATGCGGCCTAAGCGCGTCATCTGCAGCGCCCCTAGTGGGGCCGGTAAAACCACCTTACTCCGCGGTGCGCGCCAGGCGTTACCAGCGTTGCGGTTTTCCATCTCGGCCACTACGCGTGCCCCACGGCCCCAGGAGCGCGAGGGCGAGCACTACTACTTCTTCTCTGTCCCCCAGTTTCAGGCCGGTATCGACGCCGGGGCATTTGTCGAGTGGGAGGAGGTGTACCCCGGCACCTTCTACGGCACCCTGCACGCCGAGCTGGCCCGCATTGAGGCCCAGGGTGGCGTACCGCTGTTCGAGGTGGATGTAAAAGGCGGCTTAAGCCTGAAACGCAAGTTTGGCGACGATGCCTTGGCCATCTTCTTGGCCCCGCCCGACATCCCCACCCTCGAGGCCCGGCTCATTGCCCGGGGCACCGAGACGCCCGAGCAGATCGCCCGGCGGGTAGACAAAGCCGCGTGGGAGCTCTCGTTCCAGGACCGCTTCGACGTCGTCATCGTCAACCGTGACCTGGCCACCGCCCAGGCCGAGCTCAACCGTACCATCGAAGCCTTCCTGGCCGCATGACTGTAGGGCTGTACTTCGGCTCGTTCAACCCCATCCATGTGGGGCACCTCATACTGGCCGAGTCGGTCCGTAGCCGGGCCAAGCTCGACCGTGTCTGGTTTGTGGTCAGCCCCCAGAACCCCTTCAAAGACAAAGCCAGCCTGGCCCCGGCCACCGACCGCTTGGCGATGGTCGAGCGCGCCATCGAGGGCAACCCCGGCCTCGATGCCACGAACATCGAATTCAGCCTGCCCCAGCCCAGCTACACCATCGCGACCCTGCGGGCCCTTGCGGCCCAGCACCCCGGCTACCGTTTCTGCCTGCTCTTGGGCGCCGACAGCCTGGCCAGCCTACCCAAGTGGAAAGAAGCCGAGGCCATCCTGAGCGGCTACGACCTGTACGTGTACCCCCGCCTGGGCACCGAGGTGCCGCCCGAGCTCCTGGCCCGCCCCAACGTGCACTGGGTGGCTGCGCCGGTACTTGAGCTCTCGGCGACCTCCATCCGCTCACGCCTCGCACTCGGCGAAAGCGTACGCTACGAGGTGACCCAGCCTGTGCTCGACTACATTCACTACTACGGCCTCTACGGCGCCAAAGGCTAACACGACCCATGCACCGCGCCTGGCTGCCCAACGGCCTTACCCTGGCCAACCTGCTCTGCGGCAGCTTAGCCTGCCATTTTGCCGCCCGTGGCAGCTACCCCCTGGCTGCGGCGCTGGTGGTGGCTGGGGCGGGGTTCGATGTGCTCGATGGCGCGGCGGCGCGGCTGCTGCGGGTGAGCTCACCCTTGGGTGCCGCCCTCGATTCCTTGGCCGACCTGGTCAGCTTTGGGTTGGCCCCGGCCCTAGCCCTGGCCACGCTCTTTGCGGCCTTACCGGTACAGGAGGGGTGGACGGGCGCGGCCTACATGCTCATTCCCTTTGCCCTACCCCTGGCAGCGGGCTACCGCCTGGCACGCTTTACGGCCCACCCCACGCACAGCCCCACGTTCGAAGGCCTACCCTCGCCTGCGGCGGGGCTGGCACTCATTGGCTTGCCCCTGGGGCTGCAGGGCCTACCGAGCGCCCCTTGGCTGCTCCTGCCCCTGGGGGTGGCCCTGCTCATGGTGAGCCGGTGGCCGTTCGTATCGCTCAAAAACCTCGCAAATGGCCCACGTGCGCGCTGGGCGCTACTGGGCATTGGGGTAGGGGTAGCGGCGAGCGCAGCCCTGTTGGGCTGGCGGGCCGGGGGGGTCGCGCTGGCCGTGTACGCGGCGGGCTCGTGGCTGTACCAGCGTGTGGGGGTACCCCGATGAGCTTTCGGTACCGCGTAGCAGGGGTCTTTGGGGCCAACCTCTTGGGCAAGCTCTGCAATGCAGTCACGCTGGTGCTCATCATCCGGCTTTACGGCACCGATACCCCGGGCTACGCGGCCTACACCAATGCCCACACGATGTTCAGCCTGACGATCGGGCTGTTTTTCATGGCCTTCAACCAGGCACTGGTACGTGAGGCCAGCCACGCGTACCACACCGAGGGCCAACCGCTGTACTCGGCCTACCGGCGGTATTTTACGGTGCAGGCGGTTGGGTTTGGCCTGCTGCTCGCTGTGGTGCTCCTGGCACCTGCTGGTGTGGGGCGCCTGTTGTTCGGCAGCGGCGACTACCAAACGGCGGTACTGTACGGCCTGCTGGCGGCGGTGGGCGCAAACCTATCGAACTGGGTACTCCACCAGCTGCAAAGCGAGGACCGCTTTGGCCTGTATAACCACCTCAACTTCTGGCGGCAGGCCCTACTGGTACCTGGGGCTCTACTGCTGGTATGGCAAGACGTGCGCGGCTTGGGGCCGGTTATGGCGGTCTTTGGCTTAGCCAACCTATTACCCAGCCTGGTGGTACTGGCGCAGCTGCGGCGGCTGCACCTGCTCAGTGGCCAGGGGTGGGATGTGCCCAGCCTTTGGGCGACGGTGAAGCCCTTGCGCGGGCTGCTCTTGGTCTACGCCCTGTACACGGTCTACGATCAGATAGGCATCTTTCTACTGGGGCACCTGAGTACGCCTACCGAAGTGGCCGGCTTTGGGGTGCTCTTTCGGTACTACGGTGCGGCTATGCAGCTCGTGGTGGTACTCAACGCCGTGTTTCTGCCCCGGTTTGCGGGCGCCCTCTCGGGCGATCGGGCCGCCCGGCGGGCGCTCTTTCACCGTTGGCTACGCTTCACGGCCCCCGGCCTGCTGCTCGTGGCCCCAGTGCTGTACATAGCCCAGCCCGCCTGGGTATGGCTGAATACTGAGCAGTACGCTCACCTCTACCCCAGCGCGTGCGTGCTGGGCGTGGGGGTGTACCTGAACCTGCTCACTCAACCGGCCTTCAACGCCGCCCTAGCCGAGGGCCGCTACCGGCAAATGGCGCTTTACCTGGCCGCCACGCTGCTCACCTTTGGCGTGGCGGCCTACCTTACCCTGCCCACCCACGGGGCCCCGGCGGCTGCCTGGCTCACGGTGCTCTGCTGCAACGTGGGTATGCAGCTGGCCCTGGTGTACGAAGCCTTTTACCGGCCCGAACGCCGTGCCCCTACCCATGCCTAGCTACCAGCGCCTCACCACCGAATCTACCGGCCAGGTACTCAGCCTCACGGTGGCTACTCTGCCCTTTCAATCGGTGCTTGACGAGATTATCAGCCTAGCCCACCGGGCAGAGCCTAGTTACTACTGCTTCGCCAATGCCCACATGGCCGTAGAAGCGTGGTGGGACCCTGCCCTGGCCCGTCAAATCAATGCCGCCACCCGCGTGGTGCCCGACGGCATGCCCCTGGTACTGGCACTGCGTGCCCTGTACGGGCGCCGTGCCGAGCGCGTAGCGGGGATGGACATGCTACCCGTTGTCTTGGCCCGCGCCGCCGCCGAGGGCCTACCCGTGTACCTCTACGGCGGTAGCCCCGAGGTGCTCGAGGCCGCCACGGCTCGCCTACGCGCCGAGCTGCCCCAGCTACGCCTGGCCGGGGCGGTATCGCCGCCCTTTCGGCCACTTACCGCCGAAGAGCAAGCCGACTACCTATCGGCCATCCGGGCCTCGGGTGCCCGCATTGTGTGTGTTGCTCTGGGCTGCCCAAAGCAAGAGCGCTGGATGGCCGCCCATGCCCGCAGCCTACCGGCCGTGTGCCTGGGCATCGGTGGGGCGCTGCCGGCCTACGCGGGCACCCACCGCCGCGCCCCCCGCTGGCTACAGCGCCTGGCATTGGAGTGGGCCTACCGGCTGGCGCAGGAGCCCCGGCGGCTCTTCCGTCGGTACCTGGTCACCAACAGCGCCTTTCTGTGGCACTTTGCCGGGCAGTACCTGCTGGGCAAACGCAGTTAACTTTGCCACCATGCAGTTTGTACGGGTGCTAGTAGCCTACCTGAAGCTAGGGTGGGTGGGGGTGTATACCTGTTTGTACTTGGCCCGGCTCTTCCTCTTGCGTCCGTTTCTGAGCGCCGAACGCTACCAGCGGCTGGGGCACCTAACTATTTACCAGTGGGCCCGCACCACCATGTTCGTCATTGGGGCGCGTATCCGCGTGCACGGCCAGCTGCCCACCCACGGCACGTTGCTGGTGGCCAATCACATCACGTACGTAGACCCCCCGCTGCTGCTTTCGCTCACGCCCTGCACCATGCTGGCCAAGGCCGAGGTAGCCAAGTACCCGGTCATTGGGCCTGGGGCCCAGGCGGTGGGTATCCTGTTTGTCAAGCGTGAAGCCGAAGGCAGCCGCACCGCTGCGCAAAAGGCCATTGCCGATGGCTTGCAGGCGGGCCGCGTGGTAGGCATCTTCCCCGAAGGCACCACCAGCCCCGACGGCGTGGTGCAGGCCTTTCGGCCCGGTAGTTTCAAGGCCGCGGTTTCGGTGGGGGCACCCGTGGTGCCGGTGGCTATTACCTACACTACCCCGAACCTGGCCTGGATTGGCGCCGAAAGCTTGGCGCCGCACTTTATCCGCTGCCACAGTACCCATAAGGTTACCGTCGATGTCTGGGTGGGCCCCACCCTGGTTAGTGACGACCCGGAATACCTGCGTGAACAGGCCGAAACCTGGATCCGTAGCCAGGTAGAAGCACATTCTGTCACCCCTGCGCGGCCTTTGGCACAGGGTTGAGCGTAGTTTACACCCCGCTGCCGGTGTAGCCGATGTATTTTGTGAAAAAATACCGGGAGTAATATCACTTTTCGCTCGACTTCTTTGCTACGTTTGCAGCGGGTAATTCTAACAGGCCGACACAACCATTCAACTTCTGTTCTACAGGTAACAACCAAGCGTATGACACCTGAAATCGCAAAAAAGCCTAAACGCACCCTCGTCGCAATCAACTGCGAACACCTCGAACACAAAAAGTTCGACCTGACGTACCTGGAAGGAAACCAGC
>JANRLA010000091.1:0-13503 GCA_033763015.1 Bacteroidia bacterium
CCGAGGCGCTGGCACCGTTCCGCGTGCCCTTCGAGCGGCCGGCCGACGAGCCGCAGCCCTTGCCCTACCTCGATTCGCCGGCCAACCGCGCGGCCGGCGCCTTCGACATCGTGCTCGAGGTCGGCCTGCAGACCGCACGCATGCGCGAGGCTGGCCTGCCGCACCAGCGGCTGATGCAATCGAACTTCCGCGACTCGTACTGGACGATCGCGCAGCTCATCGCCCACCACACCGTGGGCGGCTGCAACCTGCGCGTGGGCGATCTGCTAGCTTCGGGTACTGTGAGCAGCCCGTACCCTGGCGGGTACGGCAGCCTGTTGGAACTCACCGAGGGGGGGCGCACACCCCTGGCCCTGGGCACGCATACGCGCACCTTCGTGCAGGACGGCGACACGGTACACCTGAGCGGCCGCGCCGGTACCCCCGGCGGGTACGTAGGATTCGGGCCCTGCGCGGGGGTAGTGGTGGGTTAAGTGTTGGTAAAGGGGGTGCTCTGTATTGTTTTTGGGGCTTATTTAGGCTCGTTAACACACCAACGTATGACAGCAGGTTTCTGCATCCGAAGAGTAGGTGCTATCGTCGTCGGACTACTCCTGGTTGTGGCTGGTGGTAGGGCCCAGTCGTTGCAGCCCGAGCCGAAGCCAGCCGTTTGGGGCGAGTACTCAGAAGCTGAGCTAGCCATGACGCGGTACGAGAAAGACACCAATGCTCATGCAGTATTCCTCTACGACTACGGAAAAATGAACGTGGTGTTCAGTACACAAAGCACCATACTCATTCAAGTGCACCGACGGATTAAATTTTTGGATGATGTCGCCCTAGCAGATTTGGGAATTCTGAGAGAGGGTGGGGCAAAATTTGATCTTTCGCTCCAACGGTTTGAGGCCAAGGTTGTGAATGTTGTAAATGGCGAGGTAATGGTCACCGACCTGGGTAAGGAGAGTTTGGTACGTGAGAAGTTCACCAATAATGTGGTGGTCTACAAAGCCTCATTCCCCGAGCTGAAAGCGGGGTCCATTCTGGAGTACCGCTACCAAAAAGAGATTGGTATCGGTAATGTTCTTAGTCTGCCCCCGTGGGTATTTCAGCACGATTACCCCGTATTGTTCAGCCATTGGGAGGGTAAGGTGGCGGGGGAATTTGAATTGCGCATCATTCCGGAGGGGTTACCCCTGTCTTTTCAAAAGGCAGTTAATGGCAACCCTGTGGGTAGCAATAATATCTACGATTTTGTATTACATCATATACCAGCATTTTATGAAGAACCAATGGTGGTAGGCATTGATAACTACAGGTCAAAGCTAAACATACTATTCATTAAATTGAATAATGCCGGTACGGTTTTGAAGTTTTTTGGAACCTGGCCTGACCTGGCATCGGCAATGGGTGAAGGGTTAGAGACCTTGCTTGTTGGATCAAGTATTAAAAAGAAAACAAAGGAATTGATAGGCGATCAAATTGATAAAATGAAAATCATTTCTTCCTTGATAAACTTTGTCTCTGTCCATGTCAAATGGGATAATGAGTATGTGCCATTAAGTTCTGTAAGCCCATCAAATGGGTTGGAAGGTAAAGGATTGTCAAGTGGTCTAAAGAATTTATTACTCCTTAGCATGCTCCGGGCCGCCGATATCAAAGCCCATCCAGTGCTCATTCGCCTCCGTCAAAATGGTCCGTTAAACACTTCATATCCCGTTCCATATCAACTGAATCACCTTATTGTGGCAGTAGAACAGGAGGATGGGTATCTGTTTTTGGATGCTACCCATCCCTACCACCCCCCACTTGAGCTCCCATTAGAGTCTATGGGGAGCGCGGGTGTATTACTTGATTTATCCAACAAAACGTATCAAATCGTTGGTTTACCCCAACCAGCAAAGACGACTTTCAACCTAAGCTTAACTGGTAAGTTATCGCTTGACTCGGCAAGGGCTACAGGTACCTTCTCTACCCGCATTCAGGGCGTTTACGCCAATACGATGCGGAGGCTTATTGCACAGGATAGTGCAAAATCTGCAATCCAGGAGTTTGTTTTTGATGGCGATACTACCCTACAGTTTAGCGATTATACCGTTGAGGGACTTGAGGATCCGGCGGTACCTTTGTTGATTTCTGGTAAATTTTCAGTACCAGTTCAACTGGAAGAACTTGAGGGGGAATTCTACTTCACACCTACACTGCTTAAAACGCATGCCAAGAACCCCTTTACTAGCAGTGTGAGGCTTCTTCCTGTGACCTACAATTTTATGCGGCTTCAGAATTACACTGCCATTCTAGAGTTGCCAGAAGGGTATTCGTTGGTAGCACCGTTACGTACCAAAACGATTGTCATGGATGAAGATAAATCTATGATGTTCAAGAGAATAGGACAGCAGCAAGAAAGAAATATATTCTTCACCACCAGCTTGGGATACAATAAGCTGGTGTTTTTGCCAGAAGAGTATCCTGACCTCAAATCCTTTTTTGATTATGTTGCCCAACTACAAGCAGAACAATTCGTAATCCGACCAAATTAGCCATGTACTTTAAGTTTCTACTTCGTTGTGCCACCGGGCTAGCTTGCGCCCTGGCCTTAGCCCCAACACTTGTCGCCCAGAAATCGGGGGGTGGTGAGTATGCTGCAGTCCTGATTCCGGATTCACTGAAGTCAGGTTCGGTGGCGGTGTACCGCAAGAACAATTACACGTACTCAATTGCCGACGATGGTACCTACCAGCTAGAGCGCGAGTTTGTCGTGACGGTGCTCGAACCAGAGGGTGCGCACTTCGCCAACCTTGAGGTGGTGTACGATACCTATCAGCAAATCAGTCAAGTTGGGATCCGTACCTACGATTCACTAGGTGTAGCAGACGAGAAAGTTGCCAGAGGTAACATACTCGATGTGGCGTACTACACGTCGGCTACTGATTTTATAAAAGGGGCACGTATCAAATACTTTAAGACAGAATACCCCACTTACCCTTACACTGTTGAGATAAAATATACAGAAAAGGTTGCGACTGGGTTTCTGGCCAAACCGTACTTCCCATTCCCTGGAGAGAAGGTGAGCCTGCAGTCGTCAGTCTGTAAGGTGAGCTACCCCCGTGGCGCCGGCTTCCGGTACAAAGCGTATGGAGAGTTTGCTGAGCCCACCCAAACGCAAACCGAAGACCGTGTAGAACTCCTCTGGACCTTACAAGGACGCAGGCCTGTACTGTACGAGCCCTTCACCCTTGCCCCGTGGCCACACGTACGCTTTGCCATTGACGAGTTTTCCTTCGAAGGCTACCGGGGGTCGCAAAAGTCGTGGGCCGACTTTGGGCGTTGGATTTGGGACATCACCAAGGACCGCCTCACCCTCACGCCCAACGAAACTATACGAGCCCAATCTATTGCATCTCAATATATTACAGTTCCGGAGAAGGTTTCGGCTTTGTACCAAGCCATGCAAACCGACTGCCGGTATGTGTATGTGGGGTACGGTATTGGGGGGTTCCAGCCCCTCGAGGCCTCTTATGTAAGCCAGAACCGGTTTGGCGATTGCAAGGCCTTGACCAACTACCTACAGGCGCTCTGCCTGGCAGTGGGCATTGAAGCCTACAGCTGCGTCATTCATGCCGGCGACGACGATTTTGTGATCGATACTTCGTTCGTGGCCACTCAGTTCAACCACGTAGTGCTCTGTGTGCCCAACGGTGGCGATACCCTGTGGTTTGAAAACACCTCGAAAGACCTGCCCCCTGGCTACCTGGGCAGTTTTACAGAGAACCGGTACGGTGTGCTCTGTACCCCAAATGGTGGTAAACTAGTTCGTACACCTGTCACTTCAGCCGACAGGAACCAGGATTTGCTAAAGGTCCGGGTGCAGCTTTCGGTCAATGGTGACGCTGAGGTAGAGACCCGCTTGCAGTCTCGCGGGTATACGTATACCGATTATTTGATGCAGCTCGCCCAAGCCAATACCCAGGAACGCGACAAGTTTCTGGCGGACTTTTTGGGGGACCTACCCAACTATACACTCAAGGATTTCGATGCTTCGAAGATCAAAACCCGACAACTGGAGGGTGCGCTGACCCTACGACTTGCCACCCAGGGGCTTGCCAATAAGGCCGCCAACCGTCTGGTACTCAAGCCGAATGTCGTAAACCGAAGAACCTACCTGCCCGAAGAGTTGCCCCAGCGGAAAACGGACTTTCACTTCCAGCACCCGCTCACTGAAATCGACACGGTTCAGATCGTGCTCCCCGACGAGTTCTATCTGAAAAGTGCACCTGCGCCCCTCGTGATCGAAGCCGACTTTGCTCAGTACGAGGCTTCGTTTCACTACCAGACCGATACCCGCACACTCACCTACGTGCGGCGGCTGGTCTGGAAAAAGTCTGTTCATCCTGCGGCAGAGTGGGCCAGCTTCCGCACATTCTACAAACAGGTCATCGACGCCGACAACACGAAAGTGGTACTCATGCCCGCCACCTAGGCGGCCACGGGGCTACCCAGCCGCTCTGGGATGCTTTCGATAAGCCCGTAGAGCTCGTCTAGGTCAAGGCTCTCGACCAACCGGGCGCGGATGGGCTTGAAGTGGTCGAGGCCCTTGAAGTAGTTGGCGTAGTGGCGCCGCATCTCAACGATGGCGGCGCGTTCGCCTTTCCAGTCTACCGACCACGCCAGGTGCTGGCGGCAAACACGGGCCCGCTCGGCGAGGGTAGGCGGGGGCAGGTGGGTGCCGGTTTGGAAGTAATGCTTGATTTCCTGGAAGATCCAGGGGTTGCCAATGGCAGCCCGACCAATCATAATGCCATCTACCCCGTAAGCCAGGCGGTACTGGTGGGCCCGCTGGGGGCTGTCTACGTCGCCGTTGCCGAAGATGGGGATTTCGATGTCGGGGTGGCTGGCAATTTTTTCGATCCACGACCAATCGGCACTACCCCTGTACAGCTGTACACGGGTGCGGGCATGAATGGTAAGTGCCTTGATGCCAATGTCTTGCAGCCGGAGCGCGACTTCTTGGATGTTGATCGTCTGCTCATCCCACCCCAGCCGGGTTTTAACCGTTACCGGCAGGCCCACGGCGTCGACGATGCCCTTGGTCATGCGCACCATTTTGGGGATGTCTTGCAGGATGGCCGCGCCCCCGCCTTTGCAGACCACTTTTTTGACTGGGCAGCCGTAGTTGATGTCGATGAGGTCGGGCCGGGCGGCTTCGGCAATACGCGCGGCCTCGGCCATGCTTTCGGGCTCGCCGCCGAAGAGCTGGATGCCCACGGGCCGCTCATCGTCGAAGATATCGAGCTTCTGTAGGCTCAGGGCCGCGTCGCGGATCAGGCCCTCAGACGAGATGAACTCGGTGTAGAGCATATCGGCGCCCAGCGACTTGCAGATGCGCCGGAAGGGCGGGTCGCTCACGTCCTCCATCGGCGCCAGGAGCAGCGGAAACGCCCCCAACTCGATAGGCCCAATCCGTACCGGTGCGCCGGTGGAGGGTGGGGTAGGTGTAGCGGGCGACATGTTGGCCGGGTTAACCGTAACGGTATTTCCGGGGGCACAACGCCCTGGCCGGTGCAGTTCGTTTACCGTGGTGCAAATTTGTGCGATGGTTTACCGCGCCCTCAACCTGAGCCGGTTTCACCCGGCTGGGGTGCTCCTCATGGCAATTGGGCTCGTGCTGGTACTCCAGGGGTTTGCGGCACTTCTCACCCTGGCGACCGCCTCGGTGGCGTGGGGTGTGCCCATCGAAGACTTGCAGCGACTTGTGGCAGCCGACGACGCGGGGCAGCAAACCTGGCTGCTGCTGCTCTGGATCAACGCCGCAGCGCAGGTGGTTTCCTTTGGCGGGGCGGCAGTGCTCTTGGCCGCTGGCTATGCCAACCCGCGGCAGGTGCTGGGCTGGGCCCCACCGGCACCCGTCTGGGGCGTAGGGGTGGCCGCCCTTTGGGTGATCGTTGCCCAGCCGTTTATGGGTTTTTTTGCCCTGGATGCCGACAGTTTTGCGCTGCCCGAAAGCCTGAGCGCCTTTGAGCGCGCTGCCGAGGCTGCCGAGGCCGCCGTTGCCCAGCAGATTGAGCGCATCCTGCAGGCCCCGCTTTGGCTAAGCCTGCTGTCGCTGGCACTGCTACCGGCAGTTTTCGAGGAGCTCATCTTCCGGGGCCTGGTGCTTTCGCTCCTGCGGCGGTGGCTGGGCCTGCACGCCGCGGTGTGGGTACAGGGCGTACTCTTTGGGCTGGTGCATTTTCAGGTGTACGGGCTGGTGCCCCGGGTATTCTTGGGCGTAGCCTTTGGGTACTTTCGGGTGACCACCGGTAGCCTGGTGCCCGCCATTGTAGCCCACCTGGTTAACAACGCATCGACCGTAGGGCTCTACCTGGCCCTCACCCAGCCCGAGGATGACCCCACCACCCAGCTGCCCTTCCCGTTCGTGCTAGCGAGTGGGGTACTTGCCGTCGGGCTAATTGCGTACCTCTACCGGCGGCGTGTACCCGCGGTGCGCCTGGCGCCCGACCCCGTGGCACCTAGCCTGCCACCGCTGGCCGTACTTCCGCCCGAAACCCAGGAGGAGCCACCCCGTGGCTAGCCGCTACCAGCCCGGCGAGCTGCGGCGTCGGGTAGCAACAGGGCTAGCGGGGGCTAGCGTGGTGGTGGGCCTCATTGCCTGGAACGTCTGGGGCCTGGGGCTGGTGTTGGCCGTCGTCAGTCTGGTGGTACTGCTTGAGTTTTACCAGATGGCGGGCGTACGCCTGAACCAGCCAGCTGTGTGGCTCTTTTTCGTCCAGGGGGTGTACCTCTGGGCGGGGGGTGTGTACCAGGCGGGGCTTGTCCCGGTTGGTGGGGGCTCGGGCCTGTTCAGCTTTACGGGGTTTACGCTGGTACTGGTGGGGTCTGTGGTCGGGGCGCTGCTTTATTCTGGTTTTGTGGCCCGTAGGGGCATTGAGTTTTACCAGATCGGGGCGCTGGCCTTTGGTATACCCTATACCGTGGCGCCTTTTGTACTGCTCTTTTTGGCCGCGAGCCGGTACCATATGCCCCACGGCCAGAGCCATTGGGTACTGGCCTTGGGGGTGATTATGCAAATCTGGGCCGCCGACATCGCCGCCTACTTTGGCGGCAAGACTTTCGGTCGCCGCCCGCTACTGCCCAGCGTGAGCCCCAACAAAACCTGGGAGGGGGCCTTCTGCGGGGCCCTGGGTGCGCTGGTGCTGGCCACCTGCTGGGTGGTGATGGGCCCTTCGGTGCCCTTCAGCTGGTACGCCATTGCGGCCCTGGTGGCCGTGCTAAGCCCGGTGGGCGACCTGGTCGAGAGCCAGCTTAAGCGTAGTGCGGGCCTGAAAGACTCGGGGCGGCTCTTGCCGGGCCACGGTGGCTTTCTCGATAGGTTCGATGGCTTTTTGCTCACCCTACCGGCGGTGTACCTCTACTTGCGGCTCTGGCTGTAAATCTTCTGTACTTTTGCTGGCCCTTTTTCCCCCTCACTGGGGGCCAGAGGCTGCAAACCGACCCCAAAATCCTTCACCGTATGTCTGCCAAATCTGCGGCACCTGTGGCAACCCCTGCCCCTTCTACCAACGGCCACCACGCTTCGGCCAACCCCTTCCTCGACATGTTGGCCCGCTTCAACCAGGCGGCCGATATTTTGAACCTGGGTGAGCGCGAGCGTAAAATCCTCTCGGTCCCCGAGAAGATTCACTTCTGCAACCTGCCCGTCACCATGGACGATGGCAGCACCCAGGTATTCGAGGGCTACCGGGTCATTCACAGCACCGCGCTGGGCCCCAGCAAGGGCGGTATCCGCTACGCGATGGCCGTAGACCAGAACGAGGTAATGGCGCTCGCCGCCTGGATGACCTGGAAGTGCGGCGCGGTGGGCATCCCCTACGGCGGCGGCAAGGGCGGCATTAAGTGCAACCCCCGCGCCATGAGCGAGGGCGAACTCGAGCGCATGACCCGCGCCTACACCGACGCTATGATCGACGTGTTTGGCCCCGACCTTGACATCCCCGCGCCCGATATGGGCACCGGCGGCCGCGAAATGGCCTGGATCGTGAGCCAGTTTTCGCGCCTGATGGGCGGCAAGTACATCCCAGCCATGATTACCGGCAAACCCCTCGAAATGGGCGGCTCGAAAGGCCGTGTCGAGGCCACGGGCCGCTCGGTCATGACCACTACCATCGCTGCCCTGAAAAAACTGGGCATGAACCCCAACAACTGCACCGCAGCCGTGCAGGGCTTTGGCAACGTGGGCAGCAACGCCGCAAAGCTGTACTCGCAGCAGGGCATTAAAGTGGTGGCCATTTCTGACCAGACCGGCGCCTACTACAACGCGGGCGGTATCCTCATCCACCAGGCCATTGCCTACGCGCAGAAGAACGGCAACATGCTTGAGGGCTTCGACGGGGCTGACAAGATCAGCAACGACGAACTGCTCGAGCTGAACGTTGACATCCTGGCCCCCTGCGCCATCGAGAACGTCATCACCAAAGACAACGCTGGCAAGATCAAGGCGAAACTCATCTCCGAAGGTGCCAACGGGCCCACTGCCGCCGATGCCGATGCCATCCTGGAGGACAAGAACATCCTGGTCATCCCAGACATCGTCGCCAACGCCGGGGGCGTAACCTGCTCGTATTTTGAGTGGGTGCAGAACCGCCGCGGCCACTACTACACCGAGAACGAAGTGAACGAGCGGGTAGACCAGATCATCAACCAGGCGTTCGAAGAAGCCTACCAGGCCAAAGAACACCACAAGGTGAGCATGCGCCTGGGCGCCTACCTGGTGGGCGTGAACCGGGTAGCTACCGGCCTGCGCCTGCGCGGTAAGTACTAGTGCAACGTACCGGCCCCAGTGGCTGTCAGGTAACGGGAAGCCCGCTCGCTGGGCTTCCCGTTTTTGTTTACGTAACCGTAACCGGCTACTGCGGCGCGGCTGAACCCTCGTCGTCCTTTGCCTGTTTACCTGCCAACTACTACCCCACCATGGCCAAAAAACCCAACCTCGAGAGCGTACTGGCGGCCTACAAGCAATTGGTCGCCGAGGCCGGGCGCCAGCCCAGCCTGGAGGCCGTCGCCGAAAAAGCGGGCATTTCGCCCGACCAGCTGCGCGAATTCTTCGGCGCTACCCACGAGATGGGCCGCAAGGCGTGGGCCGACATCGTGGTCGCGATCCAGAAACAGCTGCAGGCCTCTGAGACCTACCAGAACTACAGCGCCCGCGAGAAGATGATCGCCTACTTCTTCGCGCTCTTCGAGGCCCTGGCGCCCGACCGCGCCTTTGTCGCGGTTACCCACGCCGACGATGATCTGATTGGCGAGTACAAACTGGCCTTTCGCAGCCACATGGAGACCCTGGTCAACGAAGGGTTGGCCATGAGCGATCTGGTCGACCGTCTGAGTACCAGCCAGTACTACCCCGACCTGCTCTGGCGTCTGCACCAGGTGCTGGTGAGCTTTTGGCTCGATGATACGAGCCCCGACTACGCCGACACCGAGCGCGCCATCGAAATCTACAGCAAGCTGCCCCTCGAGCTCATGGGCCACAACCTGCTCGACAGCTTCATTGAAACCCTCACCTTCTCGTTCGAGCGGCTGCACCTCGACCGGTTTTTCCGCTAGTCATGGCCCAAGACGAAATCCCCACCGGCAAAATCGACCGTGCCAGCCGCTTCCTGAAAACGGGCCTGCGCATGGGCGGCAACTACATGCGGCACGTGGGCAAGAAGGCCCTTCTGCAGCCCAGTACCAGCGACGACCTCGACCGTGCCAACGGCCAGGCCATCCTCGAAGAGTTCACCAAGCTGCGCGGTACGGCCCTGAAAATGGCCCAGATGCTCTCCATGGACTCGGTGAACCTGAGCCAGGCTTTCACCAACGTGCTCCAGCAGGCCCAGAGCAGCGTGCCGCCCATGAGCGCGCCCATGGCCATCAACACCTTCAAGAAGTCGGTAGGCAAGTACCCCGAGGAAGTGTTCGACCGCTTCAACCCCCTGGCCGTCGCGGCGGCTTCGATGGGCCAAGTGCACGAGGCCTGGAAAGACGGTCGTCGGCTGGCCGTAAAGGTGCAGTACCCCGGCGTGGCCGAGTCGATACAGTCTGACATGGCCATCGTAAAGCGGTTTGCCCCCACCTTCGTCAAGGCCTCGGCCAAGGAGATGGAGCCCTATTTCGAGGAGGTCGAGAGCAAGCTGCTCGAAGAAACCGACTACACCTACGAGTTGGCTTCGTCGATGGCCTTCAAGGACGCCTGCCAGGACCTGCCCGGCGTCGAGTTCCCCGACTACTTCCCCGAGTATTCGGGCAAGCGTGTGCTCACCATGAGCTGGCTTGAGGGCCTGCACCTGCGCCCGTTTCTAGACGAAAACCCCAGCCAAGCCCTCAAGAACCAAGTGGCCCAAACGGTGTGGGACCTCTACGAGCACCAGGTGCACGTACTCAAGCGCGTAAACGCCGACCCCCACCCCGGCAACTTCCTCTTCCGGCTCGATGGTACCGTGGGCCTCTTAGATTTTGGCTGTACCAAAACGTTTTCTGGCGCCGTCTACGACGACTACTTCAAGCTGGCCGACCCCAACCTGTACAACGACCCCCAGACCACCGATGCCGCCCTGCGCAAGCTGAGCATCATCCGCGAAGACGACACCCCCGAGCGCCTGGCGTACCTAACGCCCCTGTTTGCTCGGCTCATCCAGCTCATGAGTAAGCCCCTTTCGCTGGGCGAGTTCTACTTCGGCGACGAGTCGTACTACGAAGAAGTGGCCGCCCTGGGCAAAGAGATCGCCAAACTGCGCGAGGTGCGGGGCAGCAAAGAGTACCTGTTCATCAACCGTACGTTTTTCGGGCTCTTTTCCATCATGCGCGCGCTCGACGCACACGTGGTTACCAAGAGCAAGTACCTGCAGTTCGACCCCGTCGCGGCGTAGCCGTTGCCTCCGCACCCAGTGGCACGGCTGCCAGCGCTACAACCCTGTTGGGACTAGATGGCCTCTACGGCCTTTACTTCGGGCACCATGCGGGTCAAGAGGCCCTCAATGCCCGCCTTGAGCGTAAGCATGGAGCTGGGGCAGCCCGAGCACGAACCGCGCAGGCGGAGTTTGACCGTGCCTTCGTCGAAGCCTTCGTACACAATGTCGCCGCCGTCCATGGCCACGGCCGGGCGCACCTGCTCTTCGATGATTTGCTGGATGCGCTGTACGATAGCATCGCCCTCGGCGCTGGGGGCTACGTAGTCAGAGCCTGCCACAACGACACTGTGCTCGGCCAGTACGCGCTTGATTTCGTCTTTCACGACCGGGATGACGTCTTCCCAGCGGGCGCTATCGGTCTTGGTGACGGTAACGAAGTTGCGGCCAATGAACACATTGGTCACAAAGGGGTACACAAACAGCTTTTCGGCCAGTACCGATTTGCCCTCCGCTGCGGCGGGGGTGGTAAACTCGGCGGTGCCGGTGGGCAGCAGTATGGTTTCGACCACGAACTTTAGGCTCGCGGGGTTGGGGGTCACTTCGGTGTAAATGGTCATCGTCTTTCGATGTTTGAACTCTAAACGCAAGCTACTGCCATTTCGTTTGCGCACGCTTTCAGAACCGGGTACCAACGGGCAGTACTATCTTTACGCACCCTAGTGTGTGAGTGGGCAGTTACGTGGATAAGTTCAGGGAGCAGCGCGAGGTATTCTCGCAGAAAGTGCGCGCCGGTAAGCGCACCTACATTTTCGATGTACGTGCCACCAAAGGCAACGATTTTTACATCACCATTACCGAACGCAAGCGCCAGCAAGACGGCGAAGGCTTTCAGAAGCAGAAGATCTTCTTGTACAAGGAGGACTTCAATAAGTTCATCAGCTCGCTCAATTCAGTCATCGGCCACGTGAAAGACGAGCTGATGCCCGAGTACGATTTTGAGCAGTACGACCGCCTGAAAGCCGAGCTGAGCCCCGAAGATTGGCACCTGGACCCCGAAGCTGAAACCGAGGGCTAAGGGCGGGGCATGTCGGCAGCAACCCTTCGTGTACTCTGCGTCGGCGACATCGTCGGCGAACGGGCCGTGGCGTTGGCCTGCGCAGCGGTGCCCCAACTGCGCGCCAGCCTGGGCGTAGACTTCTGCATCGCCAACGGCGAGAATATGCACCAGGGCAAGGGCCTCAACGAGCACCTGTGCCGCAAACTGCTGCGCAGTGGCGTAGACGTGCTCACTGGCGGCGACCACAGCTTCGACAAGCACCTCATCTTCCCCTACATGGCCAAAGAGCGGCGCCTGCTCAGGCCCATGAACTACCCCAAAGGCGCCCCTGGCTGGGGCTATGGCGTCTACGAGCTGCAGGCCCTGGGCCTCAAGCTGGGCGTGCTCAACCTGAGGGGCCAGGTGTTTTTTCAGAACCCCATCCAATGCCCCTTTCGCACAGCCGACTGGGCACTGGCCGAGCTGAGCAAAGAAACCCCACTCATCTTTGTCGATATGCACGCCGAGGCCACCGCCGAAAAAATCAGCATGGGGCTGTATCTCGATGGCCGCGTCAGCGTGGTGGCCGGCACCCACACCCACGTGCAAACGGCCGACGAGCGCATCCTGCCCCAGGGCACGGGCTTCATCACCGACGTGGGCTGCACAGGCCCCTTGCACAGCGTCATCGGCATGCACCCCGAAACAGCCCTCCAGCGTTTCTTGCTGCAGATACCCCAGAAATACGAACTGGCACAGGGTGCCCATCAGCTTTGCGGCATACACACCGAGATTAGCACAGCCACAGGCCGCTGCCTCAGCTTGCAGCGCATTTGCCTGCGCGAGGGCCAGGCCCAATCCTAGGCCGGATTATGTAAGTTGCAGGCCCCGTTGGCCATGCGTTGCGTCCTCACATTGCTCCTGTTTGCCTTAGTGGCCACTACCCAGGCCCAGGTCAGCCGCCGTATGGACGAGGCGGTGAACGACTACGTCCTGCGCCAGCAGTTTAGCGGCACGGTGCTCGTGGCCCGTGCGGGCTAGGTCATCCATCACAAAGGCTATGGCCTGGCCAACCGCAACTTTGGCGTGGTCTGTGGCCCCGATACACGCTATGCCATTGGCGAACTCACACAATGCTTCACGGCGGTGCTGGCCCTGCAACTCATCGAGGCGCGCAAGCTACAGTTGGATACGCGCGTGGCCCAGGTGCTGCGCGAATACCAGGGCTTTGCCATCGGCGCCATCACGGTGCAGCAGCTTATGCAGCACAGCAGTGGGCTCGCTAGCTATACCGATGCCGCCGCCTACCAGCGCCGCACCCGCGAAGTGATGAGCCCGCTACAGCTCATCGAGATGGTCAAGTACACGCCACTCAGCCACAGCCCAGGCACACAGTTTCGCTACAGCCCCACCAACTACCTACTCCTAGGCCTGCTACTCGAGCGGGTGGCGGGCATGCCCTATGCCCAGCTACTGCAAGAGAAAATACTACAGCCCTGTGGCATGAACAGCAGCGGTATGCTCAGCGCTACCGAGGTCACTACGCAGCTGGCCACAGGCTACCGGCAGCAACAGGGGCGCTATAGCCTGCCCCCCTATCAC
>JANRLA010000092.1:0-1728 GCA_033763015.1 Bacteroidia bacterium
CCGATACTCGCAACACGCCCCCGGCGCGCGAAAACCCGGGCTATGCGCCCCCGCCCGTGCCCAAACCGGTGTATGCCAGCCAAGGCGACCTGCGGCCCGACTCGGCCCACGCGGGTAGCCACACCAACCGGGGCGTTCCGCCGGACGTGGCGCCGGTCTACATCGACGGCGACGCAGCCCAGGCCGTGTTCCTGCGCCGCGAGCTGCGCAGCGCCCAGATCTGTGGGCTCATCCATACCGTGGTAGAGCTTACCCTGGTGCGTACCGACAGCGTAGGCGTGGTTGCCGAGGTACGCATCCTGCGCGCCAACCGCCCTGAGGTGGCCGAAGTGATGCCGTTCATCCTACAAAAGCTGACGTACAAAAGCGAAACCGTAGGGCTACGCCAACGCATCTACTACGAGTTCAAGACCGATATCCCTTGCGAGGACGGCACACCTAAGACCGACCTCGACGCCGTTGAGCCCTACCTGAACCTGCCCCGCGAGGGTGCAGGCAGTGCCAGCGACCGATAGCAACCCGTAGGTTACCCCTCCCCCTTACCTTAGCCGCATGTTCGAAGCCCTGAGGGCGGCCTTTGCCACCGCGCAACGCATTGCCATCGTAACCCACGTACGGCCCGATGGCGACGCGATGGGCAGCAGCCTGGGCCTGGCCGACTACCTGGCGGCACGGGGCCATCAGGTTACGGTGATTACCCCCTCGGCGGTGCCCGACTACCTCACGTGGCTGCCCGGCGCTACCGTTGTCGCCGATCACCCCGCGGCAGCCGAGCGCATCGAAACCGCGCTCGGCGAATACCCCTGGCTCTTTGCCCTCGACTTTGGGCAGTGGGCCCGCACCGAGGCACTGGCCGAACGGCTGCGCGGCTACCGGGGCCAGATCGTCAACATTGACCACCACCTCGAAAACGAGGGCTTTGCCCAGTACCCCTACCTCGATACCGAGGCAAGTTCGACGTGCGAGCTGGTGTACCGGTTCCTCTCGGCGCTCGACCCCCAGTGGCAGCCCACGGCAGCCCAGGCCACGTGCCTGTACACGGGCCTGATGACCGACACGGGCTCGTTCCGCTTCAGTAGCACTACCGCGGCCGTGCACCGGGTGGTGGCTGAGCTGCTCGAAGCCGGGGCCGACGTCCAACGCATTCATCGGCGGGTATACGACAGCTACACCGAGCGCCGCACCCGGCTCTTGGGCTACTGCCTGAGCGAAAAACTGCGGGTACTGCCCGAGCTGCGCACGGCCTACATCACGCTCTCGGCCCAGGAGCAGGCCCGTTTTGGGGTTGTGCCCGGCGATACCGAGGGCATTGTCAACTACGCGCTGGGCATACGGGGCATGAACCTGGGGGTTATTTTGATTGAATACCCCGACCAGGTGAAGCTCAGCTTTCGGAGCGTGGGCCAGTTTTCGGCCGCCAAATTGGCCGGCCACTTCGCCGGGGGGGGCCACTACAATGCCGCCGGGGGCCAAAGCACCGAAAGCCTAGCGGCCACCGAAGCCAAGCTTTTGCAACTTTTGCACGACCATTCGTCTGAACTGAACTACACCCCCGATGCGTAACCTCACCCCCGCCCTTGTAGGCCTCCTGCTACTCGCCAGCGCCTGCCAACCCAAACCAACCGACCAAAGCCCTTCGGCAGGGCCCGCCGCCGAGGCTACACCCGGCTACACGCCCATTCAAATCGATTCGGCGCAGCTCAAGACGCTGGTGCCCGGGCTACAGGT
>JANRLA010000093.1:0-8501 GCA_033763015.1 Bacteroidia bacterium
AAGCTGCAGGCCATCGACCCCCGGCTACAGGGGCAAGAGGCCAAGAAGTGCATCTTCCGGCTGAACCGCGACATCCGGTTTTCGGCCGATAAGTCGCCCTACAAAACGCAGGCGGCCGCGGTCTTTTCGCACCTGGGCAAAAACGGTGGCATGGCCGGCATTTACTTCCACCTCGGGGCGGGCGGCAACTGGGTGGGTGGGGGCAGTTACATGCCCGAACCCGCCGACCTGAAGGCCATCCGCGAGGAGATTGCCGCTGAACCCACCACCTGGCAGGCGCTCATCGGCGCCAAGGACTTTACCCGCCACTTTGCGGGCATCGAAGGTGAGGCGCTTAAGCGAGCCCCCAAAGGGTTTGAGGAGCTGGCCGATACGCTGCCCATCCTCAAGAACAAGCAGTTCTACTTCGGGGCCGACCTTACTGAAGCCGACGCCCTTGCGCCCACGTTTGCCGACCGGCTGGTGAGCTACTACCAGGCCGCCCGGCCCGTCAATGATTTTCTACTCCGGGCCACGGGGAAAGGGTAAGCCCTACTTTCAGGGTTGTATGATACGATTCCTAAAGCTCCTCGTGCAGCGGGCGCTAGCGCCCCTACAGGTCGTGTACCGGGTGCTCCGCTTGTACCGTGTCTTCGACATCACGCCGGGTACCGACATCGAGGGGACCATACGTGCGCTGCAAGGCGGCACGGTGCTCAAGGGCTCTGAGATGTGGATCCTCATCGCGGCCGCGCTGCTGGCCTCGATAGGGCTGGATACCAATTCGCCGGCCGTCATCATCGGCGCAATGCTCATTTCGCCCCTAATGTCGCCCATTCTGGGCATTGGGCTGGGGGTGGGTATCAACCACCGGCAGGTACTGGCCAAGGCTACGCGGCTCTTTGGGCTCTACATCGGGGTTGCCCTGCTGACGGCGACGGTGTACTTCCTGGTAAGCCCTTTGGGCGATGTAACGCCTGAGATGACTGCCCGAACACGGCCCACCCTGCTCGATGCCGGGGTTGCCATTTTCGGGGGCATGGCGGGCATTATTGCCATCTCACGCACCGAAAAAAGCAATGCCATACCGGGCGTGGCCATTGCAACGGCGCTCATGCCGCCGCTGTGCACCTCTGCCTTTGGGTTGGCCACGGGCCGGATCGGGTTTTTCCTGGGGGCGTTTTACCTGTTTTTCCTCAACGCTGTGCTCATTGCGCTGGCCACGTACCTGGTGGTGCAGGTCTTACGGTTTCCGCACGTGGCCTACCGCGACAAGGCCCAAACGCGGCGCTGGAACCGGGCCATTGCAGGCCTGGTGGTCGTGGTGCTGATACCAGCAGGGGTGCTGTTCTACGACCTGATTGTGGAAGCGGGCCTGCGCCGGCGGGTGGAGCGCTTCATTGCCGAACACATCGAAGTGGGCGACCGCGAAGTGTTCAACCACGAAATTGTAGCCCACGACTCGGTGCGCACGCTCAAGGTCTTTGTGCTCGGGCCGCCCATTCCCACCGACAGCATCCCGCGCCTTACCCAGCTACTGCCCAAGTACCGGCTGGAGCGCTACCGCCTCGATCTGGTGCAGATGGATGTGCCGCCCGACGCCCAAAACCGGATTCGGAAAGAAATCCTGGACAACGTATTGCAAGTGCTCGAAATCAACCGTCGGCTTGAAGACGAGCGGCGGGCCGGCGAGCAGGCCGCTGCCGCACGCTACGGTGGCACCCTCGACTTTGAGCAGCTGCAGCGCGAGGTGCAGATACAGTACCCCGAGGTAGCCAGCGTAGCCTACGCACGCGCCTACCGAAGCGACCTGGCCACCGCCCGTACTACGCTCGATACCCTGCCCGTGGTCGTGGTCACGTGGCAGAAAGGGCTAAAACCGGCCCAAAAGAAGGCCCTTCACCAGAAGCTGGAGGACTGGTTGCGGGTCAGGGTAGGCTACGCCAACCTACGGCTCTTGGAAGACACGCCGGAGTAGCGTACCAACAGCCACAAGGCCAATGGGGCGCCCCAATTGGCTGCCCGCTCTACAAACTCGAGCCACGACTGCCCCGTAAGGGGCCGCATAAGCGCCGCCAAAAAAGCCCAACCGGCGCCATAGAGCAGCAGTACGGGTACCGGGCGCACGAGGGCTGATAGACCAATTAGCCAATCGAGCGCCCCGATAACGGGCATCAGGCGTTGGGCCGCCTCGAGCGATACCCCCCAGTACGTAAGAAACCCGGCCCAGTCGGCCCGCAGCGTGAAGCACAGGGTGCCGTGGCCTACAAAAGTGCCCAGCACCGCCAGGCGCAAAACGGCCTCGTGCCAGCTGCGGGGTGCCCGGTACAGGCTAGGCATCGGGCGAGGGCAGGATGCGCAGTTGGGTAAGGGCCTCGGGGGCCAGACGAGCCTTCGCGGCGGCGTAAAGGTCGTGGGGGGTGAGGCGCTCGTAAGCCGCGACCAGCTCTTCGAGCGTAACGCAGCGGCCCACGTCGAGCAAGTCTTTGGCCTGGGCCAAGAGCTGGTGAAACAGGCTTTCGTGCCCAATGATGAGGCTACCGACAAACTGGCGCTTCAGCCGCTCGAAGGTGGTGGTGGGCAGGGGCCCGGCGAGCAGGGCATCAAACTCGCGTTGCACCAGCTGCTCAATGCGGGGCAGGTAGCCGGGTTCGCTGGCGGCGTACACCCCCCAGATGCCAGTATCGGCAAAGGGCTGGTTGTACGTCTGGATGTTGTAGGTAAGCCCGTGGCGCTCGCGGACCGAAAGGGCCAGGCGGCTGTTCATGCTGGGGCCACCCAGGTAGTACGTCAGCAGCGAAAAGGGCAGGTAGGCGGGGTCGGTGAGTGCGTAGGCCTCGCCACCCCAGATGAGGTGCCCCTGCTGAATGCCCATCCGGGTGGTGCTGGGGCCAGGTACCGTAACCCTGGGGGCCTGCCGGTGGTGAGCACTGCCCGGGAGGGGGTAGTCGGCGAAGTACCGTTCGGCGAGGGCGAACACCTGGGCAGGCGAGGCATTGCCGGCGATCGAGACCACCACACGCCCGGGCGCCAGGGCCTGGTGCAAAAAGGCGTGGAGCGACTGGGGGCTGGCAGCGGCCAGGGTGCTGCGGGTGCCCAGGATGGTATGGCCTAGGGGGTGGTCGCCGTAGAGGTGGGCATCGAAGTCTTCGAAAATGGCCTCCTCGGGGTCGTCGCGGTAGCTGTCGATCTCGTCGGCGATGACGCGCTTTTCCTTTTCGAGCTCGTGGGCCGGGAAGGTGGGCCCAAAGGTGATATCGGCCAAGAGCTCGAGTGCCCTATCCAGGTGCTCGGCGGTCACGGTGGCGTGGTAGGTAACCTTCTCTTTGGTAGTAAAGGCGTTGAGCTCGCCGCCAACCGAATCTATGCGCGTAAGGATGTGGTACGACTTGCGCTTGGCCGTGCCCTTGAAGGCCATGTGCTCCAGGCAATGGGCAAACCCAAACTGGTCGGGCGCCTCGTCGCGCGAACCGACATCGAGTACAACGGCCACGTGCACCAACCGGGTGCTGGCGCTCGGGCGGTGGATCAGCCGCAGGCCGTTGGGCAGCGTACGCTCGGCCAGGTCGCCATCGTTGCCGATCTGCCGTAGCGCAGGGTGAATTTGTCGCTTCGCCATTCGCTACCAGTCATTCCTGTGGGGCAATAACGCGCCGCGCGTGCCGCTAGTACCCACGCTGTTACCTGCCGGTGCCGACTAGTGGTATTCGTGCAGGATGCTCTCTTTCAGGTACCGGTCGTTGCGGGCAATGAGTGGCGCCTGCGCCAGACCGTACCGCGTTACGAGGAAAAAGAGCCCCAAGAAGAATACGAACAGGCCTAGCTCAATGAAGCCGAAGCCGCCGTAGGGGCCCAGCACACCGGGCAACACCATCTGAGAGATGTCGATCCAGTGACCGAGCACAATGACCAGGCCGACAATGGAGAGGTAGTAGGCAATGCGCTTGCTGCCTGCAGTCATGAGCCCGAAGAAGGGTACGACGAAACAGATGACAAACCCACCGAAGAAATAGCCCACGTACGGGCCATCGTACTTGTTAAACTGGCCCAGACGGTCTACGAAATACTGCGTCTCTTCGGGGATGTTGGCGTACCAGATGAGCAGGAACTGGCAAAACCAGATGTAGGTCCAGAAAATGCTGAAGGCAAAGACAAACTTGCCCAGGTCGTGGAGGTGGCTGTTATTAAAGACCGGCAAGAGCCCATTGGCCTTGAGGTACACCGAGCAAATGGTGAGCAGCGCCAGGGTGGTTACGAAAATGGAGGCAAAGGTGTACACGCCAAACATGGTTGAGAACCAGTGGGGCTCCAGGCTCATGACCCAGTCCCACGACGCAGCCGACCACGAGAGGGCAAACACAATGACGAACGGTGCGGCCACACGCACCAGACGGCCCCGCATGTCGGTAGTTGCTTTGTCTTCGGCCAGCGACACGCGGCGAATCCACCACCAGAAGCCCAGCCAAAGCACGGCGTAAACAAGGGTGCGGAGGTAGAACTTGGGTACCCCCAGCCACCAGGTCTTTTTAGCCAAAATGGGGTCTTCGACCAAAGGGTTGTGCCCTGCGGTGGGCCACCAGTGGTGGTAGAGGTACGGCGCCCCGACAAATACAACGAGCAGCATTACCGCGACACCTACCGGCAGCATGAACGACATACCCTCGGCCACGCGGCGAATAACAGACATCCAGCCGGCATCGGTAACGTAGCTAACCGCCAAAAAGAACAGGCTCATGAGCCCTACACCGGTAAACATAAACCCACAGATTAGCAGGTTGGCCCAGATGCGCTGCCCCTGGGTAGGTGCAGCGTGGTGGCCACCGGCTTCGGCGCCATGGTCTGCGGCGGCTGTGTGTGCAGTGCCAGCTGCGTGGTCGGCGGATGCACCGTGGGGGGCTGCGTGAGCGGCGCTATCGGTATGGGTGCTGTCGTGGGTAGTAGCCTCGCCTTCGTGCTGGGCCACCAGCGTGACGGATGCCCCTGCCGAACCGTGCCCGCCGCCGTGGTCGTCAGCGCCGTGTGTCGCCGGAAAGGGGAAGAGCAGGCCCAGGAGAAACAGCACAACGCCAATCCCCAGCAGGCTGTAAATGATGGCGTTCGAGTTCCGGGGGGCCGTAAACTGCTCAACGATTTGAACGTGGGCCGGGTGGTGCGAAGCCATGGTGCGGTCGGTTCGTAGGTGGGTGGGTTGGATGTCTAGAGAAGTGGGCCCGGCATTACTTGGTGGCCGTAGCAGCTGCGGCTGGCGCGGCCTGGCCCTGCCGCTGGAAGGTTTGCACGTACCGGATAACCTGCCACCGCTCGGTGGGGTTAAGCTGCGAGGCGTGCGAGCCCATCAGGTTCTTGCCGTAGGTGATGGAGTAAAAGGCCTTGCCCTCGGGCAGGTTCTTGAGTTGGTCGCCCGAGTAAGAGGGCGGGTTCGGGAACTTGCCCGCCGTAGGGATGCTGCCGTTGCCATCGCCCTTTTCACCGTGGCATTGGATGCAGTACAGGGTGTACAGCCGTTTGCCTTCGGCACGGGTGGCATCGTCGTTCGGCAGTGGGTTTACCAACGCTGCGGCGGCTTCGTACCCCTCGTTACTCATGGGGATGGCGAAGTAGTAGTCCATTTTGCCGCGTGCCACGGTACCGGCTACCGGGGCCTGTGCGTTGCCGCCGTTGCCGTAGGCCTCTTGGTAGTAGGCGTTGTAGCCCCCGGGGAAATACTCCTTGTTCACATACTGCGAATAGGGCTCCAGGGGGATGGAGTGGTACATATCGGGCGCGTACTCAAGCCCCGTGTTGGTAGGCTTTTGGGGCGCGGGGGCCTCGGCCAATGGGGTACTGGTGTGGCGGCAGGCAGTGCCCAAAAGACTTACCCCAACCAGTAGAGCCAAAAAACGGTAGCGGTGCAGCATGGCGGAGGAGTTAGTGGGCATGAACGACTGCCGTGCCCTTTTGAATTTCGGTTTCAAGGATGGTTAGCTCCGTATCGCGGGTATCGAGTGCCCCGGTGGCGGCAAATGCCTGCCGTAGGGCCTCAAGGGTCGAATCGTCGAGTGGCTTCTTGACCAATACAACGAAGCGGTCATCGGTCTGGCGGATGTCGGCCAACTGTACTTTCCAGGCCGGCGAGAGCCGGTTGACGTACAGGTAGGTGCCCACCATCGTCAGCGAGGCGATGAGTACGGTTAACTCGAAGGTGACAGGAATGAAACTGGGGGCCGCAAAAAACGGCTTGCCGCCAATGTCCATCTTCCAGTCGTGCGCCAGCATATACCACTGCATGAAGAGCGCCGACGAGCCGCCCACCATACCAGCCCAGAATGCCACCCGGGGTAGCCGCGATTTCTTCAGGCCCAGTTTGGGGTCGAGCCCGTGGATGGGAAACGGCGAAAAAACGTCTTCGATCCGAAAGCCGCGGCGCTGCAGCTCATCCACGGCATCGAGTACTTTCTCCTCGTCGTCGTATACCCCCAACAGGTAGTTGTCGCGTACGGTCATGGCTTAAGCAGTCGGCTGATCGGGGTGGTGGTAGGCACTTTCCAAAGCTACAGTACTGCCGTTGGCAGCGGTAGCAACCTGCACCGGCTGGAGTTCGATGCGGTCGGCATTGGCTTCGATGGTTTTCTTGCGCGCAGCACTGCTCGAGGACTTGTAGATCGACTTCACCTCGGCAATGGCAATGACGGGGAAGAAGCGGGCAAAGAGCAGGAAGAGCGTCATGAAAATGCCCAGGGTGCCCAGGTAAATGGCCAGCTCTACGAAGGTGGGCATGTACGAGGTCCAGCTACTGGGCAGGTAGTCGCGGTAGAGCGAGGTCACGATGATAACAAAGCGCTCGAACCACATGCCGATGTTGACGAAAATGCTCAGGATGAACACCACCAGCATGTTTTCGCGCACCTTCTTGAACCAGAAGAATTGCGGGGTAATCACGTTGCAGCCAATCATGACCCAGTAGGCCCACGCCAAGGGCCCGAACGCCCGGTTGTAGAAGGTGTAGGTCTCGTAGTTGTTGCCCGAATAGAAGGCCGTGAAAAACTCTGTACCGTAGGCCAAGCCCACCATCAGGCCCGTGGCCAAGGTGACGTAGCACATGGCATCGATGTGCGCCTGGGTGATGTAGTCCTGTAGGTTGAGCACCTTGCGCGTGACAATAAGCAGGGTGAGCACCATGCCAAAGCCCGAGAAAATGGCCCCAGCAACGAAATAGGGCGGGAAGATGGTGGTGTGCCAGCCGGGGATGACCGACGTGGCAAAGTCGAAACTCACGATGGTGTGTACCGAAAGCACCAGCGGGGTAGCGACACCCGCCAGAATCAGCGAAACGCTCTCAAAGCGCTGCCACATCTTGGCGCTGCCCGACCACCCGAAGCTCAGGGCCCCGTACACCACCTTACCAATCTTGGTTTTAACGCGGTCGCGTACCGTGGCAAAGTCAGGGATAAGACCTGTGTACCAGAAGACCAGCGATACGGTGAAGTAGGTTGAAATCGCAAATACGTCCCAAAGCAAGGGGCTATTGAAGTTGACCCAGAGTGAGCCGTGGGTATTGGGCAGGGGCAGCACCCAAAACGCCACCCAAATCCGGCCCATGTGAATGCCGGGGAAGAGCGCCGCGCAGATAACGGCAAAAATGGTCATGGCCTCGGCGGCGCGGTTGATACTCATGCGCCACTTCTGGCGGAAGAGCAGCAATACGGCCGAAATGAGGGTGCCCGCGTGGCCGATACCGACCCACCAAACGAAGTTGGTGATGTCCCACGCCCAGTTGACGGTCTTGTTCAGGCCCCAAGCGCCAATACCGGTAGTGATGGTGTGCAGGATAGCCAGGGTGCCGATACCGGCGAGGGTGGCCGAGAGCCCAAACGCCATCCACCACAGCATGGGAGGCTTGCTAACAATGGGGTGGATAATCTCGTCGGTGATTTGACCATAGGTCTTCTCGCCGAGGATTAGCGCATCGCGGTGTGAGTTTTCGTAGGCCATTGCGCGTGTGCTTAAGCGTTAGCTGTATCGTTAGGGTTGCGCACTTTTACCATGTAGGCCACCTTCGGCAGGGTTTTCACCTCCTCTAGGGCCAAGTACTTGCGGGTGGCCGCGTAGGCTTTGGCCACTTGGCTTTCCGGGTCGTTCAGGTCGCCAAAGATGATGGCGCCGCTGGGGCAGCTTTGGCTGCAGGCAGTTTCGAAATCGCCGTCTTTGGGGGCAGCACCGGTTTTCTTGAGCTCCAGTTTAGCAGCCTGCAGGCGCTGTACGCAGAAGGTGCACTTTTCCATCACCCCACGGGCGCGCACGGTAACGTCTGGGTTGAGCACCAGGCGGCCTAGGCTATCGGTGGGGTTGTACTTGAAGCGATCTTCAACGTGGATGCCGGTTTGGGCTTGGGCCAGCTTGTCGGTGCCCGTATAGTCGAGCCAGTTGAAGCGGCGCACCTTGTAGGGGCAGTTGTTGGCGCAGTACCGGGTGCCGATGCACCGGTTGTACGTCATTTGGTTCAAGCCTTCGCTGCTGTGGGTGGTGGCCAACACAGGGCACAC
>JANRLA010000094.1:0-10029 GCA_033763015.1 Bacteroidia bacterium
CCTCAACCGTGCCGATACCCTGGCCCTGGCCAGCCTGCCGGGCATTGGGCCCGCGCTGGCCCGCCGCATTGTGGAGCGCCGCACCGCGCTGGGGTTTTTCCATTCCCTGGGCCAGCTCGACGAGGTGTACGGCCTGCACGACACCCTGCAGCGCGACCTGCGCCAGTGGTTTTTCATTGCCGCCGACCTGGGGCCCTACCCCCACCTGCACATCAACCGCGCCACGGAGGTCGAGATCGCCGCCCACCCCTACCTGAGCCACAGCCTGGCCCGCCGGTTGGTGCGCTACCGGGCCCAGCACGGCCCCTATGGGTCGATGGCCGACCTGGCCGCCCTGGCGGGGGTACCGCCGGGCACCTGGGCACGGCTGGCCCCCTACCTTGTGTTCGACTAACCCGGTTAGTAGGTATGGCCCAACGACTAAACCACGTGGCGCTCGTGGTGCACGACTACGACGCGGCACTTGCCTACTACGTGGGTACCCTGGGCTTTACCCTGCTGGAAGACACCGACCTGGGCGGGGGCAAGCGCTGGGTGGTCGTGAGCCCAGGACCAGATTCGTGTAGCCTGGTGCTGGCCCGTGCGGCTACCGCTGCCCAGGTGGCGGCAGTCGGGCAGCAGACCGGTGGGCGGGTGTTTCTGTTTTTGCAGACCGACAACTTCTGGGCCGACTACCAGCGACTGACGGCTGGGGGCGTCCGCTTCATCCGCCTGCCCGCCGAAGAGCCCTACGGAACGGTGGCTGTCTTTGAAGATTTGTACGGCAATCTCTGGGACCTCATCCAGTACCGGTAGGCCCTACCTTTACCGCTGTGCAGAGCCCCACGTTAGCCCAGCAGCTTAGAGGCGCCATCCGTGTGGTGCCCGACTTCCCGAAACCGGGTATCTCGTTCAAAGACATTACCCCCATCTGGCTCGAGCCCCAGCTGGTGGCCGGGTGTGTGGCGGGCCTGGCAGAGCGTTTTGCCGCCCAAGGCATTACCAAGGTGGTGGGCATCGAAAGCCGAGGGTTTTTGCTCGGGCCCCAACTGGCGCAGGCCCTGGGGGCGGGGTTTGTCATCGTGCGCAAGCGCGGCAAGCTGCCTGCCGCCACCGTAGACGTCACCTACGACCTAGAGTACGGCAACGCCGCCCTGGAAATGCACCGCGATGCCCTGCAGAAAACCGACCGGGTGCTCATCCACGACGACCTGCTGGCCACCGGTGGTACGGCCAGCGCTGCCGCCAAGCTGACCCACGAGTTGGGCGCGCGGGTGGCGGGCTTTGCCTTTTTGGTCGAACTCGAATCGTTGGCCGGGCGCGCGGTGCTGAGCCCGTATGGTGTCCCGATCGAAACCCTGGTGCGGTACGCCGACTAGCTATGCGCACCTGGACTGCCACGAACCCCGAATGGTGCGCCGAGCTCACCGTATACCCCGAGGGCTACCTCATCTACACTAGCTGGCTGTACTGCGACGCAACCCAGCCCCCCTGGCAGGCCCAACGGCTAACGTGGGAGGACTTCCTGGCCGGCGACCACCCCAACATGGGCGGCGCCATCCACTACGCAGAGGTCATCGCCTACGTCGAGGCGTTACGGGCAGCCCGCGACGGCAGGCCCGCACCGCACGATGTGCCGGAACGCTAGCTGCCGCTGCCCCGTGGTTTACGGGTAGGCCCAGGGCCTAGGTTAAGTTTTTGTAGAGCGCTTGCACCTCTTGCGCGAGCCCACCGAACTTTACAGACTCAATAGGTAAAACCATGTACCGCAACGCCATGCCCCAGACCATTGCCCGCTGCAAACGCAGCACGGCCGGGCGTACGAGCCTGCGGTAACCTCGACCTTTTCTGGCGGGGTGTTGCCCCAGCCCTCTGACCGCCGCCCGGCCCTAGCGCTTGGCGGCGGTTGGCGTTTTGGCCCCCGTTGTCCTTTCTATAGTTCACTCTAACCCTGTACCTGTATGCGACTGCTGTTCCTGCGTCTGCTGCTAGAAGACCCAACCCCAACTGGCCAACCGGCCCCCCAAGGCGACCTGCCCCAAGGCGCGGCTGTGGGCGAACCCGACGACGGGTGGCCCCACAGCCCCACGCCTGCCGCACCCCAAGACCCCACCCCACCTACCCCTGGTACCTGACCAATGAACAACCTGAAAATCTTTGGCGAAGCGCTTATTGATGCCAACGCTATCGCCCAACTCAAGCAGTGTGTGGGCCCCGACGACTACGGGGTACTCACCGCCGATGCCCACTATGGCTACAACCACCCCATTGGCGGTGCTGTAGCCTACCGGCGCCACGTGTCGCTCTCGGGCGTGGGCTTCGACATCGCCTGTGGCAACAAGGCGGTGCGGACCAACCTGCCGGCCCGGAGTGTGCACATTGGCAAGGTGATGGACGACATTGTGCGGCACATTGGCTTTGGCGTTGGTCGGCCCAACCCCAAGCCGATTGACCACCCAGTGCTCGAGGCCATCGCCCTGGCGCCCTTCGCCCCCCAACGGAAACTGGCGCGGCTGGCGGCCAACCAACTGGGCACGGTGGGCTCAGGGAACCACTTTGTCGACCTGTTTCAGGACGAGGAGGGCTGGCTCTGGGTGGGTGTACATTTTGGTTCGCGGGGTTTTGGCCACAAGACCACCACGGGTTTTATTGCCCTGCACCAAGGCCTGGGCTTTGACGACCACGCCAACGAAGGGCCTATGAACGGCCCGCCGATCCTACTTGACACCACCACCGAGCTGGGGCAGGCCTACCTAGAAGCCCTGGCCCTGGCCGGCGACTATGCCTACGCGGGCCGCGACGTGGTGGTAGACACCGTGCTGGGGCTGCTGGGCGCAGAAGCGACCGAGACCGTGCACAACCACCACAACTTCGCCTGGCGGGAGACCCACTTTGGCGAACAGTTCTGGGTGGTGCGCAAGGGCTGTACCCCGGCCTTCCCGGGCCAGTTGGGCTTTGTTGGGGCCAACATGGCCGATAGCTCGGTGATTGTGGAGGGGCTGGCGTCGGCAGAATCGGCGGCAGGGCTCTACAGCACGGTACACGGTGCGGGCCGGGTGCTCTCGCGGCGGAAGGCTGCGGGTTCGGTGAGGTGGAAGCGTGGGCCCGATGGCAAAAAGTACCCAGTGCGTACCGAAAAAGGCCTCATCGACTACGCCGAAGTGCGGGCGCGGCTCAAAGCCCAGCGGATTGAACTGCGGGGTGGCGGTGCCGACGAGGCGCCCGAGGTGTACAAGTCGTTGGCCGACGTGCTGGCGCACCACGTGGGCACCGTGACGGTGCGGCACACGCTGCGGCCATTGGGCGTGGCCATGGCTGGCGCCGATGAGTACGACCCCTACAAGGACTAGTCGCCGGGGCGGTAGGTGCGTTTGGCGCGGGCCTTTACGTCTTCGGGGTAGAAGGCTACGTCCTTGAAGCGGCCCTGCGCGTACAGGGCGGCTTGGTCTGTGAAGTGGGGGCTCTGGGGGTCGCAGCTTTGGCCCCCGACCAAGAGCGATTTGGCCTTAACACGCGGGCCGAACTCGACGACGGCCACAAAGCTGTTGCCGTAGAAGCCGTAGTGCTTTTTCGTCTGGCCGCCGTTGGTCGTGGTACCGTAGGAGGCCAGCGCACCCCAGCGGGCACTGGCCAGGCCGATGGGCAGGCTGGGCTGGGCGTCGTCGAAGCGGGGGGTATCGTCGTCGCCGAGGCGCTGGAAGCGGCAGACCTCGCCCCAGGGCAGGTCCCATCGGCCAAAATCGGCGGTTAGTTTGCCGAGTGCTTCGCGCAGGCAGCGCAGGCGCTCGGTGGGCGGCAGGCCGGTGCCGTAGTACACGAAGCGGTCGGTGCCCACCAGGCCGGGGGGTACAGGCGCGCTGGCCAGCAGCGCGTTGCCGTAATACTCGGCCAGCGTCATGCCCACCGACCGGGCGCCGCTGGTGTAGCGCCAGGCCCTGAGGGTGTCGATGGCGGCTGCGAGGTCGGTGTAGCGGGCGGGCTGGGCGTCGTAGGCAGCGATGAGGCCGGGGATGACGGCCTCGAAGGCCGTGAGGGTGGGGGTGTAGGCCAGGGCGATGAGGCTATCGAGGGTGAAGCCCCGGGCCTGGGGCAAGAGGCGCCGGGCCAGGAGCCCCCGGAAGTTCTCGGGCGCGTACGACATGTAGCGCGGGTAGGCTTCGGGTCTGGGGCTGTCGGGTCCCGCGACGGTAAAGGGCGTCGAGTTGCAGTTCTGGAGCCAGCCCACGGTGGGGTTTTTCAGGTAGATGGTCTCTTCGAGGGTGTGCAGGCCCTGCCAGTCGGTACGCGGGTTGGCACCGGGCACGGGCTGGCTGTAGTCGAAGGCCGTGTCGCGCCGGGGCAAGAAGTTGGCGTGCAGGTAGGCAATGGTGCCCTCGGCGCTCGCGAACACGGTGTTGTTCGACGAGTTTGTGAGCCCGCGGCTCACCTGTTCGAACCCGGCGTAGGTGGTTTGCTTGGTGCGCAGGTACGACTGTTCGAGGGCCTTGACCGGCTCCCAGAGCAGGGCCGTTGCCACCCAGCCCGAATCTACCCGGTGGGTGATGGGCCCGTGGTGGGTGCGGTAGCGCGGGAAGTGCCGGATGTGGGTGCCCTGGCTGTCGCGTACCGCAATGGCCACGGTATCGACCTGGAGGGGGCGCTGCTCGGCGCCGTAGGCGTACACCAGTTGGCCGTTCTGGGTGGAAACGATCTCTACGAACTCGTCTATGGCATCGGCGCCGCTGCTGGTGTGCATCCAGCCTGTCTTCTCGTTAAAGCCTTGGTAGATAAAGAATTGGCCCCAGGTGATGGCCCCGTAGGCATTGAGGTCCTCGGTGCTCGCCATGTGGTACTCGCCGCGGAAGTAAAAGCTGGTGTGGGGGTTGATGAGCAGCAAGGGGTGGCCGCTGGCGGTGCGGCTGCCGGCCAGGGCGATGCCGTTGGAGCCTGGGGGGTCGTAGGCCTGGGGGTCTTGGGGCTCGGGCGCCAGCAGGGTGAGGCTGCTGTCGGTGTAAAAGGCCTCGAGGCGGCGCAGGGAAACGGCCTCGATGTCGCCGCCAATCGAGCCCTCGGTAAAGTAGAGGGCCATCCAGGGCTCGAAGCGCAGCGGCAGGCCGCTAAGGCTATCGGGGTGCTGGGCCTGGTAGTAGTTCAGGGCATCGGCCCAGGCCTGGCAGAGGCGTTGCAGCCAGGCGGGGGTAGCGCCGTAGTGGGCCTGGGCTTCGGCATCGGTCATGTAGAGGCGGGCGCGCAGGTCGCTGTAGAGGGCGCTTTCGCCGTCTACCTCGGCCAGGCGGCCCAGGGCCCAGCGGTAGTTGCGTACCACGCGGCGGTAGCCGTCTTCGCACTGGGCGTACACCACGCCAAATACCGCGTCGGCATCGGTTCTGCCGTACACGTGGGCTACGCCGTAGTCGTCGCGCACAATGAGTATGGCGCCGCGGTGGGCGGCCCAACGTTCGGCCTCGGTGCGTGGCCCGGCGCAACCGGCGAGTAGGAACCCTAGACTGAGTAGGGCCAAGGGTACGTAGCGGCGCATAAACGGGCGGGGTGGGTTTGCTGGGGCAAAAGGTAACCCAAACACGTCGTTGAAGCAACATTTACGTTACACAACTGGCCCTGCCAACCCAGGGGCCCAGCAAAAGTTTACGCCCCCCTAACGCGCTGTATACCAGTGCACTATAGTTTTGCCAGCACTAACCCAAATACCCCTATCAACCATGGGCTTATTCCAGAAAGTGAAATTGTGGCTGGGCATGGGCGGCGTAAAAGTGTCGCTGAGCGTGCCCGAGACCATTGAGAAAGGCGCCGGTAGCTTTAGCGGCACCGTGACCCTGACCAGCAAAAGCGACCTCGAGCTGCTTGAGCTCAAGCTGGAGCTGATCGAAAGCTGGAGCACCGGCCGCGGCGAAGAAAAGCAGACCAAAGAGCTCACCCTGGGCTCGATGACCCTGAACCTGAACCGCGCCATCAAAGCCGGCGAAACCCAGACCGTGCCCTTCGACCTGGCCTTCAGCTACAGCAAGAGCGAAAACGAGGCCATGGCCGAGAAAGGCGGCGTGATGGGCGCCCTGGGCAAAGTGGGCCAGTTCGCGCAAGGCGAAAAGAGCACCTTTGAGGTGAAGGCCATGATGAACGTGAAGGGCGTGGGCCTAGACCCCTCCGACTCGAAGTCTGTTAAGCTGGTGTAGCGCCCATCGTGCGCCAAGGGGCCCGAAGTTTCGGGCCCTTTGTGTGTAGTTTAGGGTAGCGTTTGTGCGTTACCGAAGTATGCAACTGGAACTTACGTTGAGCGATGCCCTAGCCGAGAAGGTGAAAGCCGCTGCCGCTGCAGCGGGCCTGTCGCCCGGCGAGTACGCCGAGCGTGTGCTGAAAGCAGCGGCCTTTCGGACAGACGTTGAGGCCCTCCAGCGGCTGCTCAAGCCTGAATTTGACAAGGCTGGTGTGCAATCCGATGATGATGTGTACGACTTGGTGTCGTGATCCTGGTCGTTGACACGAATGTCTGGATTTCGGCCCTTCGCTTCGGTGGAACCGTTGCTCAGGTGCTTGAGAAGGCGGTGGAACTCGGCGAGGTTGTGACTAGTCCTATGATCCTTGAAGAAGTCAGCCGCGTCTTTGCGGAAAAGTTTCGGGTGGATACTGGAACGGTGCTTCGAGTTGTCGAGCAGATTCGAACCTATGCCCGAGAAGTGCACCCAACTGACCCAGCGCCTGAAGTTTGCCGTGACCCCAACGACAACCATGTACTCCACCTCTGCCGTTTTGTGGCGGCAGACATCCTGCTGACGGGCGATAAAGACCTGCTAGTGCTGAAGCAGTTCGAGCAGACGCGCATCTTACGGCCTGCCCAATTCGCCGAACTGTTACAGGGCTAGGCAAACTCATTCAGGCTGGAGTTGACTCGAGCCCGTTAAGCTGGTGTAGCGCCCAGCTTGGGCGGGTCTTGGCTCAGGACAAACGTGTGGCGCCCTTTGGCGGCGATAGTTTGTAGGGTTTCGAGATACTGTAGGTACCGGATTTCGGGGTCACCCTTCAGGAGCTCGGCGGCATTTTTTAATGCCCTGGCAGCCGCGACCTGACTGCGGGCGTTTTCGAGTTCGACTTGGGCCCTGACTTTGGCCTCAAGCCGCTTGGCAAAAATGTCCTGAATTGTCTTGGGGAAGGTCAGGTCGATGACCTGGAGCACAATGGCGGTGCCGCCCAGGGTGGCAATCTCTGCATTGAGGTCTTCAACGAGCCCCTCACCTAGCAAGGGACGCTGGTCGAGGAGCGTTTCGGCCTCGTAGCCCGAAATACGGTCGCGAAGCAGTAGCTGGGCAGTCACCTGTACCTGATAGCGCAGGCGTTGCAGCGACGCGTCGGGGTTGGCAATGTCGTAGTGGCTCAGGGCCTTCTCGGCATCTGTTATCGCCCAAAGTCCAAAAAACGAGAACCGAAGTGCGATACGGTCTTTGGTGAGTACCTCTTGGTTGGTAACGTACAGCTGGTTCTGGTAGTTGGAGATTTTGACTAGCCGGTACACGTTGTCAAGTGACCAAAAGGTGTAACGGCCGGGGGCCAGCTTCCGGCTAAAGACCTCGCTTTTGTACAGAAACCCCACCTCGTTGGGCGATACCGTAAACCGTTGAGAACCCATAGACGAAGCTGGGAAAAAAAAGAACCCAGCGCAGCACCAACAGCGGGGGAACGCGGCGTGAGGTAACCCGATGGGCTACCGGTATCTGCCGGTTGCAACCCGATGCCGGGGGCAGGCCGAAGCCTGCTGCCGCGCCAGGTTCAAGGACTGAGTAAGTCAGCTGTCAAATACATGACGGTTTGGGATTTGGCCCCAGCCTGTCGGCCCGCAATGGGCCGTACTTCGCCGACAGGCTCTACGTACGGTTGGCGGTTGCAGTAAAGCTACTACGTGTACCTGAAACCAGGTTCGCCTATGTCATCACGGTTGCCTCTACCGCAGCCAAGATGGCTTCGGCGCTGTGGCGGGTGGCGCTTTCGGCGTAGATGCGCAGAACGGGTTCGGTGCCGCTGGGGCGGATGAGCACCCAGTCGCCACCCTCGAAGTGGTACTTAAAGCCATCGAGGGTTTCGGTCTGCGCCACGCGGTAGGGGCCGAAGGCGGCGTACTGCCCGGCGGTGCAGGCCGCGACGATGCGCTCTTTCTGGGCCTGGGGCAGGTGCAGGTCTATGCGCTGCACGCTGAAGCGGCCCACGAGCCCGTAGATTTCCTCGATAAGTGCTTGGAGGCTCAGGCCCCGCTGGGCTATCATTTCGAGGACCATGAGGCCGATGTAGATGCCGTCGCGCTCGGGGGCGTGGCCCGTGACGGCGATGCCGCCGCTTTCTTCGCCGCCCACCAGCACGGCCTCGCGGGCCATGATCTCGCCAATGTACTTGAAGCCAATTTTCGTGACCTCGAGCGGCAGGTTGTAGTGGGCGCACAGGGCACTGATCTTCTGGGTGCACGAAAAGGTGCACACCACCTTGCCGGTAAGCCCCTTGTGGGCGTGCAGGTGGTGGATGAGCAGCAGCAGGATGTGGTGGCTGTCGATGAAGTTGCCCTCGGCGTCGAAGAGGCCGATGCGGTCGGCATCGCCGTCGGTGGCCAGGCCGTAGTGGTAGCCCCCGGCGCGCAGCAGGGCCTGGAGCGCGCCCAGGTTTTTCTCGATGGGCTCTGGGGCCTGGCCGCCAAAGCCGGGGTTGGGCTCGGCGTGCAGAACGGTAGCTGCGGGGAAGAGCCGACCGAAGACCCGCTGCCCGGCGCCGTACATGGCATCGTAGGCGAGCTTTAGGGGCGCAGCCCGCATGGCGGGCAGGTCGAAGGTTTGCTTCAGGTGATTCAGGTACAGGGCCTCGGCGTCGTAGTAGGCGATGGTGCCTTGGGCCAGGTGGTGCTCAAAGCGGTCGGGCACGGGGGGTACGGTGGGCGGGATGGCGGCCTCGACGGCGGCAATCATGGCCGGGAAGGCCGGCCCCCCAAAGCTGCCCTTGAGCTTGAAGCCGTTGTACTCGGGCGGGTTGTGGCTGGCGGTGAGGATGATGCCGGCGGTGCACTGGCGCTGAAGCGTGGCCAGGCTGACCATGGGCGTAGAGACAAAGCCGGGCGTGAGCTGCACCTGTACCCCGGCCTCGGCGAGCTGGGTAGCGACTTGGGCGGCGAACTCGGCCCCCAGGAAGCGGCAGTCGTACCCAACCAGTGCGCTGGGGGTGGGGCTCAGGGTAAAGAGCCAGTCGGCGGTGGCGGCGGTAACGCGGGCCAGGTTCTCGAAGGTGAACTCCCGGGCGATGACGGCGCGCCAGCCGTCGGTACCAAACTTGATGGGGGTGGTCATGGTGAGGCGAAACTAGTCCCGCGAACGAATCGAAAGCTCAGCGGGCATTGGCTTTATGAAGCCGAGCGACTGTGCCCCAGTTGGTATGGTGTAGTGTATCGATTGTGTAACCAGAATTGACTAACGATGAGTCGGAGCGTTCCCAGGCCACCACACGATTATTCATATCGACTTTGAAGCTAGTATCCTGTCGGGTGGGGTGAATGGCAATACCTTTGGCTTCGAGCCTATACTTTGCCCAATAAGTTGTCGCGAAATCGTTGGCAACCAGTAAGATTACAGTATCAACTTGATTTTGTTTTAGACTAGAAACCGCGCTTAAGAGCAGTGGTGTGTACCGCTCTTCGGGATAGTAAAACCCACGGGGTTCGGAATTCTTGAGGTACACTTGCCATAGGGGTGGCAAGCAAACCCCGATACAGAGCAACCAAGCGGCTAGAGACTTAAAGAAAGGTAGAGAAGATCTTGATGTAATACTTGCTATGCTCTCATAAAGCCAAATACCAACTACAACTGAAAGCAATGGGTAAATGGGTGCATCGTACCATTCTAGTTTGGTTCGGCTACCCGAAAGCAAGGCTAGAAGCCAGACGCAGGCACCCCCAAAAAGTACAGTTACAAGCTGTGTGGCTTTACTTTTTTTGGCCCAGAAGGTGCCAATTGCCAGTAAGATCATGGGTAGGAAGTAGGTAAAGTATTCCCAGGTTGTCGTTTTAATCCGAAGCAGGTACCAGTAGTA
>JANRLA010000095.1:0-3227 GCA_033763015.1 Bacteroidia bacterium
CCCGGGCGAACCGGATGTGTTCGCACGCAGCGCCGCATCCCCCAATACCCCCGGTTTGGTCACCGCCGGGGGCGGCCTTCCCACACCCTGCAGCACGTGGTTTCCACGTCCGCTGCGGGGTGAACCCGTTTCTACCCAGCCGCCCGCACCAGGGCCCGGCGCAGCAGCTCCAGGGCCATAATTACGCTGCGCTGCTGGTTGCGGCCGCGGTCTTTCTCAAAGGCAAACTGGCGGGCATGGCTGCCGGTGGGCCCGCTAATGGCCACCCATACGGTGCCCACGGGTTTGGCCTCGGTGCCGCCGCCGGGGCCTGCCACGCCGGTTATGCCCACGCCCCAGGTGCCACCTAGGTGCGTGCGGGCCCCCTCGGCCAGCGCGATGGCCACGGGCTCAGATACCGCCCCGTGGGCTGCTAGAAGCTCGGGGGCTACGCCGAGTAGGCGGGTTTTCAGGTCGTTGCTGTAGGGCACCACGCCCCCGCGCACGTAGGCGCTGGCCCCAGCCGGGGCAATGAGGGCCGCCAACAGCTGGCCCCCGGTGCAGCTCTCGGCGACGGCCACGGTCTCGCCACGGCCCACGAGCAGGGCGCCCACGGCTTGGGCCAGGCTGGTGTCGCCCTCGGCATACACGTCGCGGCCCAGCTGGTCGCGCAGGGCGGTCCGGGCGGTTTCGAATAGGGCGTCCAGCTCAGCGGCGCGGCTGCGGGGCCCGCGCAGGTTCAGCCGCAAGTCTACGGTGTGCAGGCCGGGGTTGTAGGCCAGGAACAGCTCAGGCGGCAGGTTATCCTCAATGGCCGCAATGCGCAGGGCCAGTTCGCTTTCGGGCACCGCAGCGGTACGGAAGGTGTGCTGCCGCAGGTGGTCATCTACATACTGCGCCGTAACAAGCGGCGCCACGTGCGTGTCGAACAGGTGCTTCATCTCGTAAGGCACCCCCGGCAGCGCCACTACGCTACGCCCCTCGCCCGCATCGAATAGCATGCCCGGCGCGGTGCCCACTCCATTGTGCAGTAGGGTGGCGCCCACGGGCAGGGTGGCCTGTAGTGGCACACTGGCGTTGGGTTCGCGGCCCCGGCTGCGGTACAGGGTTTCTATGTGCTCCAGTGTGGGCGTGTGCAGGGCCAGGGGCAGGCCAAAGTAGTCGGCCAGCGTTTTTTTGGTCAGGTCATCTTTGGTGGGCCCCAGGCCGCCGGTGCAAATGATAAGCTCCGACCGACTAAGCGCCAGCGCCAGTGCGGCCACCAGGGCCTCGGGGGTATCGGGCACCACCTGGGCGTACCCCAGCGGCAGCCCCAGGGCCGTGAGGCGCTGGGCCAACCAGTGGGTGTTGGTGTCTTGGGTGCGCCCCAACAGGAGCTCGTTGCCAATGGCGATGACCTCAGCCTGCATGGTAGGAGTGTAGGATGTCTTGAGGCCGAACGTACGACGCGGGAGGGCCAGTTCCAGCCCCTACCTTGCAACCCCATGCCACTCGACCTACCGCCGCTCATCCTGGCCTCGGGGTCGCCGCGGCGGCGGCAGCTGCTCGAGACCCTGGGGTGGGCCTTCCGGGTCGTGCCCAGCGGCACCGACGAAACCCACCCGCCCGCCACGCCCCCCGAGGCCATCCCCGAGCTGTTGGCCCGCCGCAAGGCCCAGGCCGTGGCCCCACACCACCCCGAAGCCCTCATACTGGCCGCCGATACGGTGGTCATCCTCCAGGATCAGATCCTTGAAAAGCCCGCCGATGTAGCCGAGGCCGGGGCCATGCTCCGCCGCCTCTCGGGCCGCACCCACACCGTGGTTACCGGCGTGGCCCTTGCCTACCAGGGCCGCGCGCACAGCTTTGCCGAGCGCACCGAGGTAACCTTCGCTGAGCTCTTGGACGCCGACATCGCCCACTACCTGGCCACCACCCCCCCGCTCGACAAAGCCGGGGCCTACGGCGTGCAAGACTACATTGGCCTCATCGCCGTACAGCATCTGCACGGGTGTTACTATACCGTAATGGGCTTGCCCACCAGCCGCCTGGTCGTCGAACTTCGCGCCTTCTTGGGCCAGCCCTGGGCCTGAGGCGTTCTGTGTGAGTACTGCCCCGGCCACCGCCCCCAGCTTCAAAACCCAACTCAGCTACCGCGAGCTCTGGGCCCTGGCCTATCCCATCATTGCCGGGGGCATTGGCACCAACATCGTCAACGTAACCGATACGGCCTTTTTGGGCCGTGTGAGCGAGGTGGCGTTGGGGGCTGCGGCCCTGGGGGGCATTCTGTACTACCTCATGGCCATTGTGGCCATTGCCAGTGCCACGGGCCTACAGATCCTTATCGCCCGGCGCATGGGCGAAGGCAAGCCCCAGGCCGTGGGCAGCATCCTTGACCATGGGCTGCTCATCAACCTGGCCCTGGGTTTGGTGCTCATGGGGGTGCTCTATGCAACCACTGGCCCGCTGCTCACCCTGGCGGTAAGCTCGCCTGCGGTGCGCGAGGCCACCCAGACCTACCTCTACGGGCGCGGCTGGGGGCTGCCCTTCATCTTTCTGTTTTGGACCTTCAGGGGCTTTTACAGTGGTGCCGGGCGCCCACGGGTGCTCATTGTGGCCACCTTTACCATGGCCGCCGTAAACGTAGTGCTCGACTACGGGCTCATCTTTGGCCACTGGGGCCTGCCGCAGTGGGGCGTGTACGGGGCGGGCTTTGCCAGCGCCTGCGCCGAGGCCACCGAGGCCCTGGTGCCACTGGCCTTTTTCATCTTCCGTGGGCTGCCGCGCCAATACGCTGCGCTACGGTTTAGGGGCATGAGCTGGGGCCCGGTGCGCCAATTGGCCGTGCTCTCGGGGCCCATGGTGCTGCAAAACGCCCTAAGCATGGCCGCCTGGTTCCTGTTTTTTGTGGTGATGGAGCACCTGGGCGAGCGCCAGCTGGCCGCCAGCAACCTGGCCCGCAGCCTGTACATGGTGGCCATGATACCCGGCTGGGGCTTCGCGGTAGCCGCCAACACGGCCGTGAGCAACGTCATCGGCCAAGGCAAGCCCGAGTGGGTGCTCATGGCTACCCGCCGTACCCTGGCCCTCACGTTTGGCTTTCTGGCGGTGCTGGCCTTGTTGCTGCTGCTGCTGCCCGGCCCCCTGCTACGCATCTACACCCAAGACGCCGACCTTATAGCCGAAACGCTACCCATCCTCAACGTGGTCGTGGTAGCCCTGCTGTGCTTTGGGTGGGGGATGATACCACTCAACGCCGTGATGGGCAC
>JANRLA010000096.1:0-10164 GCA_033763015.1 Bacteroidia bacterium
CCCGGGCGAACCGGATGTGTTCGCACGCAGCGCCGCATCCCCCAATACCCCCGGTTTGGTCACCGCCGGGGGCGGCCTTCCCACACCCTGCAGCACGTGGTTTCCACGTCCGCTGCGGGGTGAACCCGTTTCTACCCAGCCCTTCGTGCGCGAGTGTCTCGCCCCCCCGTAGCCGGGGTAGTCCTGGGGGCCACTACCCACCCGCCAAAGCCGCCCACCGCCTAGCTTTACCGGCGGTATGCACCCCAAATCGTATGCCCAGCTACCCGACGCTGATCTGGTGGCACGGTTGCAGGCCGATACCGACCCCCGGGGCGCCGAAGCCGCCCTATCGGCCCTCTACGACCGCTATTCCGGGCAGCTCGATCAGGTCGCCCGCCGGTTCCGGCTAGACACCAGCGCAGCCGCCGATGTGGTCACGGGCTGCTTCTACGAGCTCTGGCTGCAGCGGGCCCGCCTTGGCCCCACCACCGCCCTGCCCGCCCTACTCACAACCATTGCCAAGCGCCGCCTCATAGACGCCCTACGGCAGCAGGCCGTGCGCGCACAGGCCGAGGGCCGCTACGCCGATCGCCAATCCGTCCACGCCAACAGTACCGCCCACGCCCTCGAGGAGGCCGAGCTCGGCAACCGCCTCGCCGAGGGCATCGAGCGCCTGCCCCAGGCCATGCGGGCCGTGTACGAGCGCAGCCAGCAGGGCCAGAGTGTGCAGGCCATCGCCGGGGCCCTGGGCCTGTCGCCCAAAACAGTCGAAGAGCAGCTGCGCCGGGCCCACCAGCGGCTACGGGCCTACCTGAAGTAAGTTTTCGGCCTGAAAATCAGTCGGTTGCCAGTTTGTTGGGCTGCGCCGTAGGGGTAGGGCCCCTGGGCTCCGATAGGGTAGTAAATGGCCGTTCCACCCATCCCCCCCGATCTGCTGCGCCGCTACCTGGCGGGTGCCGCGCTCCTGCCCCAGGAGCAGGCCGCGCTTCAGGCCTACCTGGCTGCCGGCGGCGACGACCAGCTGAGCCAGCTCGTAGACGCCGAGCTTGCCACGGCCCTGGGCGGCGACCCCCTGCCCGCCGCCCCCTACAAGGCCCAGCTCATGGCCCGCCTACGCCAGCCCCGTACCCCGGTCGCCCTGCGGCAGTGGTGGTGGGTGGCTGCCAGTGTGGTACTGCTCGTCGGCGTTTTCATTGGCTGGCTGGCGGGGGTCCGCACGGGCCAGCCGGCGCTGCAGCAGCCCCTGACCGAGGTGAGCACCCGGCCCGGCCAACGGATGCAACTCACCCTGCCCGATGGCTCTGTGGTTACCTTGAATTCCAGCTCGCGTCTAACCTACCCCGTTGCGTTTACCGACAGCCTACGCGTGGTCGAGCTCTCGGGCGAGGGGTACTTCTCGGTACAGGCCAACCCGCACCAGCCCTTTGTAGTGCGCAGCGGTGCGCTCGAAACCCGGGTGCTGGGCACCGAGTTTGCCGTGCTGGCCTACCCCGCCGAGGGCCTCCACCGCGTGGCCGTGGCCGAGGGTAAGGTGGCCGTGCGGGCGGGCCAAGCACACGATGTGCTAACCCCAGGCCAGGGCGTTGAGCTCGACTCGACGGGCCTGCGGCGGGTGGTGGCGCCCACGAGCGCGTTTGCCTGGCAGAGCGGCGAGCTTGACTTCCGCAGCCAAACCCTGGCCGAGGTAGCGCGTGCGCTGCACCACTACTACGGGGTGCCGGTGCGGGTAGCGCCTGCGGTACAGAACCGGGTAGTAACGGCACACTTCCACCATACGTCCTTGCCCGAAGTGCTGGCCAGCCTAGCCGAGCTGCACGGGCTTGCGGTGAGCGGCGACATCCAAACCGGTTTCTCGCTCGGCACCCCCTAACACGCTATCCCAGAACCCAATCAAAACAAAAACCGGGGTGCTGCAACACCCCGGCCAAGTACAGGCTAAGAAGATCTCACTCACTCTTAAACCCAATTCCAGTACAATGACACCAAATGTAACACTCAGGCACGTAAGCCGGGTAGGGCTCCTGTTGGCGCTCTGCCTTGTCGCCAGCTGGGCTTATAGTTCGGCCCAACGGCCCAACGCGCCGGTCACCCTTCAGTTTGAAGGCCCGTTGGCCGAAGCTCTGGTGAAGATCCGCAGCCAGGCGGGCATCAACATCGTGTACAACCCCGCCGAGCTCGACGACCGGCAGGTGGTGCGCCTCCGGGTAACCAATGCACCTGCATTGAGCGTAGTAGAAGCCGCGCTGGCCCAAGCCTTGCCCGATACCAAAACGTTTAAGCTAAGCCAGAACGGGAGCAACGTCGTGATACGCGTTGTGCCCAAGCCTGCCCCCAGGCCCGCGCCAGCTGCAACCGCTACGGTAAGCGGCCGCCTGACCGACGGCGAAACCCGCGAGGCCCTGGTGGGCGCCACCGTACGACTGGTGGGCAGCGGGTTTGCCTCGGTAACGAACACTGACCTGGCGGGCCGGTTTCTCTTTGCCGCCGTACCCGCAGGGGCCTACACGTTCTCGGTGAGCTACATCGGGTACCAGGCGCTGAGCCAAGAGGTAACCGTGCAAGAGGGCGAGAACGTAACGATGGATGACCTGAAACTCACCTACGGAGGCATTGAGGTGACCGGCATTGAGGTGACGGGCCTGTTGGAGGGTAGCGCATTGGCGTACAACCAACAGCGCAGCGCCGACAACATCCGCAACATTGTGGCAGCGGACCTTATTGGCCGGTACCCAGACTTGAACTCGGCCGAGGCGCTGCAACGCCTGCCGGGCGTGTCGGTATTCCGCGACCAGGGCGAGGGCCGGTTTGTACAGATCCGGGGCCTTGACCCGCGGTTCCAAAACGTGTCGGTAAACGGGGTGCAGGTGCCCAGCGCCGACACCGACAACCGGTTTGTACCCCTGGACGTGATCCCCTCGGACCAAATCGCGCAGCTCGAAATCGCCAAAAGCCTTACCCCTGACATGGATGGCGACGCTACCGGCGGTTACATCAACATCGTCACCCGCAAGGCCGTCAGCAGCGACCTGGAGGTGAAAGGCACCCTGGCGGGCGGCTACAACGCGCTAGGCAACGGCGGCGAAGGCACCCCCAGCGGCCAGGGCTTTTTCAGTGTCGGCCAGCGGCTGCTGGGCTCACGCTTTGGCTACAACGTATCGGCCAGCTACTGGTACCGCGAGTTTGGCTCGAACAACTACGAGGTGGGCTACGGCACGGCCGATATTGATGAAAACGGCGAGGAGGTGGAGCGCGAGGTGGTGGAAGAAATCCAGCTGCGCGACTACGAGCTCATCCGCCGTCGTTACGGGGCCACCCTTACCCTCGACTACCAGTTCACGCCCCGCAGCTACATCTTTGGCCGGGTGCTCTGGAACCGCTTTACCGACCACGAGTACCGCCGCCGCTTTACCCTGGGCCTGGAGCCCGACGAAGACGAAGGTGGCGCCTACAGCTTCGATGGCGCGGTGCAAGAGGTAACCTTCGCCGAGGCGGCGGTAGATACCAAAGACCGGCTCGAGAAGTCTTCGATCCAGAACTACCAGCTCGGTGGCCAATTTGCCCTGGGTAAGGCGACGCTCGACTTCATTGGCGCGTACAGCTACGCCGAGGAGAAGACCCCCTTCGACATCAGCACCGAGTTTGACCGCGACGAGCTGGACTACCGCGTGACGTTCCCGCGCGAAGGCACCGCGCCCACCTTTACTACCACCAACGGCACCGACCTGTACGAGCTCGGCGAGTACGGCTTCAACGAGGGCAGCTTCAGTACCACACTGGGCAAAGACAACCTATGGGAGGGTAGGTTCAACCTGAAAGTGCCCGTTACGGTGGGCGGCAACGAGGGCTTTCTGAAGTTCGGCGGCAACTACCGCAGCCGCGAGAAGGAATTCTTGCCTGCCGAAGAAGTATACGGTGGCGGCGACGACAACGAGTTTACGCTGGCCGACTTTGCCGGCACGTTCGTCGACGGCGACTTTATCGACGGCCTGCGCATGATCCAGACCCCAGACCCGGGCCTGATGCGCGAACTGTTCGTTGACCAGCGCTCCAACCCCGACCTGTACGAGTTTGAGGTGGAAGACAGCCGCGAGGCCAACGCCGGGTTCTACAACGTTCAGGAAAACGTAACCGCCGCCTACGCCATGGGCAAGGTTACTCTGGGCAAGCTCGACATCATCGGTGGGGTGCGCTACGAGCGTACGGCCTATGACTACGCTTCGAACGAAGTGGTGTACAACGTTGACGGCGACCAGGAAGGCATCGTTCGCCTGACCGACAGCGGCGACTACGACTTCGTGCTGCCGAGCCTGAACCTGCGTTACTCGGTGACCGAAAACGACATCGTCCGGTTTGCGTATTCGCACTCGTTCTCGCGGCCCAACTTCGTCGACATCACGCCCTTCCGCGTGACGAACTTCGAAGACGAGGAGATCGAGACCGGTAACCCCCAGCTGGTGCCCTCGTTCAGCCGCAACCTCGACCTGAGCTTCGAGCACTACTTCAAGAACATCGGCGTGGCATCGGTGGGTCTGTTCTACAAGAGCATCGATGACTTTATCTTCTTCGACAGCTTTGAGGCGACCGACCCTTTTGGTATCCCCGGCGACTTTGAGGTAACCCAGGCCCGCAACGGCGACAACGCACAACTGCTGGGCGTTGAGGCTGCACTGGCCTACAACCTAACGTTCCTGCCAGGCTTCTTGAGTGGCCTGGGCGTAAACGCGAACTACACCTACGTATGGAGCGAAGCCACGTTTACCGACCGCGACTTTACGACCGCCCTGCCCAGCCAGGCCGAGAGCATCATCAACCTGGCGCTGAGCTACCAGCGTGGGGGCTTCCAGGGTCGGTTGGCACTCAACTACGTGGGCCCCTACATCAACTTTGACGAGGGCGAGCTGGCCAACGGCGACATCCAGTTCATCAACGGCCGTAGCCAACTGGACCTGAGCCTGAGCCAACGCTTCGCCAAGCGCTACCAGGTGTTTGTCGAAGTACTGAACCTGACGAACGAAGATTGGGTACGCCGCCTGCCCAACGCCGACCGGCCGCTGCAGGTAGAGCGCTACGGCGTGTGGTCCAACTTCGGTTTCCGTTTCGAGCTGCGCTAGCCGCCACCCTTTCCTTTCACCAGCCACCTGCTGCTTCGGCCCGCCACGCTGGCGGGCCGAAGGCAGCACGGGTGCGCACCAACCCCTTTTGTCTAAGCCATGAAAAAACAACTGCTGTGGGTGGGCCTGGGCCTTCTGGGCGCCGCCTGCCAAACCAAACCTGACCCCGTAGCCGCCGATGGACAGCTTGCTGGGGCAACCGCAACGGCTGTAAGCGTTCGCGAAACCTATCTTACGCCACGCGATACTGCCGATAACGTTGACAGCCCCACGTTCTGGGTAAGCCCCGCGGGCGAGCCCTGGGTGATTGTCACGGCCAAAGAAACCGACCGGCTGTTGGTGTACAACGCCACCACCGGTAAGCTGCTACGCAAGTATGGCACAACGGGCACGGCCCTGGGCCAGCTTGACCGGCCCAATGGCGTGAGTGTGGTAGACGACCTGCTCTTTGTTGTAGAGCGCGACAACCACCGGGTACAGGTGTTCCAGCTGCCCGACCTGAAGCCGCTGGCCGTTTTCGGGGCCGAGCTGCTGCTGAAACCCTATGGCCTGGCCCTACACAAAACCGCCGAAAACAGCTACCGCCTCTGGGTGACCGACAACTACGAGACCCCTGACGAACAGATCCCGCCCGTGGGTGAACTCGGCCGCCGGGTGCGGGTCTGGGACGTGCAGCGCACGGGGGCCAAGCTTAGCGCCACCCCTGCGGGCGCCTTCGGGCCCACGGCAGGGCCGGGCGTGCTGTACGTGGTGGAGAGCATTTATGCCGACCCCATCCACAACCAACTCCTGGTTTCGGAAGAACTCGAAGACAGCACCTGCGTGAAGGTGTACGATCTACAGGGCCGCTTCACGGGCCAGGTGCTAGGCCAAGGCCTGTTTAAGGGCCAGGCCGAAGGCATTGCACTCTACCCCTGCGGCGAAAAGAGCGGCTACTGGGTGCTCACCGACCAGAGCTACGAGGCCAACATCTTCCACGTCTACGAGCGGGGCAGCCTGGTGCACCTGGGTAGCTTTAAGGGCGAGACGACACTGAACACCGACGGGGTGTGGGTGACGCCCCAGGCCTTTGAGGGCTTTGCCAAAGGGGCCTTTTTCGCGGTACATGACGATGGCAACCTGGCGGTCTTCGACTGGGCCCTGCTCGCCGAGCGGGTAGGCCTGAAGCAGACCTGTCCCTAGGCCAGTTACCGACAAGGTTTGTTGCCGCCGTGCCTCTGGGTGCGGCGGTTTTTGTTTTGGGAGCGGAGAGGGAGGGCACCAAGTCGAACCTGAGCGAAGACTTGAAAAGGTTGTCCGACTTCTAAACTATCGGTGATCAAGAGTAGAACCCGGACTGTTCCACCTGGAGAGGGAGGGATTCGAAGTCGAACCGCATCGAAGACCTACGGCAGGTGGAGGAGTTTGGCCTAGCCATGGGGTAGTCTACACCTTGGCCGCCATCGTCGTATACAAACCGCACGATTGGCTTGCCCGGGTCTAGGGTGCGGGGAGCCTACAGAAAAACTACGGTATACCGCCCATACGACCGACGGCCCACCGACACAAAGTACTTTGAAAGCCAAAGCAAGGCGGCTACCGCTCACCGCGCAACACACCGGCGAGGTCAATCGCCGTAGGGGCCTTCAAATCAGAGTTACAGGTGAAGGTGGTAGTTGTATCGGCAGAAAAAGCCTAGTCCAGGGGTTAAACACCTAGGTTAAGAAGTCTGACAATCAGGTAGTTAGCTGGCCATCTCTCAGAGTGATACATTACCCAAAATTGATCTTGATAAACCGAATACTATCTGCCTATAATTACTTTATGGGATTGCAATGGAATATCCCATCTAGATTTCATAATCTGAATAGAATTAACTAAAGAGTCAATAACGGGCTTGTTGCTACTCGTCACTTTGTTGTATCCATAAGCGAAATCACTAAAGCGAAACTCCTTCCAATGAAGACTATTAGAGTCAATCCCCTCAAAAATACGATTACTATCTAATTTGCTGAATCCCCACGATACGATAGATGGATCGATTCTATGAATATAATAAAAGTTAGGGGTTCGTGGATTGTTTGTCATGTAAATTGTAGAACCAGAAAATATATAAATATAAACCCAATTAGGAGGCTCTTCCGAATAGGCGACCTCTATACTGTCATATTTCTTAAGTTTCAGCTTGAGTTTGATGCCATTCATTAAAAAATAGATTTTCTTTGCAGATATGTGATCGTCTTGCGTGTAATAGATTTGCGAGCAAGATGCACAGAGACAAAAAATAACAATTACGCACACAATTAATTTTCCACTTGTTCGCATAAGCATTATTGGCCTAAGTTGATAAACGTATCTCCCCAACTATACCAGTAGAGGGGCTGAGCCCACTTGCCTTTGTCATCATATAAACTTACTCCACCGTAAGTTTCTCTTCTGCCATAGCCCGATTGATTCCTATAAATATTTTCAAAGTAAGTAGCAACCCACTCCTCTCTTCTTATTCCATTTTCAAAAACACCCGGTGGTGTTGCAATGGAATAAGACCCATTGAATGCATTAATAAGTTCATGGAATAAAGACGCATCTGGCCGGGCAATAAATTTGCCCTGTTCGTTAACTCCTTGTTTGAAATTGATAAATATTTCTCCACCTGAGCCAGTAACGCTTAATCTTATTACGGGCTTCAAAAAAACAGAGTTATCATCCACCTCAAATTCACTTCTATGTGTTAATAAATGATGCGAGTATGCATCCTCAGGACTAGAGGGGATATATTTAGATTCTTTTTGTGTTTGGATGATTAAAATTGAAGGCCCGCTACTAAGCATGGTAATAATAAAATTTCCAATTTCTGTACTAGCGATCTGGTTTAAGTACTTCAAAGTTTTTGTGGCAAACCCTTTTGGCTTTTCTATCACGTTTCCAGCTGCATCCTTTAATGTTCTTTTTCTTTCTTTTGCACTGTAGTAGTACGTACTAATGCTACCATCTTTATTTCGAATTTGAATTGATGATCCATCTTGAGCGATTAATTCGTACCCTATTAGGGATGTTCCTGCATTTATCCATATCATATTGGAATTTGCTGGTGTATTACTCCATGCAGTGTTTATTGTATCGCTAACAGAATTCTCGTAGTTGCCGCCGCTGCCGCGTCCTGAACGGTACCACCCGTGGCCGCCCAGTGGCGTAAGCACCTGTGTGGCAATGCGCGCAATAAGACTACCGAGTGAGTTGTTGTAGTTGCTCTCAATACCCCAAGGGTCGGCGCCCTCCGCTCCGCCACCAATTGCCCGCCCGCCGTCGGGGTCTACCATATTCACGGGGTCGGCACCCATGTAGGTGTACACGCTCTGGTGGGGGTAGTCTTGGGCCATGGGGTCGGCGCCGCCCCAGCGCATGAACTGGGGGTTGTGCCCGGTAGTGCCGGTGGCGGTGTAGTGGAACCTCACACCTAAAGTTGCTACAGAATGATTGAGGTAACCGTCGTAGGGGCACTCAAATCAGCGATAGGGTTGGCTGACATAGGTGGATTGGCTGGAAAACCCATTTCAAAAGGGTGAAAAGAAAGGACTATAATTTGGCAATCAAGCAGTTAGATGGGTGTCTCCCATTGCGATACAATATCTGGCTGAACCTCATTAATGCAAACAAGTAATTTTTATCTGAAAATTCAAACGACATGGAGGCTTAATAGGCAAATATATTATTCAATAATTTAATTCCAGGTTTAAAATGGAGGCCTTTATTTCTGAACTGATATTATATGGAATTGAATTTATATATACTAAGTTTGATTGGCCATCTCCGGTAATAACCAATACAGAGGCCCCGCCTTTGATATTAAATTTAAATATATGCCTTACATTGAAATAGGATTCGTGATTATTTATATTAGAATTTTTTACTATCCAAAGTACTATTTCAGCTATTTCTAGGTGTTTTTTATTGCTAAGTCTGGTTGAGGTATAACCATCGGTGACTAATGATGAAATGGCGGACAATGCACCAACATAGTTTCCAGGCCTGTAGTTCATTTTAAGTACATCAATCGAAGTCGTTGTGCTGAATATACTCTCAGGTACTTGAGATAACGTATTTAAACAGAAAAATATAATCAATATAGTAGCTAGTGAAATTGCGCGCATGGTTTTACTCTTAGTTTAGTTAATTGCCGATAAATCTCCAAAAGCTCTTGGCGCCAAAAGCGTTAACCCTATCGAAACGCCACCTACGGTAAGTTGTATATTGAGTACGAATAGCGCCTGTCTCAACACCGTAATTATTTTCAATTCTGAATACAGCCTGAGAAGTATTGAATTCAGATTCAGAAAAAATTCGTTTGTAAAATCTTATTGCGGAGCCTGTCATATCAAAATTATCAAAGCTCTCTGAATTATAATCATAGTACTCTAAGTTTACATTCGCTAATCCATGAGAGCTTAAGTAACTATCAAAGGCACCCGGATTTTTCGCACCAACCATTATTCTTGTTGCAATTTCGCCAAATTGTTGCACCAAGAAACCTCCTGGGTCCATGTAAGGACCGCCCTCGTAGCTACCACCAGTATTATAAGCCCAATTAATGTACCAACCGTGTTCCTCAGAATGCGAAATAGAACTAACATGGCCAGCTTTCTTGTCACCTTCAATGTACAGCCCATCTTGGCCGATATTCACTAGGTCATTAATAATTTGTGTAATTACTCCCAATGTCAAATTTGCATTAATTCATGTCAACCAGCCGATCAAGGCGTAGTAGTGGCTTTTTGTTTTATGGTCGCTAAATGTAACCACGTCAAATGTACGAGCAATCCCATAGGGTACTAGGTAATAAGCTGTTATTGTAGCATTATCGTTGGCATGAACTACAGTTGCACTACCGGGTATGTAATCAAGCTGGTTTTCCGGCGTAAACACCATGCTTACAAAGGAGTAAACGCCAGCGACACCCCCGGTAGCGTGTAGGTAGCCCATCACCTGGCCGAAGTCGACCGCGTCGCCCGTGAAGTTGTCAATGTACTGCTCTGTACGCCAGTTGTAGGTGTAGCCCCAACGACCGGCCCCAAACGAACGCGACCACCCGGGC
>JANRLA010000097.1:0-24003 GCA_033763015.1 Bacteroidia bacterium
GCCTTACTGGCCCTGAGTACGCCCAACTACGGCACGCTTTCGCGCTACATGGCCGTGGTATGGCCTGCCTGGGCAGCGGCAGTGGTGGGGCTGTGCGCCCCACTGCCCCACGCCAAGAATGGCTGACAGGTTGGCAGCCGGTGCGAGACTGCGTTACTTCACGTGCATGAAAACTGTTGTCATCGGCCCACGCCCGGCGCTAGAAGCCCTGCAGGGCCATCGGCTGGCAGCCACCGTGGCCGAATGGGTGGTCGATACCGGCCAGGGCTTGGGGCCACTGCCCACCGCCGAGCGGCTGGTGGCCTTGCATACCGTGGTGAACAACCGCTTTTCTTCACCCTTCGATCGTATCGTGGTGCCCCGTGGGTACCGGGTTTTGGTACACGGCCTGCTGCCCGGCCCCATCCAAAGCCTGGGCTGGGAATACCCCTGGGGGCATGCCGAGCAGATCTACATGCTCAATGACCTGCCAAGCTTTTACGAGGGCGACCACTGGGAATTGGCCCCACTGTACCCCGACAGGGGCCTGGTGGGCATGGAAGACTTGGTTGCCGGTGGGCTCAGTGTAACTGCCGTACCTCACCGCCCCGGCCTGGTTACCCCCCGTGTGATTTGCCAGATCATCAACGAGGCGTACTACCTCTACGGCGAGGGCTCGGCAACGGCCGATGCCATCGACAATGCCATGCGCCTGGGCGTGAATTACCCCAAGGGGCCCTTTGCCTGGGCCCAGGCCCTGGGGGGGGCGGGCCGCGTTGTGGCTGTGCTGCAAAGCCTGGCCACCCAGCGCCCCGACCAGGCACGGGTTGCCCCCGCACTCTGGGCCGCCGCTACCCTGCCTGCGGAAATGGCAGTCGACGCGGGGCTGGCATAGATGGTGCAGCATGGCCAGACACCGGAATACACGGTTCCTTTTCCGACTTTTACCCGCCGCACGCACCTAACCCGTGCCCACGTGGTTTTACCGACACCTGTAGCTTCTACTCATGCCAGAACCCGCTAAACCCGGTAAGGGCCGCCCCGGTGGCGGCAACCTGTACTGGATCTACCTCGTCATACTGGGCATCATTCTGCTCTCGATTCTGCTGCTGCCCAGCGGCACAACGACCAAGAAGGCCGATTACCAGAAAGTAAAGTCGCTCATTGACCGCGAGCTGATCGAAAAAGTCAGGATCGTCAATGAAAAACAGGCCGAGATTTTCTTGACCGAAAAAGCCCTTGCGCTCGAGGAGTTTAAAGACCGGGCCGCCAACCCCTCGTGGGGTGGCAAGACCCCTCAGTTTGTGTACCCGCTGCTGCGCGACGACGGGTTCGTCCAACTGCTGCAGGCCAAGCAAATCCCCTACGAGACCATTGACCGCACCGACTGGGTCAGCACGTTCTTTCGGTACCTCTTGCCGATTCTCATCCTGGTGGGCATTTGGGTGCTCTTCATGCGCCGGATAGGCGGTGGGGTGGGGGGCTCGCAGCTCTTCAACATCGGCAAGAGCAAGGCTTCGCTTTTCGACAAAGAGAACCGCGTGAAGGTGACATTTGCCGACGTGGCGGGCCTGGATGAGGCCAAAGAGGAAGTGCAGGAGGTAGTCGAGTTCCTGAAAAACCCCCAGAAGTTTACCCGGCTGGGTGGCCACATCCCGAAAGGTGTGCTGCTGGTAGGCCCTCCGGGCACCGGCAAGACGCTCTTGGCCAAGGCCGTGGCTGGCGAGGCGCAAGTGCCGTTTTTCAGCCTTTCGGGCTCCGACTTCGTCGAAATGTTTGTCGGGGTAGGGGCAGCGCGGGTACGCGACCTGTTCAAGCAAGCCAAGGAGAAAGCCCCGTGCATCATTTTCATCGATGAGATCGATGCTATTGGCCGCAGCCGGGGCCGGGCCAACTTTACCGGCGGCAACGACGAGCGGGAGAATACCCTGAACCAGCTGCTGGTCGAAATGGATGGTTTTAATACCGATACCGGTGTCATCCTGATGGCGGCGACCAACCGCCCCGATGTGCTCGACAACGCCCTGCTCCGGCCCGGGCGCTTCGACCGCCAGATTGCCGTAGACCGGCCCGACCTCAACGAGCGGGCGCAGATCTTCGAGGTGCACCTGCGCAAGATTGTCAAAGACCAGGCCGTGGACCCGCACAAACTGGCGGCCCAGACCCCCGGCTTTGTCGGTGCCGACATCATGAACGTGTGCAACGAAGCCGCGCTCATTGCCGCCCGTAAAAACAAGAACGCCGTTCAGTTCGAAGACTTCCAAGATGCCATCGACCGTGTAATCGGGGGCCTGGAGAAGAAAAACCGGCTCATCAGCCCCGAAGAGAAGAAGATTGTGGCCTACCACGAGAGTGGCCACGCCATTACGGGCTGGTTCCTAGAGTACACCGATCCCCTGGTCAAGGTCAGCATCGTGCCCCGCGGGGTTGCTGCGCTGGGCTACGCCCAGTACCTGCCCAAAGAGCAGTACCTGTACACCTACCCGCAGCTGCTCGACATGATTTGCATGGCACTCGGCGGGCGGGTGGCCGAGGACATTGTGTTCGGCAGGGTTTCTACCGGTGCGCAGAACGACCTGGAGCGCATCACGAAAATGGCCTACGGGATGGTGACCATTTACGGCATGAACGCCCGGATTGGCAACGTGAGCTTCGCCGACAGCCGCGAAGAGTACGTCTTCAACAAGCCCTACTCTGATGCCACCGCCGAGGCCATCGATGAAGAAGTGCGCAAGCTGGTAGACGCGGCCTACACTCGCACCAAGGCGCTACTTACCGAGCGGCGCGAGCTGATGGAGGCCCTGGCCCACGAGCTACTCGACAAAGAGGTCATCTTCCAGGAAGACCTGGAGCGCATACTAGGGCCGCGCCCCTACGCCAGCGCTACCGACCAGCCGGCGAGTACCTCGAACGGCGCTACGGCCGCCGAAACCACCCAGCCCCCTCAGCTCGGGTAACCTTACCCGGCGGCACACCCAAGCGGCGTTTGCACATCCGTGGACGAGAAGTCGGTCTACTTTGCCTCAGACCTTCACCTGGGGGCGCCTACCCTGGCCGCCTCGCACGAACGTGAACGTGCGTTCGTGGCGTGGCTAGATGCCATTGGGCCCTCGGCGCAGGAAATCCACCTGGTGGGCGATGTTTTCGACTTTTGGGTGGAGTACCGGGCGGTGGTGCCCAAGGGGTTTGTCCGCCTGCTGGGGTCGCTGGCCCGGTGGGCCGACCGCGGGGTGGCCATCACGTTCCACCGGGGCAACCACGACTTCTGGTTCGGCGACTACCTGCCCCTTGAGGTGGGCGCGCAGGTGGTGAACGGGCCCATTACGCGCACCTGGTTTGGCAAAACCTGCTACCTGGCCCATGGCGATGCGTTGGGCCCGCGCGAGGTGGGCTTCCGGCGCACCAAAGCGTTGCTCACCAACCCGTTTCTGGCGGCTACCTACCGGCGGCTGCCCTCGGCGTGGGGGGTAGGGCTAGCCCACTACCTCTCGCGGCGCAGCAGCCAAACCAGCCGAGTGCACGACGCCCAAGACCACGGCGAGCGCGAGCATTTGTGGGAGTTTGCCACTGCCTTTACCCGCGAAAACCCCGACTACGACTACCTGCTCTTCGGGCACCGGCACCTGCTCAAGCGGCGGCACGTGACCCCGCGTACCGAGGTGATCTGGCTGGGCGACTGGCTCACGTACCGTTCGTACGCCGTACTTGCGCCCGATGGTACGCTCGGCCTGCATCAGCATACTACTGGCGCTTAGCGCCGGGGCCGCCAGGGCGCAAACCGACACGCTGGTCCAGCTGGCGGCTTGGCCGGTCCCCCCGGGTGCTTCGGAACTGGAGGTGGACGCCGAGGGCAACTTCTGGCTCTTGTACCCTGCCCGCAACGAGGTACACAAGCGGTACGCGGTTTCGGGCTACGATTCGGTGGCCGTGGTAGGAGGGCGCGGCGTGGGCGGCGAAGGGTTTGCCGACCCACGGGGCCTGCAAGCTGTGGGCCGGTCGGAAGTGTACCTGCTCGACTACGGCAACCAGCGTTTGGTACTGCTTACGGCCAACCTGCGTGTGGGCCGGTCGGTAGAATTCGCGCAGGCGGCGGTAGCCCCGCCGGGCGAAGATGCCACCCTATTTCTGTTGCCCAAGGCGTTTGCGGTGAGCCCTATCGGCGAGCTGTTTGTGCTACACCAAGACGACAACCGCATTTATAAGTTCGACCCCACCGGCCGCTTCGAGCTTGCGTTTGGCGGCACCACGTACGGGGCCGGTAGTACGGCCCGTGCCGATGGGCTGGTGCCGCTGCCGGGCAACTACCTCTGGGTGCCCGACAGCAGCCGCGGGGAGGTACGGGTGTTCGATAACCTGGGCAACTTCAGGGCGCTCCAACGCTCCGGCAGTCGCTTTGGGGGCATCCGGCCCTGGCTGCAGGGTTCGGTTACCTGGCTGGGCACCCGCGTGCAGGTGGTGGGGCCAGGGGGCCAGGTGCCGCTGGCCGAGGCCCACACCCCCCAGGTGGTAGCCGATGTGGCGCCGGTGGGCGATCGGCTGTACGTGCTGGCGGGCGATGTCGTACTTTTGTGGTCCCTAAAGCGGCGGTAAGGAAATGGATGCGATGGTTGACAAGGTGCAGGAGCTCGAGCGCCGGTACGAACAGGTAAACGAAGCTCTAAGCGACCCCAACGTGCACGCCGACCTGAGCAAGGTGGTCAAGTTGGGCAAAGAGGCCAAAGAGCTTGAGGGCAAACTGGAGGTCGGGCGTAAGTACAAGTTTCTGTACGACAGCCTGGAAGCCGCCCGCGACCTGCTGAAAACCGAAAACGACGAAGAGCTGCGCGAGATGGCCAAAGAGGAGATCGCGAGCTTGGAGCCCCAGCTCGAGGCCCAGGAAGAGGCCCTCAAGCGCGTACTCATCCCCAAAGACCCCAACGACGACCGGAACGTGATCATGGAGATTCGTTCGGGTACCGGTGGCGACGAGGCCGCCCTGTTCGCCGGCGACCTCTTTACGATGTACAAGCGCTACTGCGAGACCCACGGCTTCAAGCTGGAGGTGACCGACTTTCACGAGGGTACCGCCGGGGGCTACCGCGACATCACCTGCAACATCCTGGGCCCTGACGCGTACGGCATCTTCAAGTTCGAGAGCGGGGTACACCGCGTGCAGCGCGTGCCCGACACCGAAACCCAGGGCCGGGTGCACACCTCGGCCGCTACGGTGGCCGTACTGCCCGAAGCCGAGGACATCGACATTGAGCTCCACGACAAAGACATCCGCAAGGACACCTTTATGAGCAGTGGCAACGGTGGCCAGAGCGTGAACACCACCTACTCGGCCGTGCGCCTCACGCACATCCCCACGGGCGTCGTGGTCTCGATGCAGAACGAGCGGAGCCAGATCAAAAACTACGAGGCCGCCCTCAAGATCCTTAAAGCGCGGCTCTACGACATCGAACTGCAAAAGCGGCTCACTGAAGAAACGACCCTGCGGCGCACGCTGGTGGCTTCGGGCGACCGCTCGGCCAAGATTCGTACTTACAACTTCCCGCAAAGCCGCGTAACCGACCACCGCATCGGCCTGACGGTGTACAACCTGCAAACGGTGTTGGCAGGCGACCTCGACGAGTTTATCGAGGCCCTTCGCATCGAAGAAACGAGCCGGAAACTGGGCCAAGCCACCGCCGTGGCCGACCTCTTGGAAGACTAAGACCGGCACCTTCTGGCCTGCACGCTGTTAACTATCCATTGACCGCTGTTCTAAACCTTTCGGGAGGCTGCTTCCGTTGTCTGTTCAAACATTAAAATATGTCTAACCAACCCAATCAACCCCACCAGCTCGTCATCATCGGTTCAGGCCCTGCGGGGTACACCGCGGCCATTTACGCGGCGCGTGCCAACCTGAAGCCCGTGCTGTTTGCCGGCACCCAACCCGGTGGCCAGCTCACGCTTACGAGCGACGTGGAGAATTACCCCGGCTACCCTGAGGGCATTATGGGCCCCCAGATGATGGAAGACTTCCGCAAGCAGGCCGAGCGGTTCGGTACCCAAATTTTCTACCGCCACATTGATAAGGTAGACCTCAGCGGCCCCATCAAACGGATCTGGGACGACAGTGGCAACGAAACCCAGGCCCTGGCTGTGATCATTTCGACGGGTGCGAGCGCAAAATGGCTGGGCCTACCCGACGAGAAGCGCCTGTATGGTGCCGGGGTGAGCGCCTGCGCCGTGTGCGATGGGTTCTTCTTTAAGGGCCGCGAGGTGGCCGTTGTGGGGGGGGGCGATACCGCCGCCGAGGAGGCCGCCTACCTCTCGAAGATCGTCAAGCACGTGCACCTCATCGTACGGCGCGATGAGATGCGGGCCAGCAAAATCATGCAAGACCGGGTGAAGAACACACCCAACATCACGATCCATTGGAACTCGGAGACCAAGGCCATTCACGGCAAAGAGTTCGTTGAGGGCATTGAGCTCTACAACAACGTGACCGGCGCCACCCAGACCCTCAAGGTAGACGCCTTCTTCGTTGCCATCGGCCACAAGCCCAATACCGACATCTTCAAGGGCCAACTGGACATGGACGCCAACGGCTACCTCATCACCCAGGGCAAAAGCACCTACACCAACCTGCCGGGTGTCTTTGCCTCGGGCGATGTGCAAGACAGCACCTACCGCCAGGCCGTTACCGCCGCCGGTACCGGCTGCATGGCCGCACTGGATGCCGAGCGCTGGCTGGCCGAGCACGAGGTGCAGGCGCCGGTTACGGTGGCCTAATCTGCCGGGCGGGGGCGGGTAAAAAGTAGGGGTGTGTATCTTTCGCACTCGTTTCTAACCTCTACTAACCTTAATCCTGCCCGTATGAAGCGTCTTGTGGTTCTACTTGCCTGTGTAAGCCAGTTCAGCGTGTTGGTGGCGCACAATGGCGATAAATCGTCGGCGGCTACGCCTGCCCAGCCCGTGGTTACCGAAACGCCCACGGCCGATGCGGCCCTGGCCCCAGTAGCTGCCCAAGCCCCCGAAGCTTTTGCAGATCAGCCCCTGGTTGCCCCTACGGCCCCCGTGGCGGAAACCGCGACACGCCCCGTGGGTACCGAATCGCTCGTAGCTGCCACGGCTCCTGTGGATGTGAAGGCGGCCAAGCGTATGGCCCGCAAGCAGACGCGCCTAAACCGACTGGTCGAGAAGATTGACCGGATGATGACCAACAATACCACCTCTATCCTCATCGGCATCCTCATTGCCCTGGCGGTGGTACTGGCCTTTGCGATTGATAGCACCTTTGGGCTGGTCATCCTGCTGGCAGGCGTTATCGCTGCACTGTTTATCCTGCTGCGGTAAGCATCTGCCGTACGAACCAAGAAAAAGCCAGCGGGTACTACCACCCGCTGGCTTTTTCTTGGGTATGGGTAGGTACTAGTCTAGTTTGAGGACGGCCATGAAGGCGCTCTGGGGCACTTCTACGCTGCCCACCTGGCGCATACGCTTTTTGCCGGCCTTCTGATTTTCGATGAGCTTGCGCTTACGGCTGATGTCGCCCCCGTAGCATTTGGCGGTCACGTCTTTGCGCAGGGCGCGCACGTTTTCGCGCGAGATTACCTTGGTGCCGATGGCGGCCTGGATGGCGATTTCGAACTGCTGCTGGGGGATGAGCTCTTTGAGCTTGAGGCACAGGCGCTTGCCCCATTCGTAGGCTTTGTCGCGGTGGATGAGCGCCGAGAGGGCGTCGACGGGGTCGCCGTTGAGCAGGATGTCGAGCTTGACCAGGTTCGAGCTCTTGTACCCCAGCAGCTCGTAGTCGAGCGAGGCGTAGCCTTTGCTCAGGGTCTTGAGCTTGTCGTAAAAGTCGAAGACCACCTCGGCCAGGGGCAGCTCGTAAATGAGCTCGACGCGCTCGGGCGTGAGGTAGTGCTGGTTTTTGAACTGGCCCCGCTTGTCCTGGCACAGGGTCATGATGGCCCCGATGAACTCGCTCTTGGTGATGATACTGGCCTTGATGAAGGGCTCCTCGATGTGGTCAAGGTGGGTGGGGTCGGGGTAGTCTGAGGGGTTGGCCAGCTTGATGACCTCGCCATCGGTGGTGTAGGCCATGTAGGCAACGTTGGGCACGGTGGCGATGACGGTCATCCCGAACTCGCGCTCCAGCCGCTCCTGGATAATCTCCATGTGGAGCATCCCCAGAAAGCCTACGCGGAAGCCGAAGCCCAGGGCCGTGCTCGATTCGGGCTCGTAGACCAGCGAGGCATCGTTGAGCTGGAGCTTTTCGAGGCTGGCGCGCAGGTCTTCAAACTCCTCGGTATCGACGGGGTAGAGCCCGGCGAAGACCATGGGTTTCACTTCCCGAAAGCCCTGGATGGCCTCGGCGGCGGGGCGGTCTACGTGCGTAATGGTGTCGCCCACCTTCACCTCGCGCACCTGCTTGATGCCGGTAATGAGGTAGCCTACGTCGCCGGTTTCGATGACCTCGCGGGGCTCTTTGTTCAGGCGCAGGATGCCAATTTCATCGGCGCCGTAGGCGGCCTTGGTGGCCATGAACTTGAGCGCATCGTGGGCGCGCAGGGTGCCGTCGTAGACCCGGAAGTAGGTAATGGTGCCCCGGAAGGTATTGAAGACCGAGTCGAAGATGAGGGCCTTGAGTGGGGCCTCGGGGTCGCCCTGGGGGTGGGGGATGCGCGCAACGATGGCCTGCAGGATTTCGTCGATGCCGATGCCCTCTTTGGCGCTGGCCTTGATGATGTCGGTGGCCTCGCAGCCCACGAGTTGCACGATTTCTTCGGTCACTTCTTCGACCATGGCACCGGGCAGGTCGATCTTGTTCAGTACCGGTATGATTGTCAGGTCGTTTTCGAGCGCCAGGTAGAGGTTGGCGATGGTCTGTGCCTGGATGCCCTGGGCGGCATCGACTACCAGCAGGGCCCCCTCGCAGGCGGCGATGGCGCGGCTCACTTCGTAGCTAAAGTCTACGTGGCCGGGGGTGTCGATGAGGTTGAGTACGTACTTCTGGCCTCCGAGCACGTAGTCCATCTGGATGGCGTGGCTCTTGATGGTGATGCCCTTTTCGCGCTCCAGGTCCATGTCGTCGAGCACCTGGGCCATCATTTCGCGCTGGGTTATGGTATGGGTACGCTCGAGCAGGCGGTCGGCGAGGGTACTCTTGCCATGGTCGATGTGGGCGATGATGCAGAAGTTGCGCAGGTGCTTCACGGCGGGCCCCCGGGTTGTGGGGTGGGCAAAGTTCAGGAATTCTGCCGTGCGGCGGTCGGGTAGATACATTCCACACGGGGGGGCGGCCCACCGGGTTGTGCACAGTACCGGCGGTGCCGGGCCCGTGGGCCCTAACGGGTATTGATAGCCCGCCGGCCGTGTAGATAGAGGGGTTCTCGACCTTCGTAAAGAGGCATAGTATGGCAACCAAAACCAATGCGCCCCGGGGCAACGCCCCCAAAGCGACGGCACCTGGCCCCCCCCCCACGACTACACCGGGGCGGGGGTTCAAGCTGCCAACCTTTGCACCCCTGGCTACCCTGAGCCCTCAGCGGCGGGCGCAGGTGGCGCAGCTCGCCGCACTGGTGGCGGTGGTGGTGGGCCTGTACCTGCTGGTGGCGTGCGTGTCGTATCTGGGGGCAGGCCCGAGCGACCAAAGCCTGGTACAAGGCGGCCTGCCGGCACTCGGCGCGCCCGGCCAAGCGCCCAGCAACCGGGCGGGTGCTTTTGGTGCATTCCTGGCGCACCTACTCATTGGTGGGGGCTTTGGGCTTTCGGGCCTGTGTGTGCCGCTGCTGTTGCTGTGCTGGGGCGTGGGCTACGTGGGGGGTACTACCCGTGCCTGGCTCTGGGCGGCGTTGCCCTACCTGGTGTTTGCCTGGCTGTGGGTGTGCGGGCTTTTCGGCTTTCTTACCCAGGTTTTGACGCTCGAGAGCTGGGTGTGGGGTGGGGCGGTGGGCCATTGGCTCAACACGCGGCTGGCTCTCTACATAGGGTATACGGGCGCGGGCATCTGGTGGGTGTTTCTGGCGGTGGCCTTTTTCATTTTTAAGCCGACCCGTCTGCCCCAGCTCAGTTGGCTCGCGCAGCGGATGGCATTTGGGGCCACTACGCCCGTGGGGGTAGAAACCCCGCAGGCCACCACCGGCGAAACGGTGGCGCGCCACACCGACCATCAGCCCGATGACCCGGAATCTGACGATGACGACGAATTGGAGGGCTCGTTCATCGTCTCGGTGCGCAAGGCACCTACCACCGACACGTTGGGCGCAACCCACGAGGCCCACCCCGAAGCCGCGTTTCTAGACCCCCCGCTGCCCCGTACCCCGCTCGGGCCTACCCCCAACGGCCACCACATCGAGCCCGAGTTCGTCATCGAAACCGCCCCGCCCGAAACGCCCAGCTTTGAGGTGAACGTCGTGGCCACGGGCGAGGACAGCTTCGTAAAAGACATTGATGGCAGCGACCAGGAGAGCCTAGACGGCGCCGAGGGTGTCGCCGATTGGACGCCCTACGACCCCACCCTTCAGCTCAGCCGCTACCAGTACCCGCCCGTCGAGCTGCTACGGGCCTACGAAGACAGCTCGGGCAGCGAGGTGAGCCGCGCCGAGCTGGAGGCCAACAAGAACAAGATTGTCGGCACCCTGCAGCAGTACAACATCGAGATTACCTCCATCAAGGCCACCATTGGCCCCACGGTAACGCTCTACGAGATTGTGCCGGCGCCGGGCATCCGCATCAACAAGATAAAGGGCCTGGAAGACGACATTGCCCTGAGCCTGAGCGCGCTGGGCATCCGCATCATCGCGCCGATCCCCGGGCGGGGCACCATTGGCATCGAGATCCCCAACTCGAAGCCCGAAACGGTGTCGCTGCGCAGCGTGGTGGCCACCGAGAAGTTCCGCGACACGAAGGCCGAGCTCCCCATCGCCATCGGGCGCACCATCTCGAACGAGGTGTACGTGGCCGACCTCACGCGCATGCCCCACCTGCTGGTAGCCGGTGCCACGGGCCAGGGCAAGAGCGTGGGCCTGAACTGCATCCTGGCCTCGCTCCTCTACAAGAAGCACCCCTCGCAGGTCAAGTTCGTGCTCATCGACCCCAAGAAGGTCGAGATGACGCTCTACCAGCTGCTCGAAAAGCACTTCTTGGCCAAGCTGCCCAACTACCCCGACGCCATCATTACCGATACCAAGCAGGTAGTGCACGTGCTCACGAGCCTGTGCCTGGAGATGGACGATAGGTACGAGCTGCTGAAGCAGGCCCGGGTACGCAACATCAAAGAGTACAACGCCAAGTTTGCCGCCCGGCGGCTCAACCCCCGCAAGGGCCACCGGTACCTGCCCTACATCGTGCTGGTGATAGACGAGCTGGCCGACCTGATGATGACCGCTGGCAAAGAGGTAGAAATGCCCATCGCCCGGCTGGCCCAACTGGCCCGTGCGGTGGGCATCCACCTGGTGGTAGCTACGCAGCGGCCGAGTGTGAACGTGATTACGGGCATCATCAAAGCCAACTTCCCGTACCGGCTCTCGTACCGCGTGATCTCGAAGATTGACTCGCGCACCATTTTGGATGCCAACGGCGCCGACCAGCTCATCGGTCGGGGCGACCTGCTGCTCTCGACGGGTACCGACATCCTGCGCATCCAGAATGCCTTCGTGGATACCCCCGAAGTGGAGGCCCTCGTCGAGTTTATCGGCAACCAACAAGGCTTTACCGAGCCCTACTACCTGCCCGAGGTGCACGACCCTGAGGCCGACGACGACCCTGCGCTCGAACCCGGCGAACTCGACCCCCTCTTCGCCGAGGCTGCCCGCCTCGTGGTGCGCTCGCGCCAGGGTAGCACCTCTATGTTGCAGCGCAAGTACAGCATTGGCTACAACCGTGCGGGCAGGCTTATGGACCAGCTTGCCCGGGCGGGTATCGTTGGCGAAGCCAGCGGCAGCAAGCCCCGCGAGGTACTTGTGGGCGACGAGGCCGAATTGGAACAGTTGTTGAATGCCCTTACCTAGGGCCTTGCCAAAGGTCTTAACACGCAGTTTACACTAAACCACCTGCTTACAGCGTATCTTGCGCTGTTATTCGGTTCAACTTATCTGCTCTGTCTATGCGCTCCGTTTTGATCTCTATTGTGGCGTTCCTGGCCCTCGCTCTTGGCTTGCACGCACAAGATGCACCCGCGACGACCACCGACCCGCAGGCCGACAAGATCATGAAACGGGTCAAGCTGAAGCTTAGCGGCCTAAACGACCTGAAGGCCACGTTCGTGTACACGCTGGAGAACCGCGCCGTGAAGTCGAACCCCATTTCGCGCAACGGCGACATCAAGTTTAAGCGCAACAAGTACCGCGTCGACTTCACCGACCAGAGCCTGATCTGCGACGGCAAAACGATTTGGCACTACCTGAAAACGGAAAAAGAAGTCAATGTATCGAACTACGACCCCCAAGAGGGTTTCAGCTTCGACCGCATGTTTAGCGTTTACAACCAGGACGTAAACGCCCGGTTCGACCGGTCGGAAGTGTTGGCTGGCCAGAACGTGAGCAAACTCACACTCTTCCCCAAAAAGGCTACCACCGACTTCTTCAAGATCGAAATGTGGATTGCCACCACCACCGAAATGCCCACCAAAATGGTGGTGTGGGGCCGTAACGGTAGCGTAACCACTTACGAGCTACGGAACCTGAAACTGAATAACCAGTTTACCGACACCGAATTTGTGTTCAACCCCTCGCAGTACCCCGGGGTATCGGTCATCGACCTCCGCTAGGGTGCGAGCGGGCACAAAAAAGGGGGAGAAGGAAACTTCTCCCCCCTTTTTTAATGGACTGCCGTTACGAAGTAGAGAGCTGGATCTTCTTGCGGATTTCTTCGACGTACCGGCGGAACTCCTTGTCGGTGGTCATCAGATCGTCTACCGTGTGCAGGGCATGGATAACGGTCGAGTGGTCGCGGCCGCCAAAGTGTAGCCCAATGGTCTTGAGCGAGCTTTTGGTGTACTGCTTGGCGAAGAACATGGAGATCTGACGCGCCTGCACGATTTCGCGCTTCCGGGTTTTTTCCTTGAGCTTCTCGACGGGTAGGCGGAAGTACTCCGACACAATCTTCTGGATCGAGTCGATGGACAGCTCGCGGCTCGCGTTCTTGACGAAGTTCTTGACGATCTGGTGCGCCAGATCCATGTCAATCTCGCGCCGATTGAACGAGCTCTGGGCCAGGATGCTAATGAGGGCCCCCTCAAGCTCGCGGATGTTACTTGTGATGTTGTAGGCGATGTATTCGACCACGTCGTCGGGGATGTCGATGCCCTCGTGGTACATCTTGTTTTTCAGGATCGCGATGCGCGTCTCAAGGTCTGGCGACTGTAGGTCGGCCGATAGGCCCCACTTGAAGCGGGAGAGCAGGCGCTCTTCCATCCCCTTCAGGTCGTTGGGTGGCGCGTCGGAGGTAAGGATAAGCTGCCGGTCGGTCTGGTGCAGGTGGTTGAAGACGTGGAAGAAGATGTCCTGTGTCCGCTCTTTACCGGCGAAGAACTGGATGTCGTCTACAATCAGCACATCGACCAGCTGGTAGAAGCTGATGAAGTCGGAAACCGAATTGTTCTTAATCGAGTCTACGAACTGGTTCGTAAACTTCTCCGACGACACGTAGAGCACCACTTTGCTGGGGTGCTGGCGCTTGACCTCGTTGCCGATGGCCTGCGCGAGGTGGGTTTTGCCCAGGCCCACACCGCCATAGAGGAGAAGTGGGTTGAAGGCTGTTTGCCCCGGCCGGTTGGCGACGGCCAGGCCCGCGGTGCGTGCCAGGCGGTTGCACTCGCCCTCGATGTAGGAGTCGAAGGTGTAGTAGGTGTTCAGCTGGGGGTTGATGGAAACCTTCTTCAGGCCCGGTATCACGAAGGGGTTCGGGATGCTCTTGCCGGTATTGAGCGGTAGGTTGACCGGTGGGTTGGTGGGCCGGGTCTCGTTGGTAGTGGCCGGCATCTGTACGCTAACCGGCGTTTCTGACGCCACTGAACTGTTCTCGACGATGACCGAGTACTCAAGCTTGGCATCGGCGCCCAGGAAGTGCCGTACCGTGCGGCGCAATAGGCCGATGTAGTGCTCCTCGATCCACTCGTAGAAGAACTGGCTGGGTACCTGTATGGTGAGCACGTTGTTTTCGAGGCTCAGGGGCTCGATGGGCTCGAACCAGGTCCGAAAACTTTGCACCGGGATGTTGTCCCGAATTACGTTCAGGCAGTGTTCCCAGACTTCGCGGTGGTTGGGGGCAGGCATGGAGCTAGGCACAGGTGTGGGGCAAATACGTTGGTAGCAAAAGCGCGTCGTATCGGTGTGTGGATACGCACAACTGCCATTCAAAAATGTGGAAATCCTACTACCTATGCAACTTTGAAAAACGGCAATTGCGATGTAAAAAAACGACGGAGATTCGCTAACCCATTTGCAGTCAAGTGGTTAGGCTGATGAGTGGAGCCCGAAAAAACCGGCAACTTTATCAACCGCCCCAGCCCGCGAATGCCGCACGGGGTGGCAAACGTGGAAAACCTACACCGCCGCTACGCGACTTCCAGGTTCACGCTTTGGGTCTGTTTGCTCCCTTTCGTGAAGCCAACATCAATCCGCCCCAGGTTTATGCCGGCCCAGCCCACCTGGTTGACCAAAACGGTTTTACCGCCCGCGTTCGTGTAAGATTTGGGCTCGTTCAGGAAGGTGTGCGTGTGCCCACCAATCACCAGGTCGGTTGCGCGGGTTTGGGGTGCAAAGCCGTCGTCGCCGGGTTCGGATGGGTACCGACTGGTGAGGCCCAGGTGGCTGAGGCACACGATGTAGTGGCACCCTTTCGCCGTAAGCTCCCGTTCTACCCGCAGCGCTTCGGTGACCGGGTTTCGGTACTCGATCTGCTGGGCCACTGTATTTGCTACCCAGTAGGTGGGGTTGATGCCCAGGCCATACACGCCCACCTTGAGGGGCCCTTTTTTGAACACGACGTAGTCGCGCGTCAGGCCATCTACGGGCGTACCCTTGAACCCGTAATTCGAGACCACGATGGGGAACCGGGCCTCGCGGATGCGCTGGGCCAAGACCTCTAGGCCAGCGTCGAAGTCGTGGTTGCCGAGTGTGGCCGCGTCGTAGCCCAGCTGGTTCATGAGCTCGATTTCGATCTTGCCCTGGTAGACGTTGAAGTAGGGCGTGCCCTGAAAGAAGTCGCCGGCATCGAAAAGCAGGACGTTGGGCTGCTCCCGGCGGATCTTCTCAATGAGTACGGCCCTGCGGGCAACGCCACCTTTGCCGGCGTTGCGCCCAGCGTTTGCCGGAAAGGGCTCAATGCGCGAGTGCACATCGTTGGTATGTAGCAGCGTTAGCTGAGCCCCTGTGGGCGGCTGGGGTGCGCTAAGGGCCCCCGCAAGTCGGCTGGGGAGTGCCCCAGCAACTGCCGCCAGGGCACCTGCTTTGGCTGAGAGCTCAAGAAACTCGCGGCGGCGCATGGAAGTGGGGGATGAAGCGGTTGAAGCCCGAACGAATGTGTGTAAAACCTAGTGCTGCTGACCTGTACCGAGTATCTCTAGCCGACCGTCGAGCTTGGCGTCGACCACACGGCCAGCGGCCAGCTCCTGGCGCAGGTAGTCGGCAATAAAGTCGCGGGCAAAGAGCCCGGTGTCTACGTAGTCGGTCCGCGTTTTCAAGAAGGTCATGTTCGAGCCGCCATCGGCCAGGTAGTCGATGGTGGCCAGCCGGTAGCTTCGGGTGGGGTCGTAGGGTTTGCCGCCGATGGTTACGGCTTTGGTTTCGCCGTTTTCGACCGTCATGCGTACCCCAGCGAAACACACCTCTGAGCCTTTGGCCACGTGCGCGAACAGCTCTTGCATTTGGGCAGGTGCCAGGGTGAGTACCACCACGCGGTTGTCGAAGGGCATGAGTTCATAAATGCGCCCCAGTGTGATGTCGCCAGCAGGAAGGGGTACGCGGAGCCCCCCGCTGTTTACGATGGCAAAATCGAGGGCGGGGTCTACTTTTTGCCGCCCGTGCTGCAGGAAGATGTCGGCCACAAAGTTGTTCAGCAGGCCCTCGGGGTTGCTCTTGTAGAGCTCGCGGGCCGAGCGGCCCACCACCTCGTTCATCTTGGCATCTAGCGAGCTCTTGTACGGGGCAATGGCCGCCACAACGGTGGGGTCTTCGCCGGCCAGGCTATCTACAGCCGTAAAGCTGACAGCCGCTGGGGCAGCCACGTAGCTGGTTTTGCACCCCACCAAAAACACTAGACCACCGGCCAGCGCCCAACCCAACAATCGGTTCATTCCCACAAGTTGCACCTGCGAGGGCGCAGGGGGCAATGCCTCTGTGTTGTGTTTCGGTTAAGTGGGGCTATTTGGGTAGAAATAGCCGTTGGACGTCGCGCCGGAGCAGTTGCACTGCTACACCGATGGGCGATTCGGCCTGGCTTTTCACTTTGGCCTGAATGGCCTGCGCAAACTCAAGCCCCGAGAGCTTATCGAGCGGGGCGCCCTGGGCGGTTTCGACGAACAGCTGTAGGGTAGTGTCGCGGGCAACGAGCAGGGCTTGCCAGGCCTTGTCGCCGAGGTAGAGCTGCTGGACGGTGTTGTGCTCAAACTCGGTCTGGATGTCGTCGAGCACCCGGTCGTAGAGCACCCGCGCGGTAACGGTGGCGGGTTGGTGGCGCGCCAGGAGGTTTTCGGGGCGGATCCGATCGAGGTAGAGCGTCGCCCGCTCGTGGGCACTCACCATCAGTGGCAACACGCTGCCGACGGCCTGGGTGCGGATGGCCTGCAAATGCTCGGTGCGCAGCCGCTCGAGCTGCTGGCGCAGGATGAGCACCACGAGACCACCCACCAGCAATACGGGCAAGGTTGCCAGGAGTATGCGTTCGACCATGGTGTAAAAGTAGAGCGGAATATTACGTGCCCAGTTGCAGGTACCGGTCGAGTACCTGGCGAACCGCCTGGGGCGGGTTTAGCTCGTTCCGGCCGATGGCCTCGCGCAGTTGTACTAAGTAGGGCTGCGCCAGCAGGGCCAGGCGTTCGTGCAGCGCTTCGCCCAACAGTTCTTCGAACCAGGCCAGTTGCTGGGCTTGGCGCTGGCGCTGGCGTTCGCCGCTTTCGGTTAGGAAGGCCTGGTACTGGGTTAGGTGTTGGTAGAGCTCGGGTAGGCCCAGGCCGGTCTGCGCCGATAGGGCCAGGGTGGGCACCTGCCAGCCGGGCAGGCGCGGGGGGTGCAGCGCCAGGGCGTTGCGGTAGTCGGCCAGGGCGTGCTGGGCGGTGGCCTGTAGGGCGCCGTCGTTTTTGGTAACCACGAGCACATCGGCCACCTCGACGATGCCGCGCTTAATGCCCTGCAGGTCGTCGCCCCCGCCGGGCTGAAGTAGCAGCAGAAAGCCGTCGACCATGCTGCGCACCAGGGTTTCGCTCTGGCCACACCCACGGTCTCGATTGCTATCCAGTCGTAGCCCGCGGCCTCGAGCAAGAGGCGGCTCTGGCGGGTGGCGCGGGCGACACCGCCGAGGGTGCCCTCGGTGGGCGAGGGGCGGATGAAGGCCGAGGGGTGGTTGGCCAGCCGCTCCATGCGCGTCTTGTCGCCCAAAATGCTGCCGCCGTGGGCCGCCGAACTGGGGTCGATGGCCAGTACGCCCACCCGGTGCCCGCGCTCGAGGAGTAGCAGGCCAAAGGCCTCGAGGAAGGTGCTTTTGCCCACCCCCGGCGTGCCACTTACCCCCAGCCGAAAGCTCTGCCCGGTGTAGGGCAAGAGTAGCTGCACCAGGCGTTCGGCTTCGGCGCGGTGGGCGGGCAGTCGGCTTTCAAGCAGCGTGAGGCCCACGCTCAGCGCGGCCCGGTCGCCGCTACGGATGGCCGGGGCCAGGGTGGTGGCCTCGGGTTTTGGGCGGCCGGCCATTAAAAGCGGGGTGGGGGCAGGTTGGGGCCCCACCACGGGTCGTCGAATACCTTTTCGGGCACCTTGCGCAGTTTTCGGGCGTACCGGAAGCTTTCGATGACCGGCAAGACGGCAATGACCCCCAAGGCCCCTTGCACCGCCAGGGCATCGTTCACTTCCCAGAGCAGGTTGTCGCCGCCGTACCACCAGGCCCCGGCGACGAGCCCTTTGAAGAGCCCGAAGGCATCGGCTTTGGCGATGCGGCGCCGACGCAGCTTACGGTAGGCGTCGGGGTCTAGGGTCGTATCGGGTGGGGGGGCTAGCTGGGCTTCGTAGCTGGCCCACTGCCGCTCACTGTCGCGCAATAGGGCCGCAGCTGTCTGTAGTACCGACCGTTCGTAGGGTGTAAGTGCCGCGTGGGTCAATTGGGCCTCCCAGGCCTGGGGGGCTTCGAAGACGGTGTCGGTGGCCAGCAGAGTTTCGGCCAGCGCGGCCCCTGTAGCCGATAGACTTAGCTGGGCAAACACCCAGGCCCGGTCGGCCTCGTGCTGTGCAGCAAGCGGGGCGAGCCGCGCCTCGTATTCCTGCCACTGCCCATCCGAGATGTGCACGGGGTAGAGTTCGGCGAACGCGAGGTGGTCGTGGGCCTGCGCTCGGCGCCCAGCGCTGAGCGTACCGCTGCCAACCAGAGCGGCCAATCCGCTGCGGTGAAAGGCCACTACCTGCGCACCACTGGGGCCGGGTGTAGGCCGGTGCCCACCCAGCAGCACCGCAGCCGCCGCCGCACACAGGCCCAGCCACATTGCGGAACGCTGCAACCCCTCGTGGTCGTTTTTCATCTGTTGCCAGCCAAGCCCTAGTAGACTGGGCCAAGTTCGGCAACTTTACAGGATAGACTTCGTTACGGCAATGCACACCCCTCACCGATCGCTGCCACATCTGGGCCGTACATGGCTGCCTATAGTACTGGTAAGCTTTTGTAGCGGCCTGGCCGGGGCCTGGGTGTTCACCCTACGCCAACCGGTACCCCAGCCCGTGGCCACCCCCGTGAGCCCCAGCCCCACGAGCTACGCGGCTCGGTACACCGAGGCCTCGCCCACGGCTACCCCCTTCGACCCATCGGTGTTTGCCCAGGCGGCCAAAACGGGCACCGAAAGCGTGGTCTTCATCCGTACCGAAACCCAGGTGAGCCAGCGGCGCGACGACTACTGGTCGTACTTCGACTTCTTCGGCTACCGCCGAGGGCCCATTTCGAGCGCGGGGTCGGGTGTTGTGCTCTCGGCCGATGGCTACATCGTGACCAACAACCACGTGATTGATGGGGCCGACAAAATCGAGGTAAGCCTGCCCAACAAGCACACCTACCCCGCCAAAGTGGTGGGCACCGACCCCAGCACCGACCTGGCCTTACTCAAGGTAGAAGCCGAACGTCTGGTAGCGATTAAGGTCGGCAATTCTGACCCCGTCGCCATTGGCGATTGGGTGCTGGCCGTGGGCAACCCCTTTAACCTGAATTACACCGTAACGGCCGGCATCGTTAGCGCCAAGGGCCGCAACATCAACATCGTCAACGACCAGTTCCCCATCGAGAGCTTTATTCAAACCGATGCGGCCATTAACCCGGGCAACTCGGGTGGGGCCCTCATCAGCCTCTCGGGCGAACTTATCGGGATCAATACCGCCATTGCCTCGCGCACGGGCTCGTACGCGGGCTACGGCTTTGCCATCCCATCCAACATTGTGTACAAGGTGTACGAAGACCTACGCAAGCATGGCCGGGTGCAAAAGGCCTACATCGGGGCCGAAGTGGTAGACCTCGATACCGAGCTGGGCAAGAGCGTGGGCACCGACGACCTGCGCGGCGTGCTGGTCGAAACTGTGTTTGACGGCGGGGCCGCCGATAAGGCCGGGCTCAAGACCAACGACATCATTGTTGCGATGGGCGATCGGCTGGTAGACTCGAAAGCTGCGTTCCTGGAGCGCCTGAGCCTGTACCGGCCCGGCGACCGGGTACGGCTTGAGGTGCGGCGCGGCAAGACGGTAGTAGACCTTACGGCTACACTGCAAAACGAAGAGGGCGGCCTGGAGACGAGCGTAAGCCGCACGGTGCGCAGCGAAGTGCTCGGCGCCGATTTCACGCCCTTAAGCAAGGTCGAGCAGCAACGACTTGGGGTAAAAGGCGGGTTCCGGATGACGAACCTTAAGCCTGGGCGCATGGCCCAGATGGGCCTACCCGAAGGCACGGTCATTCTGGCCATCAATGGCTATGTGCCCGAGACAACCGAGGAACTGATCAAGCTCATCTCGCAGGCCAAGGGCCGGTTGGCGTTCGACCTTGTGGGCCGCAATGGGCGCATCAGCCGCTACGAATTCCTATCGTACTAAAGCACTGTAGCCAGCGACAGGAGGTCGTTCACCTTCAGGGGTTCGACGGAGATAAACCCCTCGCCGTGGTCGGTGCCGATGGCGTGCCCCATTTCGAGCGCCCGGGCTTCGAGCTGCTGTAGGTAGATGGGCCGCGAGATGTAGGTCTGAGGGTCGGTGGCGGCTTCTTGGGCGCTGGTAAACACCTGGGTGCCGTAGGCCTGAATGGCGGCCAGTTTGCGCGGCCAGTAGCCGGTGATGTCTACGATGAGGCTGGGCTTTAGCAGGCGGTCTTGGATGTAGTGCAGCAGCTTTTTGGGCCGCCAGGGCGCCTGTAGTACCCCATCGCGCTGGGTTTCGATGCGGCGCAGGCCACTTAGCCAACAGGCGTCGCGCCCCAGGGCAGCGGCACGGCCGTGGTCGGGGTGCCGGTCTTCGGGGGCGTTGAGCAGTACGACCTCGGGCCGGTAGTGCCGAATAGCCTCGATGACCTGCCGCTGGAAAGGCTCGGTGTTCTCGAAAAACCCATCGGGCAGGCCCAGGTTCTCGCGCGTGGCAATGCCCAGTATGGCCGATGCGGCGGCGCTTTCGGCGGCGCGGGTTTCGGGTGTGCCACGGGTGCCCAGTTCACCGGCGGTAAGGTCGACGATACCTACGGCGTAGCCTTGGTCGACGAGTTTGGCCAGGGTGCCACCGGCCGAGAGCTCGACATCGTCGGGGTGGGCCCCCAGCGCCAGAAGGTCCAGTTTCACGCGGCAGTAGGTTAGGGGCTGCCCCCTTCGTTGAAGCTAGGCCGGTCGCCAGCTATGAATATGTCGACGGCGTAGCCTTCGCTCACCGGGCCACTGTTGGGGTCAGGTCGTTGGTCGTAGACCGTACCGGCGGCGGCGCCAGGGCTTTTGCCGTAGGTAACCTTGCCCAGAGCCAGGTTGGCGGCGTTGAGCAGGGCCGTGGCTTCGTCGAGCGAGCGGCCTGTCAGGTCGGGTACCTGGGTTGGGGTGCCGCTGTAGCCCCGCGAAACGGTGAGGTCGAGCTTTGTGCCCGCGCGCAGCTGTGCCCCGGGTTTCAGTTCACGGCCCCGGTAGCTTACGCTCAGCACCAGGTCGCGCCCATCGCCAGCTACGTAGGTCACTTTCCCGACGTTGAGGCTCCAGTTGCCCAGCACGTACTCGGCCTGCTGCAGGTTTACGTCAATGACATCGGGCAGGGTGGTGTTGGGGGCCTGCTGTTTGTTGACCACCAGGTAAATGGCCCGACCCGGCTTTACGGTTTCGCCACCGGCGGGGGTTTGCATGAGCACGGTGCCCGCAGGCTTGTCGTGCTGGTACTGCGAGTCTAGGACGGCATCCTTGAGGTCCAGCCGGTCGAGCCGCGCTTTGGCTTCGGCGTAGGCCATGCCCTCTACCTTGGGCACCCGGACACTGGCACCCTGCCGCGTGAGGATGGGCAGTAGCACGTACATGAGCAGGAAAAACCCCAATAGGCCCACCACCGGCAGCAGCACCAGGGTAACCCAAAACTCGCGCGAGGTCAGGTAGGCCGCGAGAGGGGCTTGGGGTACAGCATCGGGTGGGGGCACCGCTGCGCCGGTTTCCGGGGCAGGGCCCATCCCAAGACGTGCGCGCAACTGCCTGAAAAAATTCACCACGTACCGTCTCTGCTTGTTTTCAGGCAACGAAAGTACAGGTTTTCGGTTTGCTCCCGAACTTGAGCCCTATGCGCATTGCATTGATAGGCTACGGCAAAATGGGGCGGATGATTGACAGCCTGGCGCTGCCCTTGGGGTTTACCGTGGTGGCCCGCATCGACCAGACCACCGACCCGGGCTGGGCCGACCTCGACGAGGCCGAGGTAGCCATCGAGTTCTCGGGCCCCGCGTGGGCACCCGATAACCTGCTGCGCCTCGCCGAACGCTCCCTGCCCACCGTCTGCGGGACCACGGGCTGGGAGGCGCAGTACCCTACCGTCGCCGAGGCCTACCGCCGCCAGGGCTGCCGCCTGGTAACCGGCACCAACTTTTCGGTGGGCGTCAACCTGCTCTTTTTGCTCAACCGTAAGCTGGCTGGTTGGATGAACCAGTTGCCCAACTACGACGTGGCCCTTGAAGAGCGGCACCATACCCAGAAAGCCGATGCCCCCAGCGGTACGGCGCTCACGTTGGCCCACGAGATCCTCCAGCGGCTGGAACGCAAAACCCAGCTGGCCCCGCCAAGCGAGTTGGCCTACCGCCCCCCTGCCCCCGAAGAGCTCACCGTAGGTGTGGTTCGGGTTGGGGGCCTGGCCGGTACACACCGCGTGCTCTACACCAGTAGCATCGACCAGCTGGAGCTGGTCCACACCGCACATACCCGCGAGGGCTTTGCACAGGGGGCGCTGCTGGCCGCCAAATGGCTCAGGGCCAACCCGGGCATCCACCGCTTCGAAGACATCTTTGAGCAAATCGTGGGTGCAAAGTGAGTAAGGATTTCTACCTACGGGTAGAAATTTTTTAAGCTATCGCTTGCTTTGCCTTAGTCTTTTCATAGTTTTGAACCATCGGCTGCAACGGTCGAAACGAAGGGGGCTAGACCCCGTCGTTTGGCCTCCGCATAAAGAAGGTTTGCATTCGGCGTTTGAAGGAAAGGCCCGCTTCGGTGGGCCTTTCTGATGCTGGGCCCCTGATATTTGCAGTCACGATGAGCACAGATGGGCGGCTACTACTGGCCGAAAGCGGCGCCAGCAAAACACACTGGGTACTTCTAGACGCAGGTGCCGAGGTGGCCCGTACCACCACCCGCGGCTTCAACCCCAACGTGCAGCGGCAGGCCGACATCGCCCAGCAGCTGACCGACGAAGCCCCGCAGTGGTCGCCCAATGCCGTGGTATTCTACGGCGCTGCCCTGAGCCGCCCGGCGTACCAAGACATGCTGGCCCGGCTACTTGGCCAGCGGTACGGGCTACAGGCCGTAGCCGCCCACCACGACCTGTTGGGCGCCGCACGGTCGGTGGGCCAGCGCGGGCCCTGCACCGTGGGCATTTTGGGTACCGGTAGCAGCGCCTGCGCCTACGATGGCACCCAGGTCGTGCGCCAACTCGGGGGTCTGGGGTACCTCTTTGGCGACGAAGGCAGCGGCGCGCACCTGGGCAAACAGCTTGTGGCCCAGGCGCTCAATGGCCTGTTGCCTGAGGTCCAAGTAAAGGCACTAGAAGGCTGGCTTTCGGTGGATGTGCGCGGCTTTTTGGCCCAAGTGTACCAGGATGCCAAGCCCAACGTGCGGCTGGCCGAGTTGACGCATTTTTTGGCCGCACGCCGCAGCGCCTACCGTGAGCTTCTGGTCTCGAGTTTCCGGCAGTTCCTGCAGCTCAGCGTTCGGCCGCTGCAGCCGTCAGAGGCCCCCGCCCCGCTTTCGTTCGTGGGGTCGGTTGCTGCCATTTTTCAAGACGAGCTGCGCGAAGCCTGCCAGCTCGAAGGGCTAGCCGCCCCACAGGCCGTCGTGCAGCACCCCATCGAGGGGCTAATTCGTTTCCACCAGAGCTGCGGGTTTTGCTAATGGTGGACGGCCGCAGCACCGAAGCGCCCGGCGCGCGAGACGACCTCGACCAGCTCGCCGTCGCCGACCTGGTCGCGGCTATCGCTCAAGCCGATGCCGAGGTGCCCCTGGCCGTAGCCAACGCCCAGCCCGCCATCGTCGCCTTTCTCGAGGCCCTTGAGCCCCGCATGCGTGCCGGTGGGCGGCTCTTCTACCTGGGGGCGGGCACCAGCGGGCGCTTGGGCATCCTGGATGCCAGCGAGCTGCCGCCCACCTACGGCGTGCCGCCCGACCGG
>JANRLA010000098.1:0-26408 GCA_033763015.1 Bacteroidia bacterium
CACTACCACCAGCGCAACCCCCCCCCCGGAGAGTAGCAGCCGACCCATGCGGTCGGGGACGGGCATGGGGTCCTGCCCCACCCCGTAGCATAGCCAAAACATAATCCCGTAGCACGCCAGGTGCGCCCACGCAGCCGCGTAGTAGCCATACCGGGGTATGCCCAGGTAGTTGATGGCCAGCGTAATGGCGGTGCCTACCAACGTAAACCCGAGCCCCCACCCCACCTGGCCGCGCAACTTAAACCAAATACTTGCCGAGATGTAGAGGCCCAGAAACGTGTTGGCGAACAACACGATGGGCACAATGGCCAGCCCTGGTTGGTAGGCTGCCCGCAGCAATGGCTGCCGCAAGAGGCCAAAGCCGGTAAACCCGGCTATCTCGGTGCAAAACGCCCCTACCAGTAGGGTAGTACCCAGGCACGCCAGGGCGAAGTAGTGAAACGTCTTGGCCAGCAGCACGGGGTCGTGGCCCGAGCCCGTACGGCGGAAGAAAAAGGGCTCGGCAGCGTAGCGGTAGGCCTGGGTCGCCAAGGCAATGATCATCCCAAACTTGTAGCTGGCGTTGTAAATGCCGTTGAGTGCCTCGCCGCTGGTGGGTGCACCCCGGAACGCCTTACCCTCGGGCCACAGCACCACCACCAGGTTTTTGTCGAGCATTTCGTTGAGCTGGCCCGCAAACCCGGCCACCATGACCAGGCCCCCAAAGGCCAGCATAGGGCGTACCGTAGGCCAGTGCCAGCGGTTGTGCTCGGGCAGCCCGCCCACCAGGGCAACCGCAAGCCTGAGGCCCGAGGCGATGAGATTGGCCAAAAAAATCGACTCAATCCCCTGGCGCAGCACTACGACAAACACCAGGTTGAGCACCAGCATAAACCCCACGTTGCTCAGGTTGATGAGCGCAAAGCGTAGGGGCCGCTCCCGGTACCGCAACCGCGCCAAGGGTACCGCCGCCAGCACATCGAAAACCGTGATACCGATAAGGTAGCGCAGCAGTAGCACCCGGTCGGGGTAGCCCACGGCAGCGGCCAGCTCGGCATCGAACACCCAGGCCAGCGACGCGACCGCCAGCGTGAGGTAGGCCACCGACCAGAAGCTGTTGCTGTAGGCCCGCTCGGGGTCGGCCCCGGGCAGGCCCGCAAACCGAAAGAAGGCCGTCTCCATCCCTAGGGTCAAGACAATAAGCGGGTAGCTCACCAGGGCGTAGAAGTAGCTAAATAGCCCAAATTCGGCGGGGTCAAAGTAGGCGATGTACACGAAGGTGAGCGCCAGGTTAAGCGCCCGCCCTGCGATGGTACCAAAGCCGTAAATGAGGGTCTGGCCCGCGAGTTTGCGTACGCCCATCGCTACCGCTCGGCGGGGGTAGGTACGTACTTGGGTTCGGCGATGGTCATCTCGCCGCGCAGGTCGCGGCCCAACGCCTGGGCGACCGCCGTGGGGTCGTCGGGGTGGCGGCCCAAGAGGTACATCAGCTTGGTAATGGCCGCTTCGGTCACCAGGTCGTGCCCGCTCACCACACCCAACTCCAGCAGCCGCCGACTGGTGGAGTACAGGCCCTGCTCGACGGCCCCTGCTACACACTGGCTCACGTTCAAAAACACGATGCCCGAGCGGATGCGCTCCTCCAGCAGGTTCAAAAGCCAGGTGTACTCGGGCAGGTTGCCCGTACCGAAGGTTTCGAGCACCACGCCCCGCAGGTTGGGCGCATTGAGCAGGGCCCGCACCTGGTCGAAGCTCAGGCCCGGGAAAAACTTGAGTAGCCCCACCCGTGTATCAATCTCCCGCTGAAAAGCGAGTTGGGCGCCGGGCGCATAGGGCCGAAAGTGCTCTGTAAAAAACTGCAGGTGCACCCCAGCCTCGACCAGCGGGGGGTAGTTGGGGCTCTGAAAGGCCTGGAATTTCTCGCTGCTGAACTTGACCGTGCGGTTGCCCCGCAGGAGCTTCGAGTCGAAGCAGATGCACACCTCGGGCACCACGAACTCGGGGTGGGCCGCAATTTCCAGCGCATTAATGAGGTTTTCCTTCGCATCCGAGCGTACCACGTCGGCCGGCAGCTGGGCCCCGGTAAAGACCACCGGCTTGGCCAGCCCCTCAAGCAGGTAGCTTAGCATGCTCGCGCTGTAGGCCATGGTATCGGTGCCGTGCAACACGACAAAGCCGTCGTACCCAGTGTAGTTCTCGACAATGATGCGCCCCAGCAGCTGCCAGACTTCGGGCAAGATGTTTGAGGAGTCTATGGGCGCCAGAAAGGGGTAATAGTCCACCGCCACCGGCATGCGGTCGATTTCAGGCATCAACCGGCGGATGCGATCGAAATCGGCAGGCACCAGAGACCCGTTGCCGGGCTGGCTCACCATCCCCACCGTCCCCCCGGTATAAATGATCAGGACCCGTTTCACGGCAAAGGCTCAAGGTAGTGCCCAGGTTATTGCCGCAGCAACCGGTAGTACTTCTCCTCGTTAATACCCACCACGACAATGGGCAGCTTGGGGTCAAACTCAAAGTGTCCGCGCCAGCTTACCCGCACATGCTGGGGCTGGGCAGCCCGAAAAGCCTCGTAGGTGGCCCGTGAGCAGTACACCCGGTACCTAAAGTCGAGCGTATTGTCGTCCTCCAGGGTGAAAAGGTGGGGCTGGGCGTACACCGAATCGAGGGGTTGGCCTGCGGCCTGGGCCACCTGGCGCGGTACGGCCTTCAGCAACGAGTCGCGGTTGGTACGGATGGGTAGACCTGCCGTGGCATATAGAAAATACCCATCGTACCTGTAGGGCTGCACGTCGTGGTAGAAGTACACGGTAGGGTCGGCGGCCAGCCGCGCCAGCGCCAGCTGGATGCGGGGCAGCTCGGTGAACCAAACCCGCGACCAGGGCAAGGGGGTGCGCTGCTGGGCCAGGGCCTCGAATAGGTTGGGGTCGAAACTGTAGCTGAAGGCACCCACGGTGATGTAGTTGCAGCGCAGGTTGAGCAGCAGGCTTTTGACCAGCTCGCCGTCGCGGTAGAGCTTCAGGGCGTAGTGGTAGTCGCAGACGTCGCGGAACATGAGGGGGAAGTCCCACAACTGCTGCGCCGTTTTGAGGGTCGGCACGTCGCGCACAACGAAAGTCTTGTACACGCTCTGTTGGGGCGTAAGGGCGTAGTTGTGCAGGCTCACGCACACGAGCTCCCACCGGGCGCCGTCGTTAAAATCGAAGCCCGCAAAGAGGGCATACCCACGCGCCTGAAGCCCGAAACACAGGCTGATGACAGCTGCCACACAATACCGCATACTGCCAAAGTACGGCCCGTGACTGGCCCCTCGGGCCAGCTATTGTTCACACCACAGGTGGGCGCGCCAAGGGGCAGTGTGTCCTACTCGGGCGCCTCTACGTCGGTCGCATGGCTGGTGAGCACGCGCTCGGCGATGGCTTTGCCCGTAGGGGTGGCCGCCAGGCCGCCCAGGGCGGTTTCCTTGTAGCGGGTCTCCATACTCTGGCCCACTTCGCCCATCACCTCGACCACTTCATCGACAGGAATGATGCTACTATCGCCCGCCAGGGCGATTTGCGCCGAGGAAAAGGCAATGACCACCCCGCTGGCGTTGCGCTTCACGCAGGGCACTTCCACCAGCCCCGCAATGGGGTCGCAGATCAGGCCCAGCATGTTCATCACCGTAATGGCTACGGCATCGAACACCTGCGCTACGCTGCCCCCCAGGCAGTACACCACCGCCCCGGCCCCCATGGCCGCTGCTGTGCCGGTTTCGGCCTGGCAGCCGCCAACGGCCCCCGATATACCCGCCTTTTTCTCGATGATGAGCCCGATGCCTGCCCCTACCAGAATGCCCTCGTAGATGCGCGAGTTGGGCAGGTTGTGGTGCTTCTGTAGCGTGCTGAGTACCCCCGGCAAAATGCCCGAGGCTCCGGCGGTGGGGGCGGCTACGATACGGCCCATGCAGCTGTTGACCTCTTTGGCGGCCACGGCCCGGTAGATGAGCTCCTTAAAAGCGGGCCCCAGCACTTCGATCTCACAGTCGCGGATTTTCTTGGCCCCGTTGCGAATCATGCCCGAAAGCGAGGTCATGTCGCGCGTAAGGCCCGTCTCAATGGCATCGAGCATTACGGCGTAGGCCGCCTCAATACCCGACCACACTTCCTGCGCCGTACGGCCTTTCTGGTGCAGTTCGTAGTCGAGCACCGGCTGCCAGGCGGGCTCGCCCGTGGCCGCACAGTGGTCGCCCCATTGGGCAAAGCTGTCGAACGTAATGGGCATTGGGGGTTGTTTAGGTTACAACAAACCACGCCGAGAAAAGGGCCCTACGCAAGCCCCAACACCCTACCCCCGTATGAAGAAGATCGAAAAATCGGATGAGCAATGGCGCGAGCAGCTCACCCCCGAGCAGTACAAGGTTGCCCGCCAGCACGGTACCGAGCCGCCCTTCCGCAACGCGTACTGGGATACCAAGACCCCGGGCGTCTACACGTGTATCGGGTGCGCGACACCCCTCTTCGATTCCGAAGCCAAATACGACAGCGGCTCGGGCTGGCCCAGCTTCACTGCGCCCTTGGCCCCCGACCACGTGGAAAGCGAAACCGACCACAGCCACGGCATGACCCGCACCGAGGTTCACTGCTCGGTGTGCGGCAGCCACCTGGGCCACGTTTTCCCCGATGGGCCCCGCCCCACCGGGCTGCGCTACTGCATCAACAGCGCCAGCCTGCAGTTTACGCCCCGTCAGTAGCGGCCCAGGGCCACACCGGGTTGCACATAGCGCTGCTGGAAGGCCTCTAGCTGTGTGTTGTTGCCCAGTACAACGACCCGGCAGTCGGCCGTTAGAAGCCTATCTAACGGGGGGTTAATCGTGTAACCCCCGGTGCCGTCGCGCAGGCCCAGAAGGGTAGCCCCTGTCGTGGCGTGGGCATCCAGCTCTGCCACCACAATGTTCTGGTACTCGGGCAGCAAATCGCCCACGCTCACTTCGGTAAAAAAGACCCCCTGCCCACCCGGGCTGTTAAGCAGCCCCATGAACTCGTAGATACTGGGCCGGGTGACAATGAGCGCCATCCGCTGGGCCCCCACCCGTTCGGGCCAAATCACGTGCTTGGCCCCAGCCCGCCGAAGTTTGGGGATAGCCTCGGCGTGCGAGGCCCGGCAGATGAGGCTCAATTGCGGGTTCAGCGACTGCGCCGTGAGGGCCACGTACACGTTGTCGGCATCGCTGGGCAGGGTACACACCAGGGTGGTTGCCCGGGCAATGTTCGCCCGTTGTAGGGTCGTTTCTTCGGTCGCATCGCCCAGGAGCCACAGCCGGTCGGCACGTTCGCCCCCAAACTGCCGCAACAACCCCTCCTCGTTGTCGATGAGCACAAACGGGTGCCCGGCGCGCTCGAACTCCTCAATCACCTGCTGGCCAATACGCCCGTAACCGACTACGATGCTATGGCCTGAGAGCTTTTCTATCCGTTGGTGCATGCGCAGAACTTTGAGCGAATGGCGCAACTCGCCCTCCAGCAGCAGTTGGGTGGTCGCCGAAACAAAGTAGGCGAAGATGCCGATGTTGACCACTATGAGGCCCGAGGTAAACATCCGCCCTTCGGGCGAAAGTGGGTGGACCTCCATGAACCCTACCGTCGATACCGTAAGCAGGGTCATGTACAACGCTTCGCCCACCGTAAAGCCCTCTATCAGCCGAAAGCCCACCACCCCAGTCACCAAAACCAGGCCCAAGATGCCGGCCGCCACCCACAGCCGGCGCAAGTGCCGCATGAGGGTGCGGTAATCGGCGCTTTGGCGGTACGCGTGCATCGGCAGGTTGCTAGAGGTGCTTCTGCATCGAGCGGTGGGGGATGCCAACCTCGACAAAGGGCTCGCCCACCAGCGCATAGCCCAGCTTGAGGTAGAACGGCACGGCGGTATCGCGGGCATTGAGCACCAGCGTATGGTACCCCAGCCCACGGGCCAGTTCTTCGCTGCGGCGCACCAAAGCGGTGCCCACCCCCGCGTGCTGGGCAGACTCGGCCACCGCTACCTGGCGCATCTTGAGGGTACTTGGGCTTAATGGAGTTAAGATAAGCCCGCCCACCAACTGGCCATGCCCGTGGTAAGCCCCCAGGTGGATGTCGGTGGCTTCGGCGGCAAGCTGCTCGTCGGTGAAGTCTAACCCCAGGGGTAGGCGCAAGATGGCCCTGCGTAGGGCCACCAGGTCCTGGTACTCGGGGCTACCGTGCACCAGTTCGTGCACCGAATAGGTGAGCTTCATGTACACGAAAGTACGGTGGCTACCAGCACGTTAGCCAATGTGTGGCCTTTGGCCTGCGTGTCGTACCTTTCAGCAACATTTTACTGGGCTTATGGACGGATTTATGCATCTGGCAGCGTTGGGCATTGGCATGCTTTTCATTGTGGTGTTTGCCATTGTGTACCTCAACTCGGTACGCGACGACAGCTCCAGTCGCCTGGTCAAAATGCTCGACCCTTTCGAGGTTTCGTTTAGCACGTTCAAGAAAGCCACCTTCGCCTCGGGCACCTTCGATGGCATCCGCGGCACCATCAACCTGACGCCCGAAAGCAAAGGCCGGTACCTGGTCAAAATGCGTATGCGCCTCGATGTACCAGGGCTGCCTGTGTTCTCGCTTTCGACCGAGCGGACCAGCATTTTCTTACGCAAATACGCCAACGAGCACACCGAGCGCTGGCCGCGGGTGGGCGAGGGCTACTTCGTCAAAACCGAAAGTGCAGACCTACCCAGCGAAGCGGTAACCCAGGCGCTATCTAGTGCCACGCTCGACCACATTGACGCCTTTGAGCGGCAGTACGAAGGCATCCTGCTCTACAAAGCCGACGGCACCCTGTTCAAGCGCTTGGATATCGACCTGCTGCGTGCGGTGCCTGAGCTGCGCAACCAGCACCTGCTCATGACGCACTTCTACCTGCAAACCAAACGCGGGGCCGAAGTCTTCCAGGCCTTCGTACGCGATTCGGCTAAACTGGCCAAAGAGCTGCAAAAAGATTTCGCCAGTCTGGCCGATGCCCCCGCACCCGTTACCGACGAGAAGCGGCGTCTTACCATCAAAGACAACTCGCCCCTCTAGGGCAAACGATACTTCTTTTACTGCGGCGCTTCAGCGGCGGCAAACTGTAGGCGGTAAAGCTCGGCGTACTTCCCGCCGCGGGCCAAAAGCTCGGTGTGCGTGCCGGTTTCTACCACTTGTCCTTCCTGTACAACTACGATTCGGTCGGCGCGCACAATGGTCGAGAGCCGGTGAGCCACCACGACCGAGGTACGCCCCTCCATCAGCCGTTCCAGTGCCGCTTGCACCAGGCGCTCGTTTTCGCTGTCGAGCGCAGAGGTTGCCTCGTCCAAAATCAAAATCGGTGGGTTCTTGAGCACCGCCCGGGCAATGCTGATGCGCTGGCGCTGGCCGCCCGAAAGGGTCATACCGCGCTCGCCGAGCACGGTGTTGTAACCTTCGGGTAGGGCGCGGATAAAGCCATCGGCGTTGGCTACCCGGGCTGCGGCTTCGATCTGGGCATCGGTATAGGCTGGGTTACCGTAGGCGATGTTACTCCGCACCGTGTCGTTGAACAAGATACCCTCCTGCGAGACGATACCCATTTGGTGGCGCAGGGTGGGCGCATCGAGGCTGCGGATGTCGGCCCCGTCGTACAGGATCTGCCCCCCTTGCACGTCGTAAAAGCGGCAGATCAGGTCTAGAAGCGTACTCTTACCCCCACCCGAGGGGCCTACCAGGGCCACCGTTTCGCCTTTGTTGACCGTGAGCGATACCCCCCGCAGCACGGGCGCGGCGGGGTCGTAGCCAAAGGTTACGTCCTTTAGTTCAATCGCACGCTCCAGCGGCACGGCAGGGGTGCCCCCCGACGCCTCGGTCGTCTGGATGGGCTCGGCGAGCAGGGTCTCGACGCGCTCGAACGACACGCGCGACTTCTGGATCTTGGCAAACGCCTGCGAGAGGGTCTTGACGGGGGTGATGAACTGGCTAAAGAAGATGATGAACGTGAGGAACTCTGAGGCCTTCAGGTCGCTCTGGCCCGCCAAAATGAGCTGCCCCCCGTAGATGATTATGCTCAAGATGACGAGCACCGCCAGGAACTCGGTAATCGGCGAGGCCCACTCGACCTGCCGCCGGAAGCGCACCATTACCGAGGTGTACTCCTGGTTCAGCGTGCGGTACTTGGTATTAATGTAGCCCTCGGCACCAAACGCCTTCACGATACGGATGCCCCCAAAAAATTCGTCGAGCAGCGACATCAGGTTGTCGAGTGTCGTTTGGCCCTTAACCGCCTTGCGTTTCAGCGAACCCGAAATCCGACCGATAACCAACGCCGTAACCGGGAGTACCACCAGGGTAAAGAGCGTGAGCTTCCAGCTGATAAACAGCATCGCCCCCAGGAAGATGACCATCGTCAGAGGGTCGCTCACCAGCGGCATCACCGTGCCCACCACCGCTTCGTGTACATTCTGTAGGTCGCTGGTGTTTACGTTCACCAGGTAGCCCTTGCGCTGGCGGGTGTAGTACCCCAACGACATACGTGTAAGGTGGTCGAAGAGCCGGTTGCGCAGGTTACGCAGGATGCCGTGCTCGAGCGGGGCCAGCAAAAAGGCGCTCGCGTACCGGAAGAAGTTTTTTAGCAAAATGGCCGTACCCATCGCCAGGCAGAAGTACACCAGGGTGGTGCTGCGCCCCAGCTCCTCAATGGCACGGTAGAGGTAGTAGTAGCCCCAGGCCTTGAGCCCCTGGGCACCGGCCAGCCCTTGCGGGGGCTCGGCGTGCACCTGGGCATCGGAGAACAGAATTTCTAAAAACGGGATGAAGAGCGAAAACGAAGCCGCACTGAACACATTGTACAGCAGTAGCGCCCCAAAGGCCAGGCCCAGGTTGCTGTACCACGCCCGCCCGTAGGCCAGAAGCCGAATGTAAAACCGCATTGTGCCCCCAAAGCTACGCCCACAGCGTGGGGTGCGTACTACCTTGCACCACCTTGGCGTTGTACCCTGCCGGCGCCCCTCCACCGGAACAAGCCCAAGCCGCCGAAATGGAAACGACCCGTCAGAAAAAGTTTGCCAAAGAGATGCTCCGTACCATCAGCGCGCTGCTGCGCGAAGAGGTCGAGCCGCTCTTTGACACCATGATAACCGTGAACCACGTAAACGTGACACCCGACCTGCAGCTGGTGCGGGTGTACCTCACTACCCTGGCGCCCGAAAAACTGCCCCAGGTGCTGCGGCTCTTGGCTGAAGAAAACCGCGAATTCCGCCAGCGGCTGGCCGAGCGGATTCGCAACCAGGTACGCTACATCCCACAGGTGCAGTTTTACCGCGACGATACCCTGGAAAAAGCCAGCCGTATCGATGCCCTCTTCGAGCGCATACACGCTGAAGAAGCCGCCAAAAAACCCACCGACACCAACACACCCAGCTAGTGCCCGTGGTGTGGCTCATCGCCTTTCGGTACCTCAGGGCCCGGCGGCGGCTGGGCGCCGTGAACACCCTGGCCTGGATCGCCGTTACGGGCATTGGCCTAGGCAGCGCGTGCCTTATCGTGGTGCTGTCGGTCTTCAACGGCTTTTACGGGGTCATCGACGGGGTGTTCGCCACCTTCGACCCCGACCTGAAAGTCGTCGCCGCTAGCGGCCAACCGTTCACCCTTTCGGCCCCCGACAGCGCCCGGGTGGCCGCTGCGCCGGGGGTAGCTGCCCTGGCCCCTACCCTCGAGGGCCGCGCCGTGGTTCGGTATTACGACCGCCAGGCCGTGGTTACGGCCAAAGGCGTACCAGAGGCCTTCTACCGCGTGAGCCGCGTGACCGAAGCCATTGTTGCCGGGGAGCGTCCCCGGAGTGGTAAGACTGAAGTCCTGCTGGGCACCGGCGTGGCCTACCGACTACAGGCCCACCTAGGCGACGCTTTCGAGCCCCTGGTGCTCTACTCGGTGGGCCGAAGCGCCAACCTACTGGCCCAGCCCGAAGGCGCGTTGCGGCAGCAGGCGGCCTTCCCGAGCGGGGTCTTTTCACTCCAGAAAGAATACGACGATCAGCTGGTGGTCATGGGCCTTGGCACCGTGCAGTCGCTACTCGACCTGCCAGGGCATATCACCGCGCTGGAGCTACGGCTGGCCCCCGGCGCCCGCCCAGCCGATGTGCAGCGGGCGCTCACAGCGGCGCTCGGCCCCCAGTACCGGGTCTTGAACCGCGCCGAGCAGCACCCTACCCTGTACCGCATACTGGTCAACGAAAAGTGGATTGGCTTTTTGCTGATTGGGCTCATCCTGCTTGTGGTAAGCGCTACCATCGTGGGCACACTGGCCATGATCGTGAGCCACAAGGCGCCCGAAGTTGGCACCTTGGCCACGCTGGGGGCTACCCCAGCCCGTTTGCAGCAGGTTTTTCTCGCCCTGGGGCTTACCATCGGGGGGTTAGCCGCCCTGGGCGGGCTACTGCTGGGTGGGGTGCTCTGTGGCCTCCAGGCCGCCTTTGGGCTCGTGCCCATCTACGGTGGCGAGTCGTTCCTCATCACCAGTTGGCCCGTTAGCCTGGTGGCCACCGACTTTATCTGGGTGGGGCTTACCGTCTTAGGTATTGCACTGGTGGCCGCGTACCTGCCGGCCCGGGCCGCGAGCCGCCTTTCGATCCCCGCCGCGCTGCGGGGTTAGGGTCGCTGGGCCAGCTCGCTCTTCAGGTAATCAATGACCTGTACCGGCGTGGGGTCTACCCCCTCGTCCTCGGCCAGGTACACCGACACCCAGTCGGTGAAATGGATGAGCATAAACAGCTCAGAGAGCCGGGTTTTAGCCTCTACGCGCACGGTATGTACCCCGGCAACACCCCGTTGGCCTAAGAGCTCTTCCAGGATGGCGAAGCGAAGCGCCACCCGTGGGTGCTCGTAGCTGCTGCGCAAGAGAATAGCCTGGCAGTTGTCCAGCGCCACCCGGGGCCCCTCCCACCCCACCAGCTCGTTGTGGTTCATTTCGGGCAGGGTGTGGTGCCAGCACAGGCGCTTGGCGTTTTCGTTAAGCTGTTGGCGCAGCCGTAAGGCAACACTATCGATAGCATCGGCGCTGTAAATCACGGCCAATTGGCCACGCAACGCCTGGGCGAGGGCCTGGGCAGCCACGTGCTGGGCCTGTGGGAAACCCTCTACCGCAGCTATGGCATGCTCAATAGCATTCGATACATCGGTGAGTAGCCCCGACTGGTGCAATAGGTGCAGCTGTACCACAATGGAGAGGCCGCTGGCCGCACGGGGCGGAAAGCCCTCGGGCAGCCGCACCACCGGGTAGCCGTGGGCGTCGGCCCAACGGGCCAACTCGCCCCCCGAGGTAATGCAGACGATCTGCTGGGCCCCCTGCCGCTGGGCATCGGCCACGGCCTCGAGCGTTTCTTCGGTATTGCCGCTGTAGCTGCTGGCAATGACCAAGCTGCCAGGGCCCACCGCTGCCGGTACCGAATAGCTGCGGCTGATGAGAAACGGCACCCTGAGTTGATCGGCTACATAGTTGCGCACCACCTCGGCCCCAAAGGCCGAACCGCCCAGGCCCAGCACCCACACCGCGTTCAGGTCTACACTGTGCTCAATGGGGGGGATTTGCTTCCCGATGGCTTGGGCTTGTCGGAGCTGTTCGGCAAAGCCGGCAACGAGTGTACGCATGGTGTGCGAAACTAACCCAAAGCCGCTTCCCACGGCACACCCAATAGCGCGCCGCTGCTCATAAGCAGCACCACAGCCCCAGGCTGGGCAGCCGCTGCCCTAAGCGCCGCCCGCAAGGCCTCAGGGGCGCCCACCAGCCGCAACCCCTGGTGGTCAAACGCTGTGCGCAGCTGTGCTTCTGTGAGTGGGGCCCGCTGCTTCAGGCGCAAAGCCTCGGGGTCTACCACCACCAGGGGTGCCTCCAGCCCGGCAAGCGCACCCTGGTAGTGGGGCAAGAAGTCGGGTTGCAGGCTGCTGTAGGTGTGCAGTTCGAGCACCGCAGCGATGGGTCGGCCCTGGTAGCGTTCGCGCACTGCGGCCACCGTAGCGCGGACCTTACTGGGGGCATGGGCAAAGTCGCGGATGACCGTCAGGCCCCCGGCGTCGTGCACCACCTCCAGCCGCTTGTCGGCCCCGGTAAACGAGCCCGCCGCCGCCAGAAACGCCTCGGTCGAGAAGCCCAGCGCCTGCACCACGCCATAAGTAGCGGCCAAATTGCTCAGGTTGTGCGCCCCGAACACCTGTACCTGCCCCGTAGCCCCCCCCAGGGTTACCTCGGTACCGGTGGGCAGGTAGCGGTACGGCGGCGTGGTGTAGGGGGTACAGGTGAGGTGCCCCCCGGCCTGGGCCACGACCTCGGTTACGGCGGGGTCTTCGGCGTTGTACACCAGGGTGGCGCCCGGTGCCAGGGTGTGCAAAAAGTCGATGAACGCCTGGCGGTAGCTGGCGTAGGTCGGAAAGACGTTCACGTGGTCCCACGCAATGCCCGTCAGAATGGCCAACTCGGGCCGGTAGTGCAGAAACTTGGGCTGGGGGTCTAGCGCACTGGTCAGGTACTCGTCGCCCTCAATCACCATCCGGGGTGCGCCCCGCAGCCGCACGGCTTGGGGGTAGCCCTTCAGGGTGGCGCCCAACAGGTAGTCGGCCTCCTGCCCCAGGCCCTTCAAGACGTGCAATAGCAGCGCAGTGGTAGTGGTCTTGCCGTGGCTACCCGCAACCACTATGCGCTGCTGCGCCTGGGCCCGCTCGGCGACAAAGGCCGGGAACGAATACACCGGCAGCCCCAGCGCCTGGGCCCGTACCAGCTCGGGGTTGCCCGCACGGGCGTGCATGCCCAGCACCACGGCGTCGAGTTCGGGCACAATGCGCTCGGGGAACCAGCCCTCCTCGGCGGGCAAGAGCCCGGCGGCGAGGAGGCGGCTACGGCTGGGCTCGTGGATGGCGTCGTCGGAGCCCGTAACCCGATGGCCCTGAGCGGCCAGCTCCAGCGCCAGCGCGTGCATCACGCTGCCGCCGATGGCGATAAAGTGGTAGCGCACTAGTACAAGTAGGCCGAAAAATCAGACACAATAGTACTGATGGGTGTCTTTAAATCATCAATAGTATTTCTAGAAACAAGGTGTGTTCTGTGGTGTGCAGCTAAATCTCCCGCTTCTTTAATCTTATCGATGTAACTTTGCTTAACGTTACGGCTCAAATAAGAGTCAAACCCACTATTTCCGGACTTAACAATAGATATAATAGCAGCAAGCATCCCATAATTTCCATTTGAATCTCTTATTAAGTGATCGCTTCCAGCCTTAATAAAACTATCAATTAAAAAAATCTCCAGTACTCTTCGAGCTAGCACCGCACAAGAATTATAATTTGAATGTGAATATGACGAATTAAGCTCATCGATTAGTTTACCAACTGGTCTATTCCTGAAACCACTATAGGAATTTTTAGGTACTACATGAAATGAAGGAGGTGGCTTCCCCTCTGGTGGAGGCAGTAATACTTCTCTAGCTTCTTCAAGAAATTCCCGTACGGAATTTATCTGATCATACATTTCTGAAAAGATGCTTACCCATTGCCTCAAATACTTTCTCTATTTGCTCATTGGATAATTCATGGGAGATGTGTATTTCGATATTAACTTGCAGGTTAGAATTAAAATCAAATTTTTCGCTAGAAGCTTTCGGCTTCACTAAATCTGACCTGTTATTATTCTCTTCAACGGCAGAAATTGACGCCGGTGCAAAATCTTTTATTTCATCAGAGCTTTCCTGTGCAGTAGGCGAAATATTAACCAAATAATCATCGTTTACTTTCTTCAAAATACCGGCATAAATTCCATTGCCAATAATTATATCATAGCAATCGCCGACAGAATCTTTGGGAATGTTATAGTCTCTAACTAATTGGTTCTCGAGAATCTGCCTGGGTGGTAGTTTGGCATTATTGAATTTATTATAAATCAAACTCGGTGTTTTTGGCTTGAGAATAGCTTCTAAAATGCTTTTGTTTTTGGAATCGGCACTTTCTGAGGTAGGTGCGAAAATGTTTAAAGCTAGTTCTGTCAATTCAATCACATCAGCGTTATACCCACCTGTGGTCAATCCATATGCTTTCAAGGCACCAAACTTGTATCGAAAGGTTGAACTTCTAGATGAAATACTAGCTGCCTCAGCAACGTCAGCCGGAGCAGAGGATTTCCCAGATAGTTTTTCAAAAAACGCTTTAGCGATATCAAGTACATCCTCAAATGAGTATTGAGGCATTTCCGATTGGGAAGTTCTTTTAGTGTTAGAACTCTTCGCTTGTTCTGGTTGTGCGTCCTTTTCCTTCATAATGGCAATTTACATCAAATAACAAAGGAATTACAAGTGAATCACCTCGTCGTAGGCGGCGGCGGTGGCTTCCATAAGCGCCTCGCTCATGGTAGGGTGCGGGTGCACGGCCTTGATGATTTCGTGGCCCGTGGTCTCGAGCTTACGGGCCGTTACCACTTCGGCAATCATCTCGGTCACGTTGGCCCCAATCATGTGGGCGCCTAGAAACTCGCCGTACTTGCGGTCGAAAATCACTTTCACGAAGCCGTCGGGTTTGCCCGCTGCCTTGGCCTTGCCACTGGCGGTGAACGGGAACTTGCCCACGCGGATGTCGTAGCCCGCGTCGCGGGCGGCCTTTTCGGTCATACCCACGCTCGCTATTTCGGGCTGGGCGTAGGTGCAGCTGGGCAAGTTGCCGTAGTCGAGCGGCTGCACGTGGTGGCCGGCAATGGCCTCAACGCACAAGATGCCCTCGGCGCTGCCCACGTGGGCCAGAGCAGGGCCGGGGGTGCAGTCGCCGATGGCGTACAGGCCGGGCACGTTGGTACGGTAGTGGCCGTCTACGACAATCTTGCCGTTCTCAAGCTTCACGCCCAGCGCCTCCAGGCCCAGGTTTTCCAGGTTGGCCACCACCCCTACGGCGCTCAGGAGCACGTCGGCCTCCAGCACAACAGGGCCCTTGGGGGTTTCCACGGTCGCCTTCACGCCCGCGCCGCTAGTATCGACCGAGACGACTTTCGAAGAGGTCAGAATCTCCATCCCCTTCTTCTTGTAAATCTTGGTCAGCGTCTGGCTCACCTCTTCGTCTTCCAGCGGGACAATACGGTCTAGGTACTCCACGATAGTCACCTGGGTGCCCAGGCTGTGGTAGAAGTAGGCAAACTCGGTGCCGATTGCCCCCGAGCCCATGACGATGAGCTTTTTGGGCTGCTGGTGCAGGGTCATGGCCTCACGGTAGCCAATGATCTTCTTGCCGTCAATGGCCATGCCGGGTAGTTCTCGGGCCCGCCCGCCGGTGGCGACAATGATGTGCTTGGCGCTGTAGGTGGTTTTGGCGCCGTCGGCTGCCATCACTTCTACTTGACCATTGCCAATGAGCTTGCCGATACCCATCAGGGCATCGATTTTGTTTTTACGAAACAGGAACTGGATGCCTTTGCTCATGGCATCGGCCACGCCACGCGAGCGCTGGATAGTGGCCGTGAAATCGACTTGCGGGGTAATGGGCTTGAGCCCGTAGTCTTGGGCGTGCTGTAGGTATTCGACCACCTCGGCCGTTTTGAGTAGGGCCTTGGTCGGGATGCAGCCCCAGTTCAGGCAGATGCCCCCCAGGCTTTCGCGCTCTACGACGGCGGTTTTCAGGCCCAACTGGCTGGCGCGAATGGCGGCGACGTACCCTGCGGGGCCACTGCCGATAACAATGAGATCGTACGCGTTTTGCATAAGGGAAGAAGGAATCGGCGTTCGGTTTTGACACCCGCACGGCCGGTTTCGTTCTTGCGAGCCGTAACCTCGTACGCCGGTGCCCCGCAAAACTAGCCCAGAAAGCCTACCGCCCAGCTACCGGGTCGTGCACGGCCACACCGTCTGGGGCCTGGGGCTCGACGCCCAGGGCCGCTGCAGCCACTACAACGCCGAGGTAGATGTCGTAGCCCTCGAGCTGGCCTGCTGTGGCACGCTCTACGCCTGTATTCGTTGCCACGAGGCCCTGGCCGACCATCCGGCCCAGCGCTGGCCACGCGAACGGCTACACGAGGCCCGCGTGCTCTGCGGCGCCTGCGGCACACTGCACACCGCCGAGGCGTACCTGGCAGCCGCTAGCAACTGCCCCGCCTGCGGGGCGGGTTGGAACCCTAGGTGCAATTTGCACCACCCATTCTATTACGAAGTGCGCGGCTAGTTGGCGATGGCCAGCTCTACCTGCCGAACAAGGTCTTCTTTGTCCCAGGGCTTGGTCATGAACCGGAAGAGCCCAGCCTCGTGCACGGCACGCTCTACGCTCGTGGGGTCGGCGTGGCCCGAGAGCATCATCAGGCGCGTGTCGGGGAACATGTGCCGGGCGCGGATGAGAAACTCATCGCCCCTGAGGCGCGGCATAAGCCAGTCCGATATAATCAGGTCGGGCGCGGCGCCTTCCTCTTTCAATTCATCGAGGTACTCCAACGCCTCTTCGGGCGAAGTGAACCCCTCGTAGATGTACTGCGTGCCAAAGGCATTGTTGAGTTGACCGATCAGGCTGGTGAGGACCACCTTTTCGTCGTCTACGCAGAGGATGATTTTCTTTGGGTTCACGCCTGTAGGGACCGAGTTTGGGTAAATATAAGAAAAGCAAATAACGTAACACTTGGGTAATTATTTTACCCATATCCCACAAATGGGTAACGGTTTTTTGTCAGAGCTTGGCGGCCCAGAAACGCATGCGCTACCTAATCGTCGGTTTGGGCAACCCAGGGGCCGAATACGAGGGCACCCGGCACAACGTGGGCTTCGCCGTACTCGATGCCCTGGCCCAACAGCAATTTGCCGCCAGTAGCTGGAAATCGGGCCGCCTGGGCCAGGTGCTTGAGGCCACCTACCGGGGGCGCCAACTCCGGCTGGTCAAGCCCACCACGTACATGAACCTGAGCGGCAAAGCTGTGGCCTACCACTGGCACGAGCTCAAGCTGGCCCAGCCCGGGCAGCTACTCGTGGTAACCGACGAGCTGGCGTTGCCCTTTGGCACCCTGCGGCTTCGGGCCCGTGGTAGCGACGGGGGCCACAACGGGCTAAAAGACATCCAGTCAGCCCTGGGCCACACCGACTACCCCCGCCTTCGGGTGGGTATCGGCAACGGCTACCCCAAAGGCGGGCAGGTAGACTTTGTGCTAGCCCGCTTTGCCCCCACCGAGGCGGCCCAGCTACCCCTAGTGCTCGAAGCCGCCGCTGGGGCAGTGCTCAGCTTTGTGTTTCATGGCTTGGAGCAGACCATGGGGGCCTTCAACCGTTCGGTGCTGCCGCCCCCGCCGCCTGAGTAGCACTACCGGGTACGGGGCGGACGTTACCTTGGTGCCCACAAAGCCCCCGTACCCCCCACTGTGCAAGACGCCACGATACTCTGGGTCGACGACGAAATCGCGCACCTGAAGAGCCACATTCTGTTCCTGCAGCAAAAAGGCCTGCAGGTAGAAACGGCCACCAATGGCGAAGATGCCGTAGAGCGGGTGCGCGAAACGCCCTTCGACCTCATCTTCCTCGACGAGAACATGCCCGGCATCAGCGGGCTCGATGCCCTGGCACAAATCAAGGCCATCAGCCCCCACACGCCCGTGGTCATGATCACCAAAAGCGAGGAAGAGGACGTGATGGAGAGCGCCATTGGCTCGAAAATCGCCGATTACCTCATCAAGCCCGTCAACCCCAACCAGATTCTACACTCGGTCAAAAAACTGCTACAGGGGCGCGAGTTGGTGGGCAAAGCCGTAAACCGCGGCTACCAGCAAGATTTTCGCAACATCACCCTGGCGTTTTTCGACGACATGGGGCCCGAGCAGTGGGTAGAGATCTACCGCAAGCTGCTGTACTGGGAGCTGGAACTCGAGACCGCTGGCGATGCCACCATGGCCCAGGTGCTGCTCCAACAGAAGACCGAGGCCAACGTCAACTTCGGCAAGTTTTACGCCAACCAGTACCCCAACTGGGTACAAGCCAAGGTGGGCGAGCGGCCCCTCCTTTCGCCCGATATTCTGCCCCAGCGGGTGCTGCCGCTCGTGAAACCCGGCGGGCCCACGGTATTCTTTCTGCTCATAGACTGCCTGCGCTTCGACCAGTACCTCGCCCTAGAGCCACTGCTCACCGAAGACTTCGTCATTGAGCGCAGCGAGGCCTACTTCGGCATTTTGCCCACGGCCACTCAATATGCCCGCAACGCCCTGTTTGCCGGGCTCTTCCCCTCCGAGATCGCCGAACGCTTCCCACGGTATTGGGTGCACGACGACGAGGAAAAGGGCAAGAACCTCTTCGAGGCCGAACTGCTGCAAGAGCTCATTCTGCGCCAGCGGCTCAACATCAAGCACAGCTACACCAAGGTCCTTACCCATGACGAGGGCCGCGCATTTGCCGAGAGCGTACCCCGCCTGATGGGCAACCAGCTAAATGCGGTGGTGGTCAACTTCATCGACCTCATGACCCACGCCCGCTCAGAGATGAGCCTGGTGAAAGAACTGGCGCCCGACGAGGCGGGTTTCCGGTCGCTGGCCCATTCCTGGCTCGAGCACAGCAGCCTGCTCACGGCCTTAAGGCGCCTCAAAAACGAGAACGTCAAAATCGTGCTCACCACCGACCACGGGTCTATCCGCGTAAGTAAACCCGTGCGCATCGTCGGCGACCGCGATACCACCACCAACCTGCGCTACAAGCAGGGCCGCAACCTGAACTACGAGGAAAAAAACCGGCAGATTTTCGGGGTGCGTAAACCCGAGCAGCTCAAACTACCCAAAGGCACAGTAAGCGCCAGCTACGCCTTTGCCCTTGAAGATGCCTTCTTCGTGTACCCCAACAATTACAACTACTACGCCAACCACTTCAAAGACACCTTCCAGCACGGCGGCATTTCGCTCGAAGAGGTTATTCTGCCGCTGATCACCCTGAGCCCGAAATAGGTGTGGAGTGGCACTACACCCTACCCCAGCTACCCGAGGTAGCCAATCAGCTGCTCGCCGCCTTGGGCACCCCCCACGTGGTAACCCTGGAAGGCGACCTGGGCGCGGGCAAAACCACGCTGGTACAGGCGCTCGTAACCCACTTGGGCAGTAGCGTGCGGGCGACCAGCCCCACCTTTACGCTGGTGCAAGCCTACCCCAGCCCGGGTGGCCCCATCTACCACCTGGATCTGTACCGCTTGCGTGCACCTGATGAACTGGAGGCATTGGGGCTCGACGAGCTGCTGGGTAGCGGCCAGTGGTGCTTCGTCGAATGGCCCGCCATCGCGCAGCCCCACCTGGCGCACTACCCCGTCAGTCGGCTGACGCTAACGGCCGGGGGGTTGGGCGAAGGCCGTGTACTACAGCTTTTTAACTAGTTTCGGCTGTTTATGGCCGCCGAAAGTAACGACCCCCTCCTCAAGGCCCAACAGCTCATCAAGAAAGGGCTCGACCCTTCGCTGCTGACCCTCACGCAGGAGAAACTGGCACCTACCGGTACGCGGCAACGGCAACTAAAAATTGGCATTCCGCGCGAGAGCTCGTACCAGGAAACGCGTGTACCGCTTACCCCCGGCGCGGTAAGTACGCTGGTAGCCAACGGCCACCGGGTGCTGCTGGAACACGACGCGGGCGCGCTGGCCCAGTACACCGACACTGCCTTCAGCGAAGCGGGGGGCCAAATCGCGTACAGCAAGGAAGAGGTCTTTACGGAGGCCGAAATCCTGATCAAAATTGCCCCACTGTCACTGGCCGAGATCGAACTGCTCAAGCCTGGCCAAACCATCATTTCGGCGGTCCACATCGGGGGCATCCGGCCTGATTACCTCAAAGGCCTGATGCGCAAGGGCGTTACGGCCGTGGGTTTCGAGTTCCTGCAAGCGCCCGACGGCTCGGTGCCCATCATGCGCATGATGAGCGAGATTGCGGGCATCACCTCCATTCACATTGCCACCGAGCTCTTGGCCGCAGGCCCCAGTGGCGGCAAGGGCTTACTCCTGGGCGGCGTTACGGGTGTGCCACCCTCGGTCGTTACCATCATTGGCGCTGGGGCCGTTGGGTATCACGCCTGCAAGGCTGCCCTGGGCCTGGGTGCCACGGTCAAAGTAATTGATACCGAAGTGTACAAGCTCAAACGGCTCGAAGAGCTGTTGGGGCACAAAATTTACACCGCTGTAGCCCAGCCCAATTACGTGGCCGAGGCCGTGGCGACCAGCGATGTGCTCATTGGGGCCGCCTACCGCCACGGGGCCCGCGCTCCGGTGGTGGTCACCGAAGACATGGTCGCCCAGATGAAGGCAGGTTCGGTGATTGTGGATGTCGCCATCGACCAAGGGGGCTGCATCGAAACCAGCCGTATTACTACCCACGAGCACCCTACCTTCGAGCTGCACGGGGTAGTGCACTATTGTGTACCCAACATTGCCGCTCGGGTGGCCCACACGGCCTCGGCGTCTATCAGCAACATCCTTGGGCCGCTTTTGCTGCGCATTGCCGATGCCGGCGGGGTGAAAAACCTGATGGCCACCGACCCATTTTTCAAACGCGGCATCTACGCCTACCACAAACACCTGACCCACCGTATGCTCGCCGCTATGTTTGGCCTCGATTTCATGGACATCGAGCTGCTCTACGCCGCCGAGCTGTAAGGCCTCAAGCTGTGTTAAAACCGAGCCGGGCTGAAACCTGGTCTTGCTGTCACCTGTCTCACCTTAGCATTCGTTTACCTCAATACTAACCCTACTGCTTATGAAGTTGTTACGCACGGCACTTGCCGGGTGGTTTGTAGCCTTTGGCCTACTCTCAGCCTCGGCGCAAACCGACCTTACCATCGACATCCCCTTCACCAAGTACACGCTCGACAATGGGCTCACGCTCATTGTTCACGAAGACCACAAGGCCCCCATCGTGGCAGTAAACGTGTGGTACCACGTGGGCTCTAAAAACGAAAAGGTGGGCCGCACCGGCTTTGCACACCTCTTTGAGCACCTGATGTTCAACGGCTCTGAGAACTTCAACCAAGACTACTTCCAGGCCCTAGAGCGCATCGGTGCCACAAATCTGAATGGTACGACGAACGTAGACCGGACGAACTACTTCCAGAACGTACCGATTGGCGCGCTCGACCAGTTGCTGTTCCTCGAAAGTGACCGGATGGGCCACCTGCTCGAGGCCATCGACCAGGCCAAGCTCGACGAGCAGCGCGGGGTCGTACAAAATGAAAAACGCCAGGGCGAAAACCAGCCCTACGGCGTGGCCCGAGAAGCCTTGAGTAAGTACGCTTACCCTGTTGGGCACCCCTACAGCTGGACGACCATCGGCGAAATGGCCGACCTCAACGCAGCTAGCCTAGATGATGTGAAAGAATGGTTCCGGGCCTACTACGGCGCGGCCAACGCCACGCTGGTCATTGCCGGCGACATCACGCCCGAGGTAGCGCTCGAGAAAGTGAAGAAATACTTTGGCGACATCCCCAGCGGCCCTCCGGTCGCGCGCCCCGAGGTCTGGATCGCCCCGCGGCCCGAAAACCGCCAGGTCGTACTCCAAGACCGCGTGCCCCAAACCCGCATCTACCTCACCTGGAACACCCCGCAGTGGGGCACCGCCGAATCTAGCTACCTCGACCTCCTGGGCGATGTGCTCTCGAGCGGCAAATCGAGCCGCCTGAGCAAGCGCCTGGTCTACGATGAAGACCTGGTAAGCTTCGTGTTTGCCGGCCAGAACGACCAGGAGATTGGTGGCACCTTCCAGGTTATCGCGCAGCTCAAGCCCAACGCCACCGCCGAGCGCGTTGAGGCCATCATCCTCGAAGAACTGGATAGGCTCCTTAAAGACGGCCCCACCGCCGAAGAGCTCAAGCGCATCCGCACCCAGGCCTACGGACAGCGGGTACGTGGTCTGGAGCGCATCGGTGGTTTTGGCGGCAAAAGCGACCTTCTGGCCGAAAGCCAGGTGTACGGCGGCGACCCGGCCTACTACAAAAAGACCTGGAACTGGTACCTCACCGCTACCCCTGCCCAGATTGCAGCTGCGGGCAACGCCTGGCTTCGCAACGGCCGCCTATCGCTGGTGGTCGAGCCCTTCCCACGCTACAGCAACGCCCCCAATGGCATCGACCGCTCGAGCCTACCCCAGCCCACGGCCACAGCCGACCCCGCCTTCCCGAAACTGGAGCGCTTCACCCTCAGCAACGGCCTGAAAGTGGTGCTGGGCACTCGTACGGGTGCGCCGCTGGTCAACTTTAGCCTCCTCATCGAGTCGGGCTACGTTGCCGACCACCCTGTGAAGAAGCCTGGCCTGGCCAACCTCACAGCCAACCTGCTCGACGAGGGCACCAAGACCCGAAATGCCTTCCAGATCAGCGAAGAGATTGCTAGCCTGGGTGGTACGCTGGGTTCGGGCGCTTCGGTGGAACAAGTGAACCTCAACCTGCAGGCCCTGAAGCTGAACCTGGAGCCCTCGCTGGCGCTGATGGCCGACGTGCTGCTGAACCCCGCCTTTCCTGAGGCCGAATTCAAGCGCCTGCAACGCCAGCAGCTGCTGGGCATTCAGAACGAAAAGTCGCAGCCCCAGGGCCTGGCCATTCGGGTACTACCAGGGCTCATGTTCGGCGACCACCCCTATGGCAACCCCCTAAGTGGTAGCGGGACCGCCGAATCGGTGCAAGCGCTTACCGTGGCCGATGTACAGCAGTTCTACACCACCTGGGTGAAGCCCGGCAGCAGTACCCTCGTTGTTACCGGCGATATCACCGCCGCTGAGCTTAAGCCGCTCCTGGAAAAACACCTGGCCGCATGGGCCAAGGGCAGCGGCCCGGTGCAGAAAATTGCCCCGGTCAAAGCCGCCGGCAAGCCCACCGTGTACCTCATGGACAAGCCCGGCGCTATCCAGAGCACCATTTTTGCGGGCTACGCCACAGTACCGACCAACAACCCCCAGCAGCTCGCCCTCGAGGTGATGAACAACGTGCTGGGCGGCGACTTTACCAGCCGCATCAACCTGAACCTGCGCGAAGACAAGCACTGGAGCTACGGAGCCGGGTCGCAGTTCATTGCTACCCGGGTACAGCAGCCCTTCATTGTCACGACCAGCGTACAGACCGACAAGACGAAAGAAAGCTTGGTCGAAATCCGCAAGGAGATGACCGACATCGTCGGTAGCCGCCCCATCACCGAGGCCGAGTTTACCAAGACCCGCGACAACCTCGTGCTTTCGCTGGCCGGTGGCTGGGAAACCCTGGGTGCCGTAGGCGGCTCGATTGCCGATATCGTGCGCTACGGCTACGCCGACGACTACTACCAGACCTATGGCAGCAACCTCAAGAAGCTGACCGTCGCCGATGCCAATGCCGCCGCCAAGGCTGTCATAAACCCCAACCAGATGATCTACGTGGTGGTAGGCGATTTGGCCAAAATAGAGGCCGGTATCCGCGAACTGGGCCTGGGCGAGGTAACCAAACTGGATGCCGACGGCAAGGTTCAGAAATAATCTTTCGGAAGGAATTTAACCCCACGCCGCCTACCCATTTCGGGTAGGCGGCGTTGTTTTGCACCCCTATGGCAATTGTAGCTACCGGCCTTACCAAGGTATATGGCACCCAGCGGGCGCTCGATGGCGTGTCGTTCGAGGTACGCCCCGGCGAAGTGACCGGCTTCTTGGGCCCCAACGGCGCGGGCAAAAGCACCACCTTCAAGCTCATCACGGGGTTTTTACAGCCCACCGCTGGGGGCGTTACCGTATGCGGTTTCACGACCGCCACCCACAGCCTGGAGCTCCGCCGCCGGATAGGCTACCTACCCGAGCACAACCCGCTGTACCTCGATCTGTACGTACAAGAGTTCCTCCGGTACATGGGTCAGCTGCAAGGGCTGGGCGGGGCAGCCCTGCGCAGCGCCGTTAGCATGGCCATTGATACAACAGGCCTGGGCCCCGAAGCGCACAAGCCCCTCAGGGCCCTGAGCAAGGGCTACCGGCAACGGGCCGGGCTGGCAGCCGCCCTGTTGCACGACCCCGAGGTACTGCTGCTCGACGAGCCCACTTCGGGCCTCGACCCCAACCAGGTGCACGACATCCGGGCGCTGGTACGCCAGCTGGGCCAGACCAAAACTGTGCTCTTTTCGTCCCACATCCTGCAGGAGGTAGAGGCTGTCGCGCAGCGGGTGCTCATCCTGCACCAGGGCCGGTTGGTACACGATGCACCCCTGGCCGAAGGCCCTGCGGGGGCACTGGAAGCCACCTTCCGGCGGCTAACGGGCAGTGGCACGACCGAGGGGCAAGAGGAGCGTTAGCCGGCCACGGTAGTGGAAGGATAGGTCGGCGGTGTGCTCTCCGGTCTGCGCCGCGAACCCGAGCTCCAGCCCTGGGCGGCTGGGGTCGCGGCGGGCCCGCGCCAGCCGAAGCTCGGCAACTCCTACAACTGGGGCAACCGCACTGGGTGGCACGCGGGTGGTTGCCCCCGTGGGTGGCTCGGCGCTGAGCAAGCCCTGGTGTTCAACCCACAGCGCCCCCGCCTGGAGCGCACCCTGCCACCGCCGGGCAGCCCCAAGCCAGGGCTGTGCCACAAGGCCAAGCCCTGCCCGGCGCCAGAGGTTGCCCAGCTCGGCGCTGGCCCAGAACCAGGCAGGGCCAGGGCCCAGCCGCCACTCGGCCAAGGCATAGGCCTGGGCAACGGCCGTGTTGGGCAGCTCGTCGGCCCACCCGCGTGGCCTGACGAACCCAAACGTGCGGTGGATGAAGCGCTGCGTGGCCCCACCGCCCGATGCAGGGCCCAACACCCCGGCCGCAAGCCCGACCTGCCATCTTCGCTGCTCGCCGTGCCAGGCAACGTGGCCCGAGAGGAGCAAGAGCCCGGCGTAGGGGCGTGCGCCGGGCACGGGGGTTTCAGCCTTCAGGTCTAGGGGCGTGAAAATCCACTGCGCCAGGCCTACCTGCCACCGGCGGTAGGCCCCGTGGCTTGTCCGGGCCCCAGGGCCCAGGTAAGCAACGGCGTTGCCGGCGGTATAGGCGAAATCGCTGTAGCGCAGCAGCTGGATGGGCTGGTAGGCATCGTTTTCGGCGCGCAGCACCAGGTGTGCCTGGCCCAGGCTATCGAGCGGGAACTGCCAGAGGGCGGCCTCTTGCACTTGGGCTTGCACCAGGCAAGCGGGTACGAGCCAGAGGAGCAGGGCGTAGCGTGTACGCATCAAAAACCATCTTCGTCAAACCCCAGGGCCAACTGTAAGGCTTCGTTGAGCTCGCGCAGCGCGTTGCGGTCGCGGGCCTCGGTAGCAACTTCAATACCCGCGCGGAATAGATCAATGGCCGACTCGGTCTGGCCCTGATCCTGTAGCAGCTTGCCGTAGTGGTAGTACGTGGCCAGGTAACTGGGGTGGTTGCGTACCAAACCCGCGAAGTACTGGGCCGCAGTCTCGGGTTGCCCCTGGCGCTGGTACTCCAGTGCCAGGGCGTAGTGCACGAAGGGATCGGTGGGGTCCTGGGCCAGAAATGCCAATAACTGTTCTAAACGCGGGGTACTCACGGGGTAAAGGACGTTTGTCGGCACCAAACTTCGGGCTTGATTGCTTTTTTTGCACCCGTATCTACCCTCACCCACCCCTGCCCGTCTATGAAAGCTTTGGTCTGCATCAGCCATGTGCCCGACACCACCACCAAAATTCAAATTGACGGCAGTGGTACCGACATCAACCGCCAGAGCGTAAGCTTTGTCTACGACCCCAATGCCGAGTACGCCCTCTCGCGTGCCGTTGAGCTCAAAGAAGCGGGTAAGATCCAAACCCTCATTGTGGCCTGCGTGGGTGGGGCAGATGTAGAGCCAACCCTGCGCAAAGCCCTGGCCGTGGGCGCCGACGCCGGTGTGCGGCTCGATGCCCCCAGCCGCGACCCCTACGTCATAGCCCACAACTTGGCCGCCTACGCCCGTACGCAGAGCTTCGACCTGGTGCTTTTTGGCAAAGAAAGCAGCGCCACCAACGATTCGGCTGTGCCGGCCATGGTAGCCGAACTGCTCGACCTGCCACTGCTGAACTTCGTGAGTGCGCTCGAAATCGAAGGCACTACCCTGAAAGTGCTCACCGAAGTTGAGGGCGGCGAAGAGCGCTACGAGTGCCCAACGCCAGCGGCCATCAGCGCCCAGAAAGGCATCGCTGAATGGAAAATCCCGAACATGCGGGGCATCATGGCCGCCCGTACCAAGAAAATTGACGTGATCCCGGCCAGTGGGGCCGCCCCTCGGGTAACGGTACAGCAGATGACCCTGCCCCCGGCCAAATCGGGCATCAAAATGATTGATCCGGCCAACCTGGACGAACTGGTCACGGTTTTGGCCGACAAGGGCGTCATTTAGCCCCCGTACCCTACACGACCGCCACCCGACACTACCCCTCCCCCTACCCTTACAAACTCTCGCACCCAATGGCCATTCTCGTTTTTGCCGAACATGCTGGCGACCATTTCAAAAAAGCCGCC
>JANRLA010000099.1:0-3419 GCA_033763015.1 Bacteroidia bacterium
CAGGCTGCGGGGGGTGGCAAGGTCGGTCATAGGCCTGGACAAGACTACGTGTTTCACCCGACTGGTGCAGGCTGCAAGGTGCAACCCACCGGGCAGGGGTGGTACCCTACGGGGGCCCCAAACGTGACAATTCTGTGTTAACTATCCTAAGCGCCCGGTCGTGCCCTGCCCGCACGCCTACTTTTGTGGCCATGCCCACCGCGACGGCTGAAGCCGACCTACGGTACATGCACGAAGCGCTGGCGCTGGCCCACCAAGCGTATGCCGAAGGCGAGGTGCCCGTGGGGGCCCTTGTTGTTGCCGGGGGCAAACGCCTTGGCAAGGGCTACAACCAGGTAGAGCGGCTGCACGACCCCACCGCCCACGCCGAAATGCTGGCCCTGACAGCCGCCTGCAACGCCCTGGGCGCCAAATATTTGCCCGAAGCCACGCTGTACGTTACCCTAGAGCCGTGCCCTATGTGTGCGGGTGCCCTGCGCTGGGCCCAGGTGGGCCGGGTGGTGTACGGCGCCCCCGACCCCAAGCACGGCTACCGCCGCCACGGGCACCTGTTGCACCCCAAGGCCACGGTAACCGAGGGGGTGCTCGAAGGCGATGCCCGGGCGCTGCTCCAATCCTTTTTCAGCCAACACCGCCCCACCTAAATGCCCCGCACGCACCGCAACCTGACGATCGTACTGTTCTGCTGTTGCGTCCTCATCTGGGGCAGTTCGTTCATCCTCATCAAGCGGGGTGTGGCGGTGTTCAGCCCGTTTCAGGTGGGGGCCTTGCGGCTGCTGGTAGCCGGGCTCTCGCTGCTGCCCTTTGCCATTGGCTTCCTGCGGCGCAGCGGTTTCAGGGCCTACAACTGGAAGCTGCTGCTACTCAGCGCGTTAACGGGCTCTATCCTGCCGGGCATCCTCTTCCCCCTGGCCCAAACCCAGGTAGCCAGCGCCACCACCGGGGCACTCAACGCCCTTACGCCACTCTTCACCCTGTTCATTGGGGCCGTGCTCTTTAGCCAGCCCGTGAGCCGGTTGCAGGTGCTGGGCATCCTGGTTGGGCTGGCGGGCTCGGTAAGCCTGGTGCTCGACCAGCCCTTCGAAACTCTGACCGCCAACCTGGGCTACGGGGCCTTTGCCGTTGCGGCCTCGCTGCTCTACGGGGTGAACCTGAACCTGATTAAGCGGTACCTAAGCCACCTCAAACCCCTTGAGCTCACGTCGCTGGCCATGTTCCAGGTCATTGTGCCCGCGCTGATGTACCTGTTTGCCTTCAGCGACTTTACCGCACGGCTCGTCGCCGTACCTGGGGCGTGGGAAGGGGTGGGCTACGTGGCCATCCTGGGGTTTGCGGGCACGGCCCTGGCGCTTATCCTGTTTTACCGGCTGGTGCAGCTGGGCGGGCCGGTACTGGCGGCCAGCAACACGTATTTCATCCCGTTTGTGGCCCTGCTGTGGGGCCTGGCCGATGGCGAACCGCTGGGTGTGCTGCACCTGGTGGGGCTTGCTACGGTGCTGCTGGGGGTGTTCCTGGTATCGAAGGGCAGCCGACGGGCGCCCATCCGGCAGTTGTGGCCCGGCAGCAAAAAGACTGAGCGAACCGCCGCCTAGCGGGCGCGGTTGCCGGGTGTTGGGGCTTTGGCACGGGCCTCGGCCAGGAGCCTGGCCCTCAGGTCTTTGAGCCCAGGGCTGATGCCCACACGGTAGGTGTGTGGGTTTTCAAAGCGCTGGTGCTCGGGGGCCAGCCGCGCCAGGCGTTCCTGCCGGTAGCGGTTGGCGGTGCGGGCGTCGGGCAGGTCGGGCACGGGCGTACCGTCGGTGATGACCGGCCGGAGTAGCGGTTCGGCGCTGAGACCCGCGACGGAAGTGTGGGTTTCGGCCTCGTAGGGGTGGTACAGCGTATCGGCAGCCGATTCGGAAACGAGCAGAATGCCATCGGCTACAAACTGGCCCGCGGCGTCGGTATACCGAACGGACTGCTTGCGGCCCGGCAGCGATACTTTGATCAGGTTGTCAGACACTTTCATGCGCGGGGCATCGGCCAGGGCGGCCAGTTTGTATACCCCACCGAGGGCGGGTGAGCCGTCGGCCGTGGCGAGCTTGGTGCCCACGCCCAGGATGTCGATGGGCGCACCCTGGTGATTCAGGCTCTGGATGGTGTACTCGTCCAGGTCGTTGGTGGCGGCAATCTGTACGTAGCCCAGGCCCGCCTCGTCGAGCAGTGCCCGGGCGCGCTTACTCAGGTAGGCCAAATCGCCGCTATCGAGCCGGATGGCCCTCAGGCGGTGGCCCTGCGCCTCGAGCTCCTTGCCCACGGTAATGGCATTCGGTACGCCGCTGCGCAGGGTATCGTAGGTGTCTACCAACAGCGTACAGCGCGTGGGGAACTGCTCGGCAAACGCCCGGAAGGCCGTCAGCTCATCGTCAAAGCTTTGCACCCAGGCGTGGGCGTGCGTACCGGCCACCTCGAGCCCGTAGAGGTAGCCCGCCAACACGTTGCTCGTGGCCGTAAAGCCACCTACCGTAGCCGCCTGGCTTACGGCCATGCCCCCAAAGCCCTGGGCCCGCCGAAGGCCCATCTCGAGCAGCATACGGTCGGGGCCTGCGGCGGCGCGGATGCGGCTGGCCTTGGTAGCAACCAACGTATTGAAATTGAGCCAGTTGAGCAGGAACGTCTCAACAAGTTGTGCCTCGATTAGCGGCGCTTCGACCCGCACCAGGGGCTGGAACGGGAAGACGACCTCGCCCTCGGACACGGCCCAGACCGAGCCCGTGAACCGAAAGCCCTGGAGGTACGTCAGCAGCGGCTCGCCGATACCCGTACTGCGCAGGTAGTCGAGGTGGGCAGCGGTAAACCGCAGGGCTGGGAGCTGCTCGACGACGTCTTTCAGGCCCGCAAACACCGCGTAACCGCCCTCGAAGGGCAGTTTACGGAAGTAGTAGTCGAACACTGCCCGGTGCCGGTGCTGTCCCGTGGCCAGGTAGCCCTGGGCCATGGTGAGCTGGTAGTAATCGGTGTAGAGGGCCAGGTCGGCGCAGAGCAGCGATTCCATCGGGCGGGCTGGCGGTTACCCGAGGTCGAATTGAATGCCCTGGGCGAGCGGCAGCTCGTCGGAGTAGTTGATGACCGTGGTCTGGCGACGCATGTAGGCCTTCCAGCTGTCGGAGCCCGATTCGCGGCCACCGCCAGTTTCTTTTTCGCCGCCAAAAGCCCCGCCAATCTCGGCGCCCGAAGTGCCGGCGTTGACGTTGGCAATGCCGCAGTCGGAACCGCTGGCAGCCAAGAAGCGCTCGGCTTCCTGCACGTTGTCGGTAAAAATGCTGCTGCTCAGGCCCTGGGGCACACCGTTGTGGAGGGCCAGCGCCTCGTCGAAGGTGGTGTACCTGAGTAGGTACAGGATGGGGGCAAAGGTCTCGTGCTGGATGCTGGGCAGGGTG
>JANRLA010000100.1:0-21236 GCA_033763015.1 Bacteroidia bacterium
TACCACCGCCGGGGCCAAACGGATAGCACCGCTGCCGCCGAATACGAAGCCGGGGCCATCAAGGCCGAGTTTGGGCGGGTGCTGTGCGTGGCCATGGGGATGCTGAGCTACACCGATGCCGGTACCCCGCAGCTCACGGTAACGAGCTACCTGGAAGACGATGAGCTGACCCTGCTGCGCAAAGTGGCCAAGGCACTCGACCACCTGAGTACGCGCGAAGACAACCTGCAGACGGGCCAGCGCCAGGTGCGCTACCTCTGCGCCCACAATGGCCGCGAGTTCGACTTCCCGTTCCTGGCCCGGCGTATGGTCGTGCGGCAGGTGCCCCTACCCAACCTGCTGCAGGTGTGGGGCAAAAAGCCGTGGGAGAGCCCCTTTTTAGACACCATGGAGCTCTGGAAGTTCGGCGACTACAAGGCCTTCACCTCGCTCGACCTTTTGGCCGAAATCTTCGGCCTGCCCTCGCCCAAGCACGACATCAGCGGTGCCGACGTGGCCCGTGTCTACTACCAGGAGCGCGACCCCGAGCGCATCCGGCAGTACTGCACCCGCGACGTTGTTACCCTGGTGCAGGTCTACCAGTACCTACTGCAGCTGCCCCTGCTGAGCCCAGCCGAGGTGCGGGTGGGCTGAGGGGCAGCCGAAACCCCCTACTTTTACCCCCCATGGAACTCGGTGCCATTACCTGGGACGTAAGCCCCTTCCTCTTTTACATCGAAAAATGGGGCTGGGGGCCCCGTTGGTACGGGCTGCTTTTTGCCCTGGGGTTTGTGTTCGGCTACCGGTTTTTCCAGAAAGTGTACCACTGGGAAAAGCGCCCCCAACAAGACCTCGATACCCTACTGTACTACGTTATCGGGGGCACATTGCTGGGTGCCCGGTTGGGGCACCTGGTGTTTTACGAGCCCCAGTTACTCCTCGAAAACCCCCTGGTGCTGTTCATGATCTGGAAGGGGGGGCTGGCCAGCCACGGGGCTGCGATTGCCATCCCGCTCGCTGTGTACCTCTACAGCCGCAAACGGCCCGATCAGCCCTTTCTCTGGGTAGTAGATCGGCTGGTGGTGGTGGTGGCCCTGGGGGGTACGTTCATACGGCTGGGTAACCTGATGAACTCCGAAATCGTGGGCGCCCCCACCGACCTACCCTGGGGCTTTCTCTTCGTGGCCGATACCTCGCACTTGCCCATTGTACCCCGGCACCCCTCGCAGCTCTACGAGGCCAGCTTTTACTTTTTGACCTACCTGCTGCTGCGCGCGCTGTACCTCAAGCGCAAGACCGAAACCCCACATGGGCTTCTTTTTGGCTGGTTTTTGGTACTGGTCTTCGGCTTTCGGTTCCTTATCGAGTTCATTAAGGCCGATCAGGAGGCCTTCGAGGCAGCGTTACCCATCAACATGGGCCAGATCCTGAGTATCCCACTGGTAGCCCTTGGGCTTTGGCTATTGGCGCGTACCCGCATGGGCAGCAAAGCACCCACCGCGCCATGACGGCCCTCTTCCAGCCCGGCGACGAGATGCGGGTGGAGGTACGGGTTACCCCCGACAAGCTGGCCAAGTTCGGCGGCCAGGTGGTTCACCCGGTGTACAGCACGTTTGCCCTGGGGCAAGATGCCGAGTGGGCCTGCCGGCAGTTTGTGCTGGCCATGAAAGACCCCGGCGAAGAAGGCGTGGGCAGCTACCTAAGCGTAGAACACCTGGCCCCGGCCCTCGAGGGCACCCAGGTAACGGTTACCGCCACCCTGCAATCGGTCATCGAGAACCGGGTACGCTGTAGCTGGACCGCCCACAGCGCCGACGGCCGACTTTTGGCCCGTGGCGAACAGGAGCAGCGCATCGTTAACGAGCAGAGCTTTAAAGCCCTGCTCCAGAGCCTGCGGTAGTGTAGTAGCAGAGCGCGAAGTACGGGCAGCGCTCGCAGTGTGGGCCTTTGCGTTGCACAAAGGGTGTATCGGGATCGAACATGGGGGCGACGGCCGCGCCCAGGGTGGCCTCGAACGCTTGGTGGTTGTCGGCCGCGAGCAAATCGAACTTTGAGGGTTGGTAGAGTTGCGAGACGCGGCGCAGCCCATAGAGGCCCACTTCCAGGTGGGTAGGGCGTGGCGAGGACTGCTGCAGGTAGAGGTAGCCGTAGAGCAGTACCTGTAGCTCGGGCATGTAGCCTTCGCCAAGGAGCGCGTCGGGGTAGGGTTTGCGGCTGCTGGGCGTCTTGACGTCCACCTTGCCCGTTTTGTAGTCGATGAGCCAGACGGTACCCAGGTGGGTGTCGATCCGGTCGGGGGTGCCTTTCAGGGCCAGGGCCCGGCCGTCGGGTAGGGGCAGGGTGCCGGTCAGTCGTTGCTCAAGGGCGATGGGGGTAAAGGGCGCCCGCTCGGCGTCGGTGCGCACCACGTGGCCCACGAGCTGACCGACCACCTGGCGCCGCAGGTGATTGAGCCCCCGGGAGAGGTCTACCCCCGGGGGTAGCACTTCGGTGGCGGCGTCGATGGCCGGGTCGAGGTTGCGGGCCAGGCTTTTTACCTGTTGGGGTGAAAGCTCCTGGCCCAGGTAGGGGGTGTAGAGCACCTCAAGCGCGCGGTGCACCCACTGCCCGATTTCGCGGGCACCCAGGGTTTCTTCGGGCGCTTCGGCTTCGGCCAGCCGCCTGACCTTGCTCAGGTAAAACCGTAAGGGGCACTGCAAGTAGTGGCCTATGTCGGTGGGGGCCAGGTGCTGGGTGGGCTCGGGCCCATCGGGCACTACAACAAAGGCGGTGAGTGCGGCGCGCAGCGCGTCGGTTTTTTCGAATCGGATGTCGGGTACAGGTGCGAGTACTGCGGGTGCGCTACGGGCTACGGTGCGGTAGGTAGTGGGCGTGAGGCGGCCGAGCTCGATTTCGAACTGTGCCAAATACCGGCTGGGCTCGCTGCCCCCGCTTTGCCCTACGCCATCGTAAACGAAGAGGGCACTTTCGGTGCGTTGCAGCAGGCGGTACAGGTGGTAGGCGTGGATGGCCTCGTGCGTCTCGGGGGTGGGTAGCCCAAAGGCTTTGCGCAGCCCATAGGGGATGAGCGACCCCTGGGGTGGGGCAGGTGGGAAGGTGCCCTCATTGGCCGAAAGGACGATGAGGTGCCGGAAGTCGAGCAACTGGGTCTCCCAAAAGCCCAGCACCTGCAGCCCACGCAGTGGCTCGCCTGAAAACGGAATCCGCAGCCCCTCGAGCAACTGACGTACCACCCGCCAGCGGCCCCCCTCACTCAGGGGTACCTCATCGCCGGGCAGTTCCTGCGCCAGCCGCTGGAGCTGGAGAATAAGGTGGAGCGCCGCCTCGGCTTCAATGGCCTCGAGGTGTGTTTCGAGCCCCGTTGCAAGCGCACGCACGGCCTCGGCCAAGTACGCTGCCAAACCCCGCAGGCCCGGGGGTGGCATAAGCACGCGTTGCAGCGACTCGGGCAGGTCGGTAACCGAACTGTAGGGGCGGGCGGTGAGCAGTAGGCGCTCGAGTTCGGGTTCGGCATCCGGGCACCACTGGCGGGTCAGCGGGTGGGCCAGCCACGCCCTGAGCTCGGGGGCGCGGGCTTCTGGCGCGCGCCCAGGGGCAGCTGGGTGGGCCGTAGCGTACAGGGCAAGCAGGGCATCGAGCCAGCCGTACACTTCGGTTTGCCCTACGGGGTAGCCCATTGTTACGTTAATGGCTTCCAGATCGGGTGGCAGGTACTGGAGCGTTGGCAACAGCAGGGTTTCGTCGGGGACCACCAGGGCGATGCTGTCGGCGGGGCTGGTGCCGAGCAGCTGGGCCACGTGCTCGCCGGCCACGAGTGCCTGGGGCACCTTGAGCGGCACCTGGTAACTGATAATCTGGCGCGGCTGTGTGGCTAGGTCGGGGGTAAGCTGTTGCCCGAGGGCGGGGTAACGCGCCAGGGTAGCCCGCAGCGGTTCGCCGGCCTGGTGGTGGGGGTTGTCGTGGGTGTACCACGGGTCGCCATCGACCCACCAGCGGCCCAGGTGGTGCTGGACCATGCCCTGCAGGATGCGCTGCTCAAGCGCGCTGGCCTCGGCAAAACCGACAAACCAGGTCGTGGCGACAGGGTAGGGCAGCGGCCCCTCGGCCAGGGCTATAGCCAGCGACCGCGTCGCGCGGCCAGGGGTGCTCCACCCCAAGGCTTCGAGCCGGGCGGTAAATGCCTTGTGGATGGGTAGCAGCGCCTGCCACAAGGCCACAAAGTGCTGGGCCAACCCCTGGGGTTCAGTCCCGGCTACGGTTTGCCAGAAGCGTTGCAGGCTCGGGTGGTCGGCCAGGGGCAGCGGGAAGGCGGCTTCCAGCGCCTCGAGGTCGGCCAGGTTCTGGTACAGCTGTTCGGGGGCCACCCCATAGCGGGCGATCTCCTCGAAGTCGGCCAGGAGGTGGGTGCCCAGGGGCAAAAACTCATCGAAGGGCTCGCCGGGAATGAGGCGGCTGTAGGCCCCGTAGAGTTCAACCAGCAGCGGCAAGGGGTCGGGGAACTCGGCCGGGCTGTGCCCCACCAGAAACTCCTCCCACGTCAGTACCCGTGGGGCCAACCTGGGGCGGGGTAGGTGCTGCTGGTAGGTATTCAGGAAATGAAGGCCCGCACGCCGGTTGGGGAAGACCACCTGCACACAGTAGGCATCTGCCCCGTACTCGGCCTCAAGGGCCTGGGCCAGGCGGGCCAAAAACCCAGCCGACACGCTGCTACAGACCCAGGTTCGCCTTCACCGAGGCCAAAAACCGCTCGTAGCCCGCGCTCGAGAGGTTGGTCGACATCCGCTCGGCGTCGTCTTTCATTTTCTTGCGGTAAGCATCTACCAGTTGCTGGTAGCTGGGGTGGCTCAGTGAGAGCACCTGCAGGGCAAAAATGGCAGCGTTTTTGGCGCTGTTCAGGGCCATGGTTGCCACGGGGATGCCACCGGGCATTTGCAGAATCGAATAAATGGCATCCAACCCATCGATCGAATCTTCGGCCTTGATAGGCACCCCAATGACGGGTATCGAGGTGTGGGCGGCAATCATCCCCGGCAGGTGGGCGGCGCCACTGGCCCCGGCAATGATGACTTTGATGCCCTGGCTACGGGCTTTGCTGGCAAAGCTGGCGTAGCGCTCTGGGTCTTGGTGGGTAAAGAGGATGGCCAGGGTGTACGATACCCCGAACTGGTCGAGCACCTGAGCGGCTTCTTGCATGACGAGCATATCGCGCTCGGTGCTCATAACGATAGCTATTTCATTGGCTGCCATAGCGTAATGGGGGAATGCAGTGGCCGAAGGTACTACCTGGGTCGCGTTCGTGCCAGCGCCTACCCCACCTGCTGGGCCGCTGCAGCCAAGGCCTGCACGGCCTGCTCAAGGTGCGTTAGGCCTGGGCCTGCACCGGCCACCGCAGCCACGGGTGCCTGGGCCTGCTGCTGCAGCGCCTGCGCAGTAGCCAAAAACTGCCGTGCGGCAACTGCAAACGGATGGTTGGCACTGCCCAGGGCCCTGTCGAGCTCTTGGCGGTAGAGGGCCTCGTTGGCATCGAAGCGGAACTGGGCGGTGCACGCCAATTTCCAGTCGCCCAGCGCGTCGCGTACCTCCTTGCGCAGGCCCTTGAGCAGCCTTCGGTCGTCGGGTACATCTGCCGCGCTGTAGATGCCCAGGGCGAAAAGTTGGCTGCGGGTTTTGGGCCCCACCGTAGGGATGCGGTGCTCGCTCAGGGCACACTGGCGCAGGTAGGCCCCCAGCTGGCGCTGGCGGGCACGGGCCTGCAGGGCATCGGCCTTTTCGCGCAGGCCGTGGTAGGCCACGTGTGCTGCCTGCAGACGTTGTGCCAGCGGTGTCAGGGCTGCCGCCAGCGACGTGGCCGCCGCGGAAGTGGGCAGCTGGGCCCGCAGGGCATTCAGTGCCTGTACCAAGGCCTGCGATTGGGCCAGTAGTTGCTTCCGCTGGGCTGCACTGGCAAGCCACCGCAGCCACCGGGTGGGGCGCAGCGGTAACCGCTGGAGTCGCCGCTCGAGGGCTGCTAGGTCGGCCAATAGCCGCTGCACGGTGCCAAGGGCTTGGGCTGGGGCCTGCAGTTGCTCGAGGGCCTGCCACTGACGGTCGAGTTCACGCTTCAGCGCGTCCCAATCGGTACGGCTGGGGTGTGCACTGGGGTAGTACTCGTAGGCAAGGCCGCACCAGGGGCAGGTGGTGCTCGGCGCTGGGTACGCGTGAAGGGGGTTGACCGCGCAGGGCACCAGCGTGGCTTCGAGCCGGGCCAGTGCTTCGGCCCAAGCTTCTGCGGTCGGTCGGGCACTACCGGCACCGATGGGCGAGAACGCCTGGCAGAACAAGGTGGCCACCTCGGGGCCAAACGCTTCAAGGGGTAGGCTGCCGGGCGGGGGCAGGTAGTCGGCACTGGCCCCCGAACGCAGGTACGGGAAGCGGCCCTCGGCAATGGCTTGGCCCAGGGGCAGCTCGCCGGCCCCCCGGTAGCGGCCCGCAAACGGGTGCCGACCCAGAAACAAGAGCTGGAACAACAGCACCGCTAGCCCAAAGGCATCGTGCTGGGGGGTGCGCACGCGGCCCGTGAGGTCGGTCTGCTGCAGCTCGGGTGGGGTGTACTCAGGGGCCCCTACCTGCGAGGGGAATACCTGGCCCCCTACGGCTACCTGCAGCGAGTCGCAGTCGATGCACCGCACCAGGCTCTGGCCATTCACCAAGAGGTTCGAGTGGTTGACATCGCCCACCACCACCCCGGCCCGGTGGAGGGTGGCAAACACCCGGGCAACGTTCAGGGCCGTGTGCAGCACAAACCCAACGCTGGCGCCCGCGAAATGGCGTTGCCGGTCGCGGGGGCTGTAGAGCTGATGCAGGGGGTGGCACTGTACCAACTGTGGCATCTGGTAGCCCACGACCTGCCGCCGGCCGTTGAACACCAGCCCCACCGGCCAGGCTGCTACCGTCCGTAGGGCCGGGTCGGGCTGAGCAAGCAGGCCTTTAAGCTTCGCGACCCGCTCTCGGTCGGGCAGGCGGTGGTAGAGCTTTACAACCAGGTTGGGGTTGCCAGCGAGCAAAAAGACGGCCCCTTCGCCCCCACGGCCCATTTCAGGCCCCAGGGCCAGGGGCTGCCCCAGGGCAGAGTACAGGTTACCCCTCACGGCGCAGGGTGGCTAGCACGAGGGTAACGTCGTCGTCGGTGCGGGCCCGTACACGCGGGCCACTCAAAAACTCAACCAGCCCCGCGTGCAGGTCAGCCTGCGCTGCCGGGGTAGTAGTGGCCCCCAAAGCGGCCTCGATAGGGGCAAAAAAACCGTTCACCACCGCGCGCGTCTGGTAGTCGAGCGCCAGGGGCTCGAGGCCGTCGGTGAGTAAAGCCAGGCCAAGGCAGCCCACGGGCAGGGCCGTTACCTGGAGGTAGGTTTCGCTTTCAGGGTCGGTCACGAAGTGGGTGGCGTTGACAAACTCGCCCCGCTGCGGCCAAAACACCCACTGCCAGCCTGCCCCATCGGCCCGGTAAGCAATCAGGCCATCGCCCACTTGAAGCGCCCAGGTCGACCCCCCGGCATGTACCACGAGGGCCAGGGTGGTGGCCAGGTGTGCCAGGGGCATCCCCTCGTTCTCGGCGAGGATTTCCAATTGGCCCCGTGCGTACCGGTACGCATCCACCAGCTGGGTGTGGGTCAATGCCGGGTCTTCGGGCAGCTGCCCCAGAAACCGAGCTACGGCCTGGGTTACCGCCTGCGCACCACGCCCACCGGCTGGGGCGCTGCCGGCGCCATCGGCCACCACCCAGGCAATACCGCCAGAGAGCGCCACTACGGCATGGCTATCCTGGCACGGTTGGCCTGTCTGCCGGTGGCGTGCACCCGCAACACTGGCGGCCAGTGTCTGCCACACCGCTAGTCGATGGTGGCCCAACCGCTGGGGGCCGCCGGGTTGAGCAGGTGGACTTTGTCGTCGATGCCCGAGTGGCTGACGCTGCTGAGCGAATTGGACAGCCACACGAAGAGCTCGCGGAACGAGAGCCCCTTGAGCCGTAAGGGTTGCCGAACCGCTACCTGCCGCAGTGCGGCACTATCGGCCCCTTCTACCCCCACGGCATAAAACACCAGGCTCTTGGCCGCCTCGCCCGCCCGAATGGCCTCACGGGCCGCGTCTACCGCATCGGTAGGGGCGCCGTCGGTAATCAGGAACAGCCAGGGGCGGTAGTAGGCAATACCGTTTTCGCGGTACAGGGCTTTGCGCTGGTGCACCAGCTCCAGTGCCGTGAGGATGGCGGCGCCCATGGGCGTATCGCCCTCGGCCCGTAGGGTGGGGGCCACAAACTGGTCGGCGCTCACGAAACCTTGGTGTACGTGTACGGGCCCAAAGCCAACCACGGCCACTTCGACGCGTTTAGCTGCCAGGGGGTCCTGTTTCAGTTGCCGTTCAAAGGCCTGTAGCCCCAGGTTCAGCTCTACGATGGCTTGGCCTTGCATGGAGCCCGAGGTATCGAGCAGCAGGACGCAGGGGCACCGCGGCTCGGGGTTCTCGGCAAATTCAACGAGCGCGAAAGGTGTCTGATCGAAGAACTCGTCTGGGGGGGCTGCCATGCGCGTAAAATACGGTGGTGCACCTTGGCCACCCAAGGCTTTTAGCGCCCGCCGCCACCAAACCCCCCGCCGCCACGTCGGCCGCCGTTCTGTTGCATACGCTGGCGCATGCGCTCACGGTTGGCTTCTTGGATGGTCTGGTACTTGGCAAACTGCTCTTCGGTCAAGATGCCTTTGAGTTGACTGTCGCGGGTTTCGCTCAACTCCCGAAAGCGTTTGGCTTTTTCCATTCGGTCTCCCCCAGCGCCCTGTACCTCCCTGGCCGAGGTGAAAAAGGTTAGGTGGACCTGGTACACCTGTTCGGCCTGGGCATCGTCTAGGCCCAGCTGGTTTTGCAGTTCGGTCGTAACACGGTCGGCCGCCTGCTCGGGGTCGAGGTTAAAGCCGCCGAAGCCTTGACCTTGTCCAAACACGGCTGCCGCGCAGAGCAACCACACAACAGCAGTAGTTAGTACACGCATAGGGGTTCGTTTAGAGGGTTGGGTGGTTAGATGCACGGCAAGGCACCGCGTTTAATTTACGTAACCCGAGCGCGGCGCACGATGCGGGCAAATAGGCCCGGGAAAAAGCGCTTGAGCTCTACGCCGAGCACCTCGCGCCCCCCGATGTATACCTCGTTTCTTCGGCGGGCAACGGCACGGAGCAGCTTCTCAGCGCAGACCTCGGCGGGCATGCCCTCGGCCTGGGCGCGGTCCATCGTCCCCTGTACCGAGCCGTCGGCCACGAGTGCGTTCACCGACACCTGGGTCCGGATAAAACCGGGGCAGACCAGCGTAACCCCTACACCCACTGGCAGTTCGGCCCGCAGCGAATCGAAATACCCGTGCAGGGCATGCTTGCTCGCGCTGTAGGCCGAACGGAGTGGGGTGCCAAACTTGCCCACCAGGCTACTGACTACCACCACCTGCCCCTGCCCACGGGCCAGCCAGTGGGGTAGTAGTGCTTGGGTAAGGGCCACGGTACCCAAAAAGTTGGTGGTGAGCAGTTGCCGAACGACCGACAGATCGGTTTCGAGGGCGCGGCTCCGTTGGCTGATGCCCCCGTTGTTGATCAGGATGTCTACACTGCCCACATGGTCTAGCACCTGGCGCACGACCTCGGGTAGGCCCTCGGGCTGGCCCAAGTCTAGCGGCACGCACACACCTTGGGTCTCGTTCAGGCCTGCAGCGGCCCGAACACGTTCTAACGCATCGAGCCGACGGGCAGAGAGTATAACCCGTGCCCCCCGGCGGGCCAATGCGTGCACCAGCGCCTCGCCGATGCCCGAACTGGCCCCTGTGACCCAGACGGTCTTGCCGCGGTAAACGTCCACGGGAGCCCTAGCGCCCGAAGATGCTCTTGTTAACCCCTGAGAACACGGCCAGAATGGTGGTGCTGCCTGGGGTAAACTTCTGTAGCAGAACTTCGCCGCCTTTCACCACCGAGCAAATGGCGGTTTCGGGGCCCGTTACGGTTTCAACGCGCAGTTCGCCAAAGGGCGTGCGGGTCTCGACCTTGCGGCCCCGGATTTCACGTACCGTTACCTCGACCAGTTCGAGCCGGTCTTTGGGTTTCAGGCCGGCATCGGCACCGGCAAAGACTTCTACCGTCTCGGCCTTGGTGTTCTTTTTGTCTTTGGTCTTGATTTCAAGGATGTCGATAATGACCGGCAGGTTCTTGGCGATGTAGATCTCGACCAACCCGCTGATGGCACCGATGGCCTCGCTGATGGCCTCGCCCTCGGTTTCTTTTGCGCCAAAAAGGCCGCCCGTTTCGCTTGCAATCTGTTCTGAGGCAATGATCTGGGTGCTCTCGACATCCACCAGCTTGAGCTGGAACGTAACGTTGGCCTTGTAGCCACGCAGTTTTTTCACCCCGTTGTCGTCGTAGTACACCGGCTCGGTCGAGGCATTGTCCAGGCTGCCCAGGAATACATACTTGGCGCCCAAGACTTTGCCCAGTTCGGCCACCTGGGCCTCAGAGAGCACTTCTTGGGTTTGGATTTCGCCCTGCAACTGGTCAATGGCCGAACGCTCAACGACGATAAAGCGCTTGGTGCCCAGCACGCCCGATTCGACCTGATTCTGCACACCACCGATGTATTTGTCCAGGTTCCGGTTCTGCTGCGAGTAGGTGAATTTGAGCACCGCCACAACCGGTTTTTCGGGTTGGGCTGCCAAACCCAGCGCACCCAGGATCAGCACGAGTGCAAGCGAACGTGAGAAAAGCTTCTGCATAACAGCGAGGGTTGAGTAGAGTAGGGTGGGTAAGTAAGGATTAGTTGTATAGTTTGGCCAGGAATTGGGGCAGGAACTCCTCTTCCAGCTTCTTGCGGGCCTTGGCATAGGCATCGCGCGAGGCGTTCTCGTAGTCGAACTTCGAGCCCTTCAGGTTCTGGATCGGCAGGCTTACCACCTCGTCTTCGGTTGTGGCGTTGATGGCCACGATGGTCGCGTTGAGTAGGGCCTGGTAAGCGTTGTAGGCCGTGGTGCCTTCGCGGGTCTCGACTTTCATTTCGATGATGAAGTCGTAGTTGCCGCTCGGGTCGTTAACCACGCAGCCGTTTTCAATCAGGTAGTCTTTCACTACCGGCTCGAGAATGTTTTGCGTGAGCGGTTTGCCCAGGCTGGACTCCTGGCTTTCGATTTTGACCGAGGGCCCTTGCGTTTTGATGCGCACCCGGGCCGAGGGCGGGGCCACGTTGCCGATGGTGAAGAGGGCAATGCGCTTGTCGAAGAGGATGGGGAAGTCGTCGGTCTTGAAGGTGGCCTGTACGACAACCCCGCGCTTGGTAGGCTCGAGTTTCGAGACCACGGCGGTTGCCAGACCCTGGGGGTTGCTGTTTACCGTCGCGCTCTGGAACGTACCGGCGCCGGGGCCAAAGGCAAACTGCACCGGCAGCCGCTCGACCGGCACCTCGGGCAGGCCCTCTTCGGTGTAGGTCACTTTAATGACGACCGGTAGGTCTTTCTTGCTGCCCAGTTTGTACTCGATCTCGGCGGGGGCGGGTGTGAAGCGTAGGCCCGTTAGCAGCTTGATGAGCTGGGTTGTGATTTTGGTGTTCTGCTCTGAGGCCTTGCCTTTGAACTCGGGCTCTAGGGCCGAAATCAGGTACGGGATGAGCGGCTCTAGTGCCTGGCTGTAGAGTAGAAACGCCGGGTAGATGCGGCGCCCCTGCCGCTCGGTTTCGGCTTTGCTGAAGAGCGATTCGCTGTTGGCCATGGCTTCGCCGAAGCGCTTACGCTTGTTGGCCAGGTAGGTCTGCTTTGAGATGCGGTAGTAGGCCCAGAACAGGTCGCCCTCGGTGTAGCTCTCGACAAACTCGTAGCCTTCGAGGTTGTTTTCGGTGATGGACTTGATGGTATTCTGGAAGACTTCGTTGATCTCGTCGTTGGTTTCGCGCTGCGTGAAATCGGTTTCGCCCTGAATGTTGACCACAATTTCACCGCTCATGTCGTTCAGCGCCGAGAGGCGGGCGGCCTCTTGGTAGTTGCCTGGGTTTTGACTCACGCTGGCGGCCGAGATGCCGATGTAGTAGCCCTCTACCCGGGGCCGTTGGGATATCCATTCGGGCTTAGTTTTACGGCCCTTCTGTGCAGCCATCGGCACACTGAGCAGCAGCAGGCACGCAAGAAGACCACAGAAGGCAAAGGCGGCAGTAGGTTTCATAGGGGGGCTTGGGTAGTAGAGGCAAGTTAGGCCAATGAACTGAGCGTGTGCAACCCGTCTGTGGGTACGAAAATGGATGTAAAAAACCGTGCCAAACCTGATCTAGCGCAGTACATGAGTCTGTTTCGCACTTTTTTTCTGGGTAACGCCTCGTTTGCCGAAAGCCCCGTAGCCTTGCTTACCCTACCGGTGGCCGAGCTGCCGACGGTAGACCTGGAGCGGTGGCTTGCCCCGCTGCTGGGGCCTGAAGCTACCGTGACCTTCGAGAGCCCCCGCCGCACCGGGGCCGATGTGCTGGCCGAAGTGCGCTGGGGCCCCCACGCCGTGCAACTGGCCACGCTACCGGTGCCTGTGCCCGACGATGTGCTGGCCCGTTCGCTCGAACTAACCCCCTGGGAGGCCAGTTTTCGGGCGTATGTACGCAGCCATCAGCGCGGGCACTGGCTGCTACGCTACAGCGGCGTGTACACCACGGGCGTAGAGCCTTACCTGGCGCTGTACCACCTGCTGCGGGGCTTTCAGCTACTGCCAGGGCCCCAGCAGCCCCTGGCGGTGCTCAACGAGCCCGCGTTTACCGCTCACCCCTATGCTGCGGGGCTGCCCTTGGGCGATGAGGGCCTCTGGGAAACCGCCCGTGAGATACCACCCGTCGAGCTCTGGACCGGTACCGTGGGCTTCGACCTTGAAACGGGGCATTGGCTCCTGACGCAAGGCTACCGCCTGCTGGGCCAGCCAGAGCTGGCCTACTTTCCGCCGCCCGGCGAAGACCTGGCCGCCGCCCAAAACCTGCTCCACGAAGTGTTTCTCTACCGGCACGCGCACCGTAAACCCGTTGCGCGGGGCGATGTGCTGTGGCTAGACCCGCAGGGCTATTTCGAACTCCTCGACGGCCGAGAGCTCGAGCAGCTCACCCCGGGCACGTACCCCATCGACATCGTCAGGGCCGTGCCCGCCGAGGCTGTAGAGGCACTCTTGGCCCAGCCCCCCGGTACCCAGCCCTAACCCGCGCGCTATGTCCCCGTTGCGTATAGTCTTTATGGGTACCCCGGGCTTCGCCGTGGGCAGCCTACAGGCGCTCCTGGCAAACCCCTGCTGCCAGGTGGTGGGTGTGGTTACCGCGCCCGACCGGCCCGCCGGTAGGGGCCTGCACCTACAGCCCAGCGCTGTAAAGCAGTACGTAACGGCCCACACCCAGCTGCCTCTGCTGCAGCCCGAAAAGCTGCGCGACCCTGCTTTTCACACGGCGCTCGATACCCTGGCGGCCGACCTCTACGTGGTGGTCGCCTTCCGGATGCTGCCCGAAGTGGTGTTTGCTCGCCCCCGCCTGGGCAGTATCAATCTGCACGCCTCGCTGCTGCCCGACCTGCGCGGGGCTGCCCCCATCAACTGGGCCCTGATGTATGGCCTTACCCAGACAGGGGTAAGCACCTTTCGGCTGCAGGCCACCATCGATACCGGCGATTTGCTCGACCAAGCAGCCCTCACGATTGAACCCGGCTGGGATGCCGGGGCCTTGCACGACGCGCTCATGACCCTGGGCGCCGAAGTGCTCTGCCAGACCGTGTGCCGCTTGGCGCGCGGCGAGGCCACCCCACAGCCCCAACGGGCGGGTGGCATCCAGCGGCCTGCCCCCAAACTGACCCCTGAGGTGTGCCACATCGACTGGCAGCGGCCTGCCGCCGCTATCGGCCACCAGGTGCGTGGCCTTGCGCCCCAGCCCGGTGCCGTTACCCCCTGGGGGGGCACTCAACTGAAGGTGTACCGAGTTGCCACTTTAGATTCTAAAGTAATTGATAATGAGGCGATAGCCGGAGAAATTACCCTTGTACAGGGTAAACTTTGCGTAGGTGCGGGCGACGGTCGGTGGGTTGAGCTGCTCGAGGTACAGCCTGCGGGCAAAAAGCGACTTGCGGTCGCCGACTGGCTTCGCGGTCGCCCCCAGTTACCCCCTCGGGTCGCTGCCGAAGCGTAGGTTGTGGCACCTGCCTGGCGGGTTACGTGTTAGGGTGTTGGTAATTGGACGCTTCCAATTCAGCTACCTGCTGTAGTTTAAGCCCACGTAGTAGTTACATCCCGCTTGGCACACCACCCGCCGCTCAATACACCCGTTACCCTTGTGACCGAAGGGATACGCATTAGTGTTCAAACCGTGTTCGTTCAGGAGCAGAGTTCGGTACTCACCGAAAGCTTCGTTTTTGCCTACCGCATCACCATTGCCAACGAAAGTGGGCAGACGGTGCAGCTCTTGCGGCGGCATTGGGACATCCTCGATGGCTGCGGTACCTACCGCTGCGTCGCCGGCGAGGGTGTTGTAGGCCAGCAGCCCGTCTTGGCCCCTGGCCACGAGCACACCTACACCAGTGGCTCGGTCTTCAAAACGACGCTGGGGCAGATGGCGGGCTACTATACCTTCCGTCGGCTGGATGGCGGCACGGAGGGCGAGGAATTCCGCGTGCGTATCCCGGCATTTCTGCTCCAGGTGCCCTTTACCCTAAACTAGACACGTATGACGACGGCCGAAGTTGCCTACACGGGGTCGCTCATGACCCGGGCTGTGCACACCCGCTCGGGCACCGCGATCGTGACCGACGCACCGGTCGACAACCAAGGCAAAGGCTCGGCTTTCTCGCCGACCGACCTAGTGGCCGCGGCGTTACTTACCTGCAAAATCACTACGATGGCCATTGCCTGCCAGGCCCGTGGCTGGGCAGAGCCTGCCATGTCGGGCACTGTTATCAAGCATATGGCCGATAGCCCCCGGCGCATCGCACGGCTGGAGGTTCAGCTATGGATTGAAGGCTTTATGGGCAACGACGACGAGCGGCGTACACTCGAGGCAATTGGCCGTGGGTGCCCCGTGGCCCGAAGCCTGGGCGAGGGGGTCGTTGTAGAGGCCACGTTCACCTTCGCGTAAGCGCTACCCGAATACGGGGTAGCGTCGGCCCAGGGCCCAAAGCCCCAGGCCACCCACGAGGCAGGCCAAAAGCCACGCCACTCCGTTTACTGGCTGTAGAAATAAGAAATAGCCTAGCCCAAATAGGGCTCCGTACACCAGCGCCAGCCCACAGAGCCAGCACAGGAGCAGTACCCCGAGCGGGGCGTCAGTGATGGCAGCTACGCGGTAAGGCCCCCAGGCCCCGGCAGGCTGAACGCGCTGGGCAAACGCGGTGAGGACCTCGGGGCGGGTACCCGGCAAGAGGTAGGTGGCCAGCAGGGTAGCGGCTACCGTCGCCGCTACAACGATGAAGAAGCCGGTGGGGAAGCTGTAGCTGCCCGCGAGCAGCAGCACGCCGTAGACAATGAGCGGGGTGAGGGTGGCCACGATTTCGCTCCACGCCGAAATTCGCCACCAATACCAGCGTAGCATCAGTACCAGGCCCATACCGGCGCTGCCGGTGAGCAGAAATTCCCACGCGCCGCTCACCTCGGTCAGTTGTGTCGTTACCCCCAGGGCGATGAGGGCGATAAGGCCCGTCGCCCAACGGCCCATCTGCACGTAGTGGATAGCCGGGCGCTGGGGCCGCCAACGCTGGTAGAGGTCGTTCACCAGGTAGCTAGCGCCCCAGTTGAGCTGAGTAGAGATGGTGCTCATGTAGGCCGCGAAGAAGGTGGCGACCAAGAGGCCCTTCAGGCCCGTGGGCAATAGGTCGCGGATGGCGTACACGTAGCCCAGCTTGTGCTCGCTGAGCTCGGGGTAGAGCACCAGCGTTCCCGCTGCTACCAGCACCCAGGGCCAGGGGCGCACGGCGTAGTGTAGCACATTGAAGAGCAGGGTTGCCAATAGCCCGTGGCGCTCATTTTTGGCGGCCAGAATGCGCTGGGCGATGTAGCCGCCGCCGCCGGGCTCGGCCCCGGGGTACCAACTGGCCCACCACTGCACGGCAGCGTAGGCCAAAAAGCTGCCCACCCCCAGGCTCAGGGTGTAAGCCACGTTGCCAGTGCCCAGGCTCGGGAAGAAGGCCCGGCTTTGGGCGGGTACCTTCGCCACCAGCCCGCTCAGGCCGCCCACGGCGGGGGCCTGTACCACCAGCACGGCCAGCGCTATACACCCCACCATGGCAATGCCAAACTGCAACGCATCGGTAACCAGTACCCCGCGTAGCCCCGCCAGGGCTACGTAGAGGAGGGTTAGGGCCAGGGCCCCGGCGGTAACCAGTAGCGCGGTCGTGTACGCCAGGCCAAAGAGCCCCTGCAGGAGTGCCATCAACGCCAGGTTCACCCAACCAATGACCACCGCGTTAATAAGCAGGCCCAGGTATACAGCCTTCACGCCCCGCAGCCAGCGGGCGGGCGCACCCGAATACCGCAGGCTAATGAGCTCCAGGTCGGTCGTTACACCGCTGCGGCGCCAGTAGCGCGCAAAGAAGAAGGTGGTGAGCATGCCCCCGGCCAGGGCGTTCCACCACAGCCAGTTGCCCGAAATGCCACTGGTGCGCACCAGTTCTGTCACGGCCAGGGGGGTGTCGGCGGCAAAGGTGGTGGCCACCATGCTGAGCCCCGCCAGCCACCAGGGGGTGCTGCGGCCCGAAACAAAGTAGTCGGCCACAGTGGCGCTCGTGCGCCGACCGGCCCAGAGCCCTACACCTACCGTGCCCATCAGCACTAGGGCCACTACCCACACATCCAATGCCGCCATGGGGGGCGAAACTACGGCCTGCCCTGCACCGGTACTACACCCCCGTGGGGTGGGCCTGGGTGTAGCCCTCTAGCCCCCCGACCAGGTGAAAGAGATCTGTAAACCCCTGGGCGGCTAGCTGGTGGGCGGCGGCCAGGCTGCGGGCCCCGCGCTGGCAGTAGAGCACCACGGGCCGGGCGGGGTCGAGGCTGTGGGCCTCGCTGGGCAGGCTACCCAGGGGGATGAGCCGCCCACCGAGGTGGGCCGCGGCGTGCTCCCAGGGCTCGCGTACGTCTATGAGTTGGGTGGTGGGCAGGGCGCGGTAGACGTCGAACTCGCCGGGGCTCAGCCCTCGGGCGATGGGCGGGCAGCTGGCGTCGGCGTAGCGCTCGGGCGCCAGGGCTGTGATAGCGCCGGTAAACAGTGGGTTGGCGGGGTCGGGGGGCAGGGCGAACGTGTCGGTGGCTCCGCTGAGCCCATCGAAGGCAACGAGCCGACCCGATGCGGGCGCGCCAATGCCCGTCAGCAGCCGAATCGCAGCTAGGGCCAGGTGGGTGCCGATGTGCCCCGCAACTGGGCCCAGTACCCCGGCCTCGGCGCAGCTGGGGATGCTCTCGGCGGCGGGCTGTTCGGGGAAGAGGCACCGCAGGTTGGGCGCCTGGGGCGAAGTGCCGGGCACGAACGGGGGCGCGTTGAATACGCTGTACTGCCCCTGGTACTGGTAGACCGTGCCCCAGACCAAGGGCTTGCCCAGCAGCACGCAGGCGTCGTTCACCAGGTAGCGGGTGGAAAAGTTGTCCGACCCATCCACCACAACCGTGGCTGGGGCGAGCAGCGCCAACGCAGTTTCGGGCACCAGGTGCCGGGCGATAGGATGTACCTCGGCTGCGCCAAGCGCCAGCAATCGCTCGGCGGCCACCTGGGCTTTGGGTCGGCCTACGTCGCTGGGGCCGTACAGCACCTGCCGGTGCAGGTTGCTCTCGGCCACAACGTCGCCGTCAACTACGGTAAAGGTGCCCACTCCGGCGGCGGCGAGGTAGAGTAGGGCGGGGCAGCCCAGCCCCCCGGCACCTACCACGACCACATGCGCCTCGGCCAGCCGCCGCTGCGCCTCGGGGCCAAACCCGGGCAGGATGAGTTGCCGCGCAAACCGATCCACTGCCCTAGAACGCGGCCTGGGGCCTAGAAGTTGAGGATGTCGTTCGCGAAGACGAAGACGCTGAGTAGGATGACAAACACCACCCCAACCTGCTGGGCGATGAGCCGCACCCGCAGCGAGGGCTCGCGCCGGGTGATGCCTTCCCAGAGCAAAAACACCAGGTGCCCGCCATCGAGCGCGGGAATGGGCAGAATGTTCACGAAGGCTAGAATCATGCTCAGGGTGGCCAAGAGCCGTAGGTACCCCTCGATGCCCGCGCTCACGAGCGACTCGTACAGGAACTTGGCAATCTTGATGGGCCCTGAGAGGCTCTTCTGGGCGCTTACCTCGCCCGAGGCGATGAGCTGAAAACCCCGTACCTGGCTGCCGACAATCGAAAACGCGTCGCGGGTGCCTTTCGCAAAGGCCGTGAAAACCCCGTAGCGCTGGTACACCACGGGCACATAAGGCGCAATGCCCAACTGGCCATCTGGGGTCAGGGTAACGGGTACAGTAGAAGTGCCGCCCCCGCGGGCGTAGGTGACGGCCACGGTCTGTTTGCCCTTGATCAGCGGGGCGATGTCGAAAAACGTGCGTACGCTGTCGCCATCAATGGCCAGAATACGGTCGCCGGGGCGTAGCCCTGCTGCGTGCGCCGGGTAGGCTGCGCTGCGGGGTTGGATGTAGGGTGTGTTGGGGGGAGTAAATAGGGTGACGTACCGAGGGTCGCGCTGGCGGTCGGTCACTTTGTCGAGCAGCCCTTTGGGGACGGCCACCTGCACGGTCTGGCCCCCTCGCTCGACGGTAAAGACCCCGTTTTCGGCCAGTAGGTACCTCATGACCTCCTTGCCTTCGGGGTAGTACTCGATGGCCTGGCCGTTGAAGGTTAGAGGCTTGTCGCCGGTACGGAAGCCGATGTCGTAGCCCAGGGTACTGTCGGCAACCGTCACGCCGCTCGGGTAAGCGGTAATGGGAACGCGCTCTTCGCCCAAAAAAAGTAGCAGCAGCGAAAGCGTGAGCACGGCGAAGATGACGTTCATCGTCACCCCACCCACCATCACGACGATGCGCTGCCAGACGGGCTTGGCCCGGAACTCGTAGGGCTGCACCGGCTGGCCAATGTGCTCTTTGTCGAACGACTCGTCAATGATGCCCGATATCTTGACATAGCCCCCCAGGGGCAAGAGGCCAATGCCGTACTCGGTATCTCCCCGGCGGGTGCTCCAGAGTTTGCGGGGCCAGTCGAAAAAGACGAAAAACTTTTCGACGCGCATGCCAAACCACTTGGCCGGCAGAAAGTGCCCCAACTCGTGTACCACGACCAGCAGCGAGAGCCCCACCAAGAGGCTAATGACCGTGTAGAGCACTACCAATGCTGTATCCATAGCACAAAGCAAACGCAAAAACCCCGCCGATTGGGCAGGTAATGGCTAACTGACAGGTTGGGGTTGCCGCGCGACGAAAGCCTCGGTTAGGGCACGGGTTTCGGCGTCGGCGGCGACGAGGGCCTCCAATTCGTCCTCTGGCCCCTGGGGTACGGTCGCCAGGGCGTGCTCCAGGGCGTGGTACATGCCCAAAAACGGTAGGCGCCCGGCCCGGAAAGCGGCATTGGCTACTTCGCCCGCCGCGTTGAAGACGCAGGGCCGGTTGCCCCCGGCGCCGAGGGCGGCAAAGGCTAGGTCTAAGGCCCGAAAGACCGAGCCATCGGCGGGCTCGAAGGTGAGGGAGGGGTGATCAGAAAAGCGGAAGCGCGGGAAGTCGTTGCCCAGCCGCTCAGGGTACGCCAGCGCGTACTGGATGGGCAGCCGCATGTCGGGCGTACCCAGCTGGGCTTTGAGCGAACCATCGGTAAACTCGACGAGGGAGTGGACGATGCTCTGGGGGTGGATGATCACCTCAATGCGCTCGGCCGGTACATCAAACAGCCAGCGGGCCTCGATGACCTCGAGCCCCTTGTTCAAGAGGCTCGCCGAATCGATGGTGATCTTGGCCCCCATCACCCAGTTGGGGTGCTTCAGTGCCGCCGCTACGGTCACTTCGGCCAACTGAGCCCGGGTATACCCCCGGAACGGCCCGCCCGATGCGGTAAGAATAAGCTTGTGCACCGAGGCCGGGGCTTCGCCCACCAGGGCCTGGAAGAGGGCCGAGTGCTCGCTATCCACCGGCAGAATGGTTACCCCGTGCCGCTGGGCCAGCCTACGGATGTAGGCCCCCGCCACCACCAGGGTTTCCTTGTTGGCCAGGCAAAGGGTTTTGCCCGCAGCAATGGCCGCCACGGTGGGTTTCAGGCCCGCCGCGCCCACCACAGCCGTAAGCACCCTATCGGCGGTGGGCCAGGCCGCGGCGACCTCGAGCCCCTCGGCGCCTGCAAGGACCTGGATACTGGTACCCGCCAGGGCTGCTTTGAGGGCGGGGTACGCCCCAGTGTCGCCGATCACGACAAGCTCGGGCCGGTAGCGCAGGGCCTGGGCAATAAGCCGTTCGCAGTTGCTTTGGGCCGTCAGGGCCACGACCCGAAACCGGCCTGGGTGCGCGGCCACGACCTCCAGCGCTTGCTGGCCGATGGAGCCTGTGGCCCCCAGGATGGAAATACCTATTGGGCCCTGGGGGGGTATGACAGAGGGCGACAGGTTGTCAGGATGGGCCATACGTCGGGAAAGATAAAACCACGAGCTGCCCGGGTGTGTTACCCCAACGCGCAAAGCCCCGCTACATTTACCTCGAAATGGCCCTCTGGCTCGGTCTGTGGATGCTACCCCTGGTGGTGGGTGGCGCTACCGTTCTGCTACTACCCGCCCGCCACCGGGCGCTACCAGGGTATGTGGGGGTAGTAGCTACACTACTGAGTTGGGTTGGAGCTCTGGGGCTTTTGTTGAATTTGGGCCTGTACTCGCCCGCGTGGGTAGCCGAGGCAACGTGGCTGCACTTCCCAACGGTGGGGGCGTTTACCGTTGGGGTATACCTCGATACGGCTTCGCTACTGTTGGTGCTGGCCGTGTGCACGGTGGCGCTGTTGGTACAGGTGTTTTCGGTGTGGTACCGCCGGGGCCAAGCCCACGGCCGACGGTACGTGGGCCTATTGCTGCTCTTCCAGCTCGCGATGCTATGCCTGGTGGTAGCGCCCAACCTGCTACAGCTCTTTGTGGCGTGGGAGCTGGTCGGCGCCTGCTCGTACCTGCTCATTGGCTTCGATACCCACAACCCAAAGGCGGCTCGCGCCGCCACGCAGGCCTTTTGGGTGAACCGCGTGGCCGACGTGGCGCTGATCGCAGCGCTGGGCCTACTCTGGGCCCAG
>JANRLA010000101.1:0-19320 GCA_033763015.1 Bacteroidia bacterium
CACCACCCCCGCGCAGGGCCCGAACCCTACGTACCCGCCGGGGGTACCGGCGCGGCCGCTCAAATGTACCGCGTCGCCGTCCTGCACAAAGGTGCGGGTATGCGTGCCCAGGGCTAGGGGCATTTTCCCACCCTCGGTCAATTCCAGCAGGCTGCCGTACCCGCCAGGGTGAGGGCTGCTCACGGTACCCGATGCCAGCAGATCGCCCACCCGCAGGTTGCACCCGCCCACGGTGTGGTGGGCCACCATCTGGGCAAAGCTCCAGTACAGGTCGCGGCTGTTGGCCTGACACACGGTATGGGCTGGGCCACCTGCGGGGGCCAGAGCTACGTTAAGGGGCAGGTCGTAGTGGCCGGGCCGGTCGGTGTACAGGTAGGGCAGCAGCGGTTCGGTGGGCGGGGGGCCCAGGGTCTTGAACGGTGCCAGGGCGCACCTGGGCACCAGCCAGCCCGATACCGTGGTGCCGAAATTCTTGCCCAGAAACGGCCCCAGGGGCTGGTACTCCCACGCCTGGATGTCGCGGGCGCTCCAGTCGTTGAGCAGCAGGAACCCGAAGATGTGATCCTCGGCCTGGGCCAGCGGCACGGGCTGCCCAAGCGCCGTGGGGGTATCAATCACGGCCGCCAGCTCCAGCTCAAAATCCAGCCGCTGGGTGGGGCCCACCACCGGTGGCGCCTCAGGGTTAGGCCGCCGCTGCCCCGTGGGCCGGTGGATGGGCGTACCCGTGATGACGATGCTGGAGGCGCGGCCGTGGTAGCCCACGGGCAGGTGCTTCCAGTTGGGCAGCAAGGGGTTATCGGGCCTAAAGAGCTTGCCCACGTTGGTGGCGTGCACCTCGCTGGCGTAAAAGTCGGTGTAGTCGGGCACCTCTACCGGTAGGTGGAGCGTGAGCTCGGCCTGGCGCACCAGCACCCCATCGGTGTGGTGGCGCAGGGGGCTTTCGGGGTCGGTGAGGCTGTGCCCAATGACCTCGCGTAGGGCGGCATACCCGTCGTGGCGCTGGGCGGCCAGGTAGCCGTTGAGCCGGGGCTGGGCCAGGAGGTCGGCGGGGGCCAGGTCGGCGGGCACGAGGTCGAGTGCGGCGGCGGCTACGAGGTCGAGCGCCCAGTCGCCCACCGCCACAAACGCCCGTGGCGCACGCCCGGGGGCCGAGGCCACGCCGAGGGGCAGGTTCTGCAGCGAAAAATCGGAATCAGCCGGGATGGGCAGCCAGCTCTGGGGGCCTAACGCAGTTGCCATGCCCGAAACAACGCCACGGCGCGCCAACTGCAAACCGTTTCGGCAGAAATCAACGCCCGGTTACCGGCCCGGTGTGGGCACTACCGGTAGGCTTTCGTTGCCCGTTTCGGTCACGGCCTGCACCGCTAAGTAGTAGTTGTCTTTCGACAGCGGCAGGGTGAGGGTCGTTTGGGTGGTGTAGCGCTTCTGTTGCCACACGGCGCTGGTCGTTTCGCGAACCAGTACGTAGTAGCCGGCCGAGCGGCCCGTGGCCGGGGGCTGCCAGCTCAGGGTCGTGGTGTTGGTGAGGCCCCGGGTGTCGATGGTCACCTGCTGGGGGCGCCCGGGGGCCTTGGCCAGGTTGGCGAGGCTGGCCAGGTTGAGGGCGGTGTTTTTGCGCAGGTATTCAAAGTCCATAAACTCGAGCAGGTCGCCGTACACCACCCCGTTTTCGGTGCGCAGGTCCTGGTGCTGGTGCTCGTAGTTCTCGTTCATCTCGCAGATGCGCACCGCTGGGTAGCCCTGCTCAACGAAGGCCGAGTGGTCGCCCCCGCGTAAAAAGCGGTCGTTGCGGTAAATGAGCACCACCTCAAGGTTGTCTACGTACCGCTGCCCTACCTCTTTCACGTAGCGGGCCAGTTGCCGGGCCGGGCCGTCGTTTTCAGTACCGTACTGGCGGATCCGCGGCGCGGCAGCGGCCAGCTCGTAGGCCGGCAGCCCCTCGCTAAAGACCCGCACCCGCGTGTTGTCAACGATGCGGGTTTCTGAGGCGTTGTTGCTGCCCATGATGTCGTTATTCAGCACGGCCTCGATGGACAGGTTGGCCGCTCGGGCCTGTTTGGCGTAATACGCAGCCCCCAAGAGGCCCTGCTCCTCGCCGCTCACGGCCAGAAACACTACCGTGGCGGGGAAGCGGCTGGCGGCCAGTATGCGGGCACACTCGAGCACCGCGGCCACGCCGCTACCATCGTCGTTGGCGCCGGGTGCGGGGCTGGTGCTGTTCATCACGTCGCTCACGCGGCTGTCGAGGTGGCCGCTGATGACAAACAAGCGGCTGTCGGCGGGGTCGGTGCCCCGCAGCACGCCCACTACGTTGCCGAGCTCGAAGCTGCGGTCGATGCGGCGACCGTCGGCCGCGTAGGTCGTGCTTTCAATGCTGGCGGTAAAGCGCCCCCCACTCTGCTGGCCGAACTGTTTAAACTTGGCCAGTACCCACCGCTGGGCCGCGCCGATGCCATGGGTAGGGTCGGTTTGGGTGCTCAGGGTATGGCGGGTGCCAAAGCCCACCAGCGCGGCGATGTAGGCCCTAAGGCTATCGGCGCTTACCTGGGCCACGTAGCGCTCAATTTCGGCGTCGCGGTGCACCAAGGTTTGGGCCGAGGCCGAGAGCTGGGCGCCTACCAGCAGCAGCAGAACAAACAGGTTGCGCATGGCACGGAAAGGGTTTTAGGGGTACGAGACGTAGCAAACTACGCAGGTCAGGCCGCTCGGGCGAGCGGCAGTCGGTAACAAAGACGAACAGGAAGCCCTAGTACGCCGTGTCGTCGGGGTCTATCACCCGTAGCAGCTGCACCAGCTGGGCTACCTGTTCGGGCTGCAAGGGGCCCAAAATGGTGGCCGAAACGGTGTTGTAGCGTCGGGCGAGCTCGTACCCCAGTTCGCGGCCTTGCTCGGTAATGTACAGGCGGCGGTACCGGCCCTCGCGCGCTTCGGCGAGCCATCCGGCCCGGATGAGGCGGTTTACCATGTCGTTACCGCTGCTGGTTTCCATGCGGTTCATGGCAACCAGGTCGCTCTTGCGCACCCCGGGCATGTCCATGACAATCATGAGCATCACGAACTCATCCAGGTGGTTCATGGGCAGGCCTTCGCTGGCGGCTTTGGTCTCGTGCTTCAGCCGCCGGAAGAGCTGGACAATGTGCTGAAAGGCACGCGAGGCAATGGGTAGGGGCGGGGCACCGGCCCCACTTGCGGCCACAGGTGGCGCAGGCGCCGGGGCATCCTCCTGCGGCCCCACGTCTTGGTGGTTCAGCCACGCCAGGAACTCGCCTAGGGTTAGCGTGCCGCCCTGTGCTTCGTACCGCTCGACCCATGGCAAGAGCGCGGCGAGTAGTTGGTAGCCAGTTCGGTTCATATAGATTTAACTCCGTTTACGGAACAAACAGCAAGTGGGTTGGGGTTGCAGAAGCTCAATAATCCAAATTTATGCCCCGTACGAGAACCTCCCGCAACCCAAAATCATCCGTTTACGGATTTATGAGCCTCCCACTCGGCTGCTTTCTGGTCGTACTCCTGCTAGGTACAACTGCGCCTGTCTGGGCACAAGTGCCGGCCAATGGCACCGTCGTGGGTAAAGTCATTGACGCCGAAACCCAGGAGCCCATCGTTGGCGCGACGGTGCAGCTGCTCAACCTACCCATTGGTACCACCACCGACACCCTGGGCCGGTACACCCTGCAGCGTGTGCCCTCGGGCCTGCAGGCGCTACAGGCCAAGTACCTGGGCTACAAAACCCTGGTGCAGTACGAGATCCGGATTGAGGGTGGGGTCAAGACCGTAGACTTTGCCCTGACGGCGGATGACCAGACGACAGACGAGATCGAAATCGTGGTGAGTGTTTTCAGCAAAACCCCCATCAACCTTATCAGCGTCAAAAACATCGGCACCGAGCAGATCCGTAGCAACCCTGGGGGCAACTTCGACATCTCGAAGGTAATCCAGTCGCTGCCGGGGGTATCGGGCGGGGCAAGCTTCCGGAACGATATCATCGTCCGGGGCGGGGCACCCAATGAGAACGTGTTTTTCCTCGATGGTATCATCGAAGCACCGGCCATCAACCACTTCCCGACCCAAGGCTCGGGCGGCGGCCCCACGGGCATCATTAACTCGATTTTGGTGCAGAACCTCACCTTCCAGGCGGGGGCGTTTGGGGCGCAGTACGACAATGCCCTCTCGTCGGTTTTCGACCTCGAGATCACACCCGGCAACCGCGAACGGCTCCAGACACGGGCCATTGTCAGCGCCACCGAGGCCGGCATTACCCTAGACGGCCCCCTGCGAAAAGATGGCAACCTCACCGGGCTGATCAGCATCCGTCGGTCCTACCTACAGCTGCTCTTCGAAGCGATTGGGCTGCCCATACTGCCCGATTACTGGGATGCGACCGCTAAGCTCAACTGGGAGCTCAACTCTAAAACTACCCTGAGCTACATCTTCATTGGCGGGATAGACAAGCTCACCAAAAACCTGCCAGATGACCCTACCCTGGAGGAAATCACCCTCTTCAACCAGGTACCCCGCATCAATTACTCGACCTGGACGCACGGCTTGAGCCTAAAACGCCTGACAACGAACGGCTACTACACCCTGGGGCTGAGCCAAAACGTACAGGAAAACAAGTATGTGTTCGACCTGGACGAAGACCCAAACCAGAACCGGCTCACGTTCCAGAACCGCGAACAGGAGTTTCGGTTCCGTGCCAACGTGGTCAATACCTACGGCCCCTGGCGGCTACAGTACGGTGGGGTAGCCGTCCGCGGCGACTTTATCAACCGTTTGTTCAACATACTTGAGCCTGAAGACACCGTACGGGCCTCGGCCGCCGATGCCATCTACCGCTTCGGTCTCTTTGCAAGCCTCTCGCGTAGCTATTTCAACGACCGACTAAAGACCACCTTTGGGCTGCGCAGCGACATCAACGACTTTACCAACGAGGGCGACAACCCGCTGCGCACGCTCTCGCCCAGGGCGTCGTTCAGCTATGCCCTCACCGAAAAACTCAACCTCAACGGCAACCTGGGCATCTACTACAAGCTGCCGCCCTACATCATCCTGGGTTTTGGCAACGACGGCAATCTCGAAAACCGTGACGCTACGTATTGGCAAACCACACACTTCGTGGTGGGTGCCGACTACCAGACCAGCAACAGCAGCATTGTCAGCATCGAAGGCTTTCTGAAGCTGTACGACGACTACAGCGTTAGCGAACGCGATGGCGTCAGTATAGCCAATACCGGCGGTGGGTTTGGGCTTTTTGGCAACGAACGGGTGCTCCCCATCGGCCGGGGCCGTGCCTACGGGGTAGAAGCCTATGCCCAAAAGCGGCTTACCAACCGTTTGTACGGCATTTCGAGCTTTACCTGGTACCGTAGTGAATTTACCGGCGAAGACCGCGACCAATACATCCGCAGCTCGTGGGACAACCGGTACCTACTGAGCCTTACTGGTGGGTACCAGTTGGGGGCCAACCGGCAATGGGAAGTGGCCGGCAAGCTGCGTATGGCCGGCGGCTCACCGTACACGCCCTTCCGTACCGACACCGAAGCGCTGGAGTTTTACGCCGAGCGTGGCGAGGCCCTGCGCGACTTTGACCAAGTGAATACCCTTACCACCGCAGACTTCCTGCAGTTGGATGTGCGCATTGAGCGGCGGTTCAACTTCCGCAAATGGAGCCTCGCGGCCTTCATCGATGTGCAAAACGTGCTCAACCGCGACAACGAGGGCTTACCCGATTTTGCCCTGGCGCGCAACCCAGACGAAAGCTTTGTTCAGCCGCTTACACCCGTTATTCTGCGTACTGACCAAACCAGCCTGCTCCCCAGTCTTGGGATCATTGCCACGCTGTAAGGGTAGCCCCAATCCCTTACACGTCATTTGATGTTGACCCTGAGCCCAGAACGCCCCAACCCTATGCCGGTTGGGGCGTTCTGCTGGGTAGCGTGTCGAGCAAAAATCTGACGGCAGTCGTCTCGGTATACCGATCGGCATACCGACACCCTGCCCGCCCAGCTTGCCCTAGGGCGCCTATGCCGTGCTCGTGTCGGGCACCGTTTACCTTAACCCACTTTATGAACCTACTACGATGTACTCCAGAAACCGGTGGGCTAATACGTGCTTGCCTGGTATCAGTGCTACGGGCAAGCGCTACCGGTCGTCCATCCGGTCGATAGCGGAGGCTGTAACCGAAAGCAGCTCTTTGGCCACCAACAGCTCGAAGCGCTGGTACACAAACCTGACCGTGAGCCGCGCCAGGAGCTGCAGCTGCGCAATGTGGGCGGGGTCGGGGGTGCGGGGCACGCTGTCGATGACGCACAGAGCCCCCAGCGCATGCTGGCTAGGGCCTACCAGGGGTATACCCAGGTAAAAGCGGATGCCCTGTTCGGCAGTAACCAGTGGGTTGTTGGCAAAGCGCTCGTCGAGCAACGCGTTGGGTACGCAGAAATAGTCGTGCTCGCTTAGGGTGTACTGGCAGAAGGCAAAAATGCGCTCGGTCTCCGGATGCTCCATCCCCACGCGTGCCTTGAACCATTGACGATGCTCGTCGAGCAACGTAATGAGGGCCGTGGGCGCACCGCACAGGCTGGCCGCTAGGTGCACGATGGTGGTGTACTCTACTTCGGGCAGGGTATCTAAGATGCACAGTTTCTTGAGCTCGGCCAGCCGGTCGAGTTCATTGTCGGGCACGGGCAGACCTGCCGCCAACAGGTGGCGGATGTAGGCTTCTGTGTGCGCCTGTGTGTCTTTGTACATACGCTATAGCCGTTGCTACAAGCGCAAGTTAACCGAAACGCACACCCAGATTACCGGGCGGTGTAGCCGCCGTCTACTGGCAGGTTCACACCCGTAATAAAGCCCGCTTGCTCACTAGCGAGAAAGGCTACGGCTTGCGCGACCGCCTCCACGGTCACCATGCCCGGTAGGGGGTTAAAGTTCTCGAACCAGGCCCGGGTGGCGGCCGGGTCGGCAGATTGGGCGATGTAGTGATCGACCAGGGGTGTACTGACCACGCTAGGGCATACGGCGTTGACCCGCACGTGTACCGGCGCACCCTCCATGGCCGCAACACGCGTCAACTGCGCGAGGGCTCCCTTGGCCGCGCTGTAGGCCGATAGGCCCGTGAAGCCAACCAGGCCCGAAATGCTGGCCATGTTGACTATTGCCCCGTGCTGCTGGGCCTCCATGACGGCCAATTCGTGGCGCAGGCACCAGTAAACCGCATCGAGGTTGATGGCCATGACCGAACGCCAGTTTTGGGTGGTACTGGCGGCGATGGGGGCCTGGTCGCCATCGATGCCCGCGTTATTGATGGCTACATCCAGCCGGGGGTTGCGCGCCAGCAGGGCCTGGAAGGCAGCGGCCGTCTGGGCTTCGTCGGTCAGATCGACCGCGTGGTAGAACACCTGCTTCTGGGCCAGCAGATCGGGGGGCGGGGGTTGTAGGTCGAATACGCTGACGGCGGCGCCCTCGGCTAAAAACAACTGGGCACAGGCCAGCCCTATGCCGGAGCTGCCGCCGGTAACCAGTACGTGTTGGTTCTTGAATCGCATGGCAAAGAGGTTTACGGGGAAAAGGTTTCAGGGGATGGAAGACGACAGGTCTAGATACGGAACCGGTGCGTTTTGCCGGGGTCGGGCGCGGGGGGTTCGGGCTGCGCGAAGGGCTTTACGACAGGCGGTGCCTCGGCCCGGGGTGGTGGTGGGGCCACGGGAGGGGGCAAGGGGCCGAGTTGGGGGCCGCTGCCACCCCCAGCGACCTGGAGTTCGCTGCGGTGGGTTACGTCGGCGTCGTCGTATTCCTGGGCAATGAGCTGCTCGGCCTGGGTCAAGGCCAGGGCTTCGGTGGCAGCGTCTACGGTAAGCTCCTTGAACCAAGAGGCAATGACAGCCCCATCGGCGCGGCTAAGGCACGTAACCTTTCCTTTTACGGTGTAGGTTGGCATGGCAGTAACGAATTAGGGTTAGTAACCACGTAGTTTTTTCAGGAAGTCGTCGCGGCTCATGGTGTCGCCGCCCGTTACCTGACCATTGGGTAGGTTGGGCACCCCCACCTCGGCGGCCGGGGGTGGCGCCGTTAGGGCCAATTGCTGCACGAAGGCCAGGGTGCTCTGCAACTGGGCGATAGAGAGCCGCTGCAGGTCGGATTGGAGTTGCTGTAAGATGAATTGCCTGTCCATAGCGAGAGGGGTAGGTGTTAGAGTTGGATGCCGAGGACGCAGATGTCGTCGGTTTGGGGGGTGTCCTTTTGCCAGATGGCCAACCGGTTGGTCAGGGTCTGGCCCTGCTTTTTGAGGTCGAGTTTTTGGCTTTGGGCCAGCAGTTCCTTCAGGCGGCTGTAGCTGAATTTCTTGCCGCCGGCCCCAAACTGGTCGCAGTAGCCGTCGCTAAATAGGTACAGGGCATCGCCAGGGGTGTAGTCGAGCACCTGGAGCTCGAAGGCAAGTTTGGTGTTGGTGCGGTGGCTGCTGTCGCCGACCGAATGGCGGTCGGCCTTGATTTCAACCAGCTCGTCGTCGTGGAAGAGCACCCCCGGGCGTCGGGCACCGGCGAAGTGCAGCTTGCCATCGGGGTGGGCCACGGCAATGGCGATGTCCATGCCCTCCTGTACCGAGAGCTGCTGGCTATCGTCTGACTGCGGCATGATGCTCACGATCTCTTTGTGCAGCTGGCTCAGGAGCACCTCGGGCCGTAACTCGTTGCGGTCTAGCACCAGCGTGTTGAGCAGGTTGAGGCCCAACACCGACATGAGGGCACCCGGTACGCCATGGCCGGTACAGTCGGCTACGACGGCCACCCGTACCCCCTCACGCACGGCGACCCAGTAAAAGTCGCCGCTGAGCACGTGCTTGGGCTGGTAGATGAGAAAATGCTTTGGGAAGGCCTGGGTAAGCTGCTGGGTGGTGGGCAGGAGCGAGCCTTGTATCCGACTGGCGTACGCGATGCTTTCGCGCATGGTCTCGTGGTCGTCTGAGATGCCCTCTACCCCGGCCTTGACCCGCTCCTCGAGCGAGTTGTAGAGCAGCACATTGTCTAGGGCCAGGGCCGATTGGCCCACCAGCGCCGCCAGGAGGGCCTGCCGTTCGGTGGTGAAGTAGTCGGCTTTGGTGGTGTGTTCCAGGTAGAGTGCCCCCAGCAGGTGGTCTTTCTTCACTACCGGAGCGCAGTAAAGGCTTTTGGTCCCTTTGGCCTTGATGTAGGGGGCGTTGCTCCACTCGCCTTTTTGGGCGTTGGCCACCACCAGGCTGTCGCGCGACATGCGTACCTGGGTGTTCACGCCCACCGGCAAGAGGTCGGGCAGCCGTTCGGGTGTTGGCAGGCTAAAGCTGAGCTTGCCGGCAGTGGCCTCGAGTGCGGCGATAAACTTCTTGGCCTCGGCCCCGCCGGGCAGGTCGACCATCAACACGGCCTTGGTGACCCCCAGGCTGGCCGCCAGCTCGCGCAGCACGGCTTCTGACCAGGCCTCCAGCCGCAGGTTGCTCGTGACAAGCTGGGCGAAGTCGTTGATTTGCCGCAGGGTTCGGTTTTGGCTCTCGAGCGCCTGGTCGAGGTAAAACAGCTTTATGGCCTGCTGCACGGTCATGACAATGTCTTCTGCCTGCCAGGGCTTTGACAGGAAGCGGAACAGGTCGGCGTGGTTCAGGGCATTGCCCACGGCAACGGCACTGGCCTGGCCGGTGAGCAGAATCTTGCGGGTCTTGGGCTGGGTTTCGTGGAGCTTGATCAGAAACTGATCGCCCTTCATGCCCGGCATGAGTTGGTCAGAAATGACCACCGGCAGTTCGTGCCCGGCGGCCCGGAGCTCATCGGCAATGGAGAGGGCCTCCTCGCCCGACTCGGCAATCTCGTAGTGGTAGTCAGCCCCCAGGCTGGCTTTGAGTTCTTGTTTCAGGCTGCTGAGGACCGACTTTTCGTCGTCGACACACAACAGGTAGCGTTTGGCAGACATAAACGAGCGTACAGTTTGCTTGTCGTGATTCAGAAACAGGTTTCAGGCCACCAGTTGGGCCAAGAGTTGCGCCAACTGGGTGGGGTGCTCCTGGGGTTGCCAGGGTTTGACTAGGTAGCCCATGAGCTGCACCCGGGCCTTGACCTTGCCGATGGCCTGGTCTTTGGGCACCTGGGTGTGCAGCAGGATGGGTATTTCGGGGTAACTCTGGTTTACCTCGTTGGGGTACACCACCAGTTCGCCCACTTTACTGGGTACCAGCAGCTCGCTCACAATCAGGCTTGGCAACTGGCCCGTGGTGATGAGCTGGTTGAAGATGTGGTCGTTGGCCAGGCCGACGTTGCCGGCCTCGGCGTAACGGAAAAAGTTGCCCAGTACTGACAAGAAGCCCTCGCGCACCAACCGACGGTTGGCGGCATCGGGGTCTACCAGCAGTATCACGGGCTCGGTCACCCGCTCGCCTTTGTTCTGGGCCGTTATAGAACGCACCACCCTAGACCACCTGTACCGACAGGGCCTCCAGAATGAGGTTGCGGTGCTGCTGGCCGTCCCACGGTTTTTGCAGGGAGCAAACCAGGTTGCAACTGGACTTGAGCCGTGCCTCGAGGGCAGCATCGGCTAGCCCGGAATGGAGTACGAGCCGAATCTCAGGGTACTGTTCGCCGATCTCGTCCAGGAAGTGGTCACCCCGTTTGCCGGGTAGTATCCAATCGCAGACGATAAGGGTGGGCAGGCTCCCGCGCTGGGTCAGTTCCTCCATCAGCACCTCTTCGGCCTCTTCGGCGTTCGAAGCGCGCAGGAAGTTGAACTCTTTGCCCAACAGGCCCCGGAACGTATCGACTACCAGCCGCAAGGCAACCGGATCGTCGTCTATAAACAACAGGCTCTTTTTCATGGCACTCGGCGAAGCAGTAGGGGTGGGTAGGGTTACTGCCGACGAGCGTTCTGCAGGTGGTTATCGTTGGTTCGGCTGAGCTCCTGCTGGGCTTCGGCGAGCAGGTTTTTGTTGTGCTGTAGCAGGCCATCCAGGCTTTTGGCTTGGCCGTAGACGGTGACCAGCAATTGCATGAGTCGGCTGATCTCGTTGAGTTCGGGGGCGGTTTTGGGTGGGGGCGTGTCCATGGCGCTCAAGGAAAAGGGGGGATAGAAATAAGGGGGGAAATCAGTAGTAGAGGTTGCCTGGCCGTCGAGGGGCCGCTAGTGGTTGATGGCCGGGATGTCGTCGAGCAGCTCTTTGCCTACCCGGGGTTCGATGGGTAGCCGGACGATGAAGGTGGTCTCGCCGGGCTGCGACTCGACCTGGATCTGGCCCTGGTGCTTCTCGATGATTTTCCGCGAGATGTCGAGGCCCAGGCCCGTGCCCTCGCCTTGAGGCTTGGTGGTAAAGAAGGGCTCGAAAATCCGGTCGCGGATCTCTTTCGGGATGCCGGGCCCATTGTCGGTGATGGCTACCTCGACAAACTCGCCCGCCCGGTGGATGCCCACCTGCAACTTGCCGTTGCCGCCCATGGCCTGTACGGCGTTGTTGATGATGTTGGTCCAGACCTGGCCCAGCTCGTCGGGGTAGATGGGTACCAGCGGCAGTTCCTCGTCGTAGTTCTGCTCGAGCTCGATGCCGTACTTGAGCTGGTTGTGCAGCAGGGTAAGAATGTCTTCGACGCTGCGCACGATGTCGGAAGGCACCAGCCGGTCAGAGCTCTGCACGTACGAGTAGTTCTTCAGCGCCTTGACGATGCTGTTGGTCTTGTCGCTGGCCAGGTCAATGTTGCCCAGGTTTACCTTGAGCTGACCCAGCTTGTAGGCCAGTTCGAGAATCTCTTGGGTGTACTTGCCGCTGAAGAGGGGCAGGTACTTGCTGACGTTCTCGATGACCCGGATTTCGACCAGGGTGTTCGCGATCTCATCGGCCTGCTCTACCCCGTGCTCGTTCAACGTGTCTTCGATCTGCTGCCGGTACTGGCGCTCTTCTTTGGTGGTAAGCGCGTGGTGGCTGCCAATGGTCGCGGTGAGGAACTCGCGCAGCACCCCTACCTGTGCCTTGGGGATGGCCGCCAGCAGTTTGGGCAGGCCATCTAGGGCCTCGGGTAGGTCGCGCATCATGTTGCGCACCGAGGCTTTGACCGCACTGATGGGGGTATTGACTTCGTGCGCCACCCCGGCGATGAGCTGGCCCAGGGCCGCCATTTTTTCCGATACCACCAACTGCCCTTGCATGGCGCTGAGCTCGGCCAGGGTGTTCTCCAGTTTGGCGTTGCTCTCCTTGAGCTTGCTCTGGTTGAGTTCGAGCTGCTGGAAGTTCTTCTCGAGCTGCCGACGGTTGGCTTCGAGCTCAGCGTTGCTGGCCTCGAGCTTTTTGTTGGCGGCTTCTACCTTTTTGCGGTTTTGCTCCAGCTCCTCGTTGTTGGCCTCCAGTTTGGCGTAGCTCTCCTGCAGCTGGAGGCGGTTTTGTTCCAGCTCCAGGTTACTGGTTTCCAGTTGCCGGAGGCTTTCTTCCAGCTGCTTGCGGTTTTGCTCCAGCTCGCGGTTGTTGGCTTCGAGCTGGGCCTTACTGCTGGAGATTTCGTGGTAGCTGGCCTCGAGCGCCTGGCGGTTTTTCTCCAGCTGAGCGTTTTTGGCCTCTACCTCTACCACGGCCGCCTGTAGGCGTTGCCGGTTGGCTTCCAGCTCGGTGGTGTAGGCCTCGAGCTGGCGCTTGCTTTCGTCGAGCTGCTGGAAGTTGGCCTGGAGCGTGGCGCGGTTGGCTTCCAGCTCGTGGTTGTTGGCCTCCAGTTCAGCCTTGGCGCGCTGTAGGCTTTCGTTGGCCTCGAGGATAGCCAGTTCGCTTTTCTTCCGCTCGGTAATGTCGACGACGAACGTGACCTTCAGGGGCTGGCCGTCGGAGCCGGTGATGCGTGCCGAGTCGGCCATGACGATGATGCGCCGGCCGTCTTTGCCCACCACCTCAAACTCGCCCCGGGTGTGGGTCTTGCCCTCGAGGAACTGGTCGTGGGTTTTCTGCCAGTGGCTGGCGCTGCTGGGCGGCACAATCTTGGTGAAGGGCTGGCCGATGAGCTCCTCGGGCGTGTAGCCGTAGATGCGGCAATAAGCTTCGTTCACCGAGCGCAGGCGGTAGTCGTCGCCCGTAACGCAGATGCCGATGGGTGCGCTCTCGATGAGCGTCATGAGCCGTTCTTCGCTCTTTTTGAGCTGAGCCTCCTGGGCCTTGCGCTCGGTGATATCTAGTACGAACGTCACTTTCAGCGGCTCGCCATCGGTGCCGGTGATGCGGGCCGAGTCGGCGAGCACGATGATGCGCCGGCCGTCTTTGCCCACCACCTCAAACTCGCCCCGGGTGTGGGTCTTGCCTTCGAGGAACTGGTCGTGGGTTTTCTGCCAGTGGCTGGCGCTGCTGGGCGGTACAATTTTGGTGAAGGGCTGGCCGATGAGCTCCTCGGGCGTGTAGCCGTAGGTGCGGCAGTAGGCTTCGTTCACCGAGCGCAGGCGGTAGTCGTGGCCCGTGACGCAGATGCCGATGGGCGCACTTTCGTTGAGGGTCGCCAGGCGCTCTTCGCTCTTTTTGAGTTGGGCCTCCTGGGCCTTGCGCTCGGTGATGTCGAGTACGAACGTCACTTTCAGCGGCTCGCCATCGGCGCCGGTGATGCGGGCCGAGTCGGCGAGCACGATGATGCGCCGGCCGTCTTTGCCCACCACCTCAAACTCGCCCCGGGTGTGGGTCTTGCCCTCAAGGAACTGGTCGTGGGTTTTCTGCCAGTGGCTGGCACTGCTGGGCGGTACAATCTTGGTGAAGGGCTGGCCGATGAGCTCCTCGGGCGTGTAGCCGTAGATGCCACAGTAGGCCTCGTTGACCGAGCGCAGGCGGTAGTCGTGGCCCGTGACGCAGATGCCGATGGGCGCACTTTCGATGAGGGTCGCCAGGCGCTCCTCGCTTTTCTTGAGCTGGGCCTCCTGGGCCTTGCGCTCGGTGATGTCGAGCACGAAGGTCACCTTGCGGGGCTGCCCGTCGGGGCCCTGGATACGGGTCGAATCGGCCATGACGGTGAGCAGCCGCCCCTTGCTATCGACGACCTGGAACTCGCCGCGCGTTTCGTCTTGCCCTTGCAGGAATAGCTCGTGCTTACGCAGCCACCAGTCGGCCTTGTTTTTGGGCACTACCATGGTAAAGGGCTTGCCGAGCAGGTCTTCGGGGTGGTAGCCGTAGATGTGGCAGTAGGCCTGGTTGACGGTTTCGAAGGTGCCGCTGGGGCTGGTGATGCAGATACCAATCGGTGCCTGCTGGATGATCTGGCGTACGCGCTGCTCGCTGCGCTCCATCTCGGCGCGGGCTTCTTCGGTGGCCCGCTCGGTGCGCTTGCGCTCGGTGATGTCGAGTACGAAGGTGACCTTGCGGGGCTGGCCATCGCTGCCAGTGATGCGCACCGAGTCGGCGAGCACGACCAGGTCGTGCCCAAGTTTGTGCCGCACGGTAAACTCACCGCGCGTCTCGGTGCGGCCCGCCAGGAACTTCTCGTGGGTTTGCTGCCAGAGGTGGGTGTGCTCAGGGGGCACAATCTTGGTGAAGGGCTGGCCCAGGAGCTCGTCGGGCGTGTAGCCGTAGATGCCGCAGTAGGCTTGGTTGACGACCTCGAAGGCGCCGCTGGGGTCGGTGATGCAGATACCGATGGGCGCCGATTCGAAGACGCGCATCAGGCGCTCTTCAGAGCCGCGAAGCTGCTCCTCGCTGCGCCGCCGTTCGGTGATGTCGATGACGAACGTGATTTTGCGGGTCTTGCCATCGGCGCCCACCGTACGGGCCGAGTCGGCGAGTACCGTAAGGGGCCGACCGTACCGGTCTTGCACCTGAAACTCGCCCCGGGTGTGCTCTTTGCCCTGGATGAAGTTGTCGTGGGTCTTGCGCCACAGACCCTCTTGGTGCTTGGGCACTACCACCGAGAAGTGCTTGCCCTGCAGCTCGTGCACCTGGAAGCCATAGATCTGGCCGTAGGCCTCGTTCACCTGCTCGAAAATGCCGTGCTCGTTGGTCACGCAAATGCCGATGGGCGCCGCGTTGACCATCTGTAGCAGCTTTTGCTCGGTGGCCTTGAGTTGCACGGCCATGCGCAGTACCTCGGTTTGGTCTTCGAAGAGCCAGAGCGCCAGGCTTTCGCCACCCTCGGGCTGGAAGGTACGCGAGGTAAGACGCAGCTTGGTCTCGCCACTGGGGCCCGCTACGTGCAGCTCTACGGCGTCGGGCAGCCCGCGGCGCGAGTGCTGCTGCAGGGCCAGCAGCTGGGTGCGGTCGGTGACCGACCGGGCCAGGAGTTCCTCGGCGGTCAGCCCCAGGATGGGCTCGCGGCCTGGCAGGCCCAGCAGCGCCAGGAGCGCAGGGTTATGCCATACGACCGTGCGCGCGGTATCGAGCAGCACAGCGCCGTAGGGGGCCTGCTGGTACAGGGCCTCAATGACCGAGAGCACACCGCCCTGGGCATCGGTGCCGGGCTGGCGCAGTTGGATATGGATTTCGGGCTCGAGCGACCGTTTGTCGTTGTACACCAGGTCGGCCACTAGCCGACGGGGTTTCTGGTCGGGGTGCCAAAAGTCGAGCACCAGGTTGCGGCGCTCGCGGGTGCGCCACAGGTCGGTAAGGCACTCAACCACCCGTTGGCCTGACTCGGTCGTCAGGATTTCGGGCAGCTTAAAGGCCCGGTTGCCCAGCTTGCGGGGGCTGCCCAGCCAGGTGGTGAGGGCCTCGGCACCTTGCAGTACCACCAGGTGCTCATCGGTAACCAGTTTGAAAGCGCCCTTGGCATCGGGCAGCAGCTCGAGGGGCAATACCACGCGGCGCCGGAAGGTGAGCACGCTGCGGCCCTCGGGGGTGATCGTTTTGCGGAATCGGAATAGCCCGTCGGCGGCCGATGGGGCGCTGGTCTCGGGCTGCGCTTCTGCGGCGGGCGAAGCACCGTTCGCACCGAAGAGGGGGCGGAGTTCGGGGGCCGAGGGGCGTACCAGGCCGTTGCCCGTAGCCGCTGGCGATTTTACGTAGCTGCCATTGCCATTGGGGTAATCGGCAGGCGTGGATGCGAGTGTAGTCTTTTTGTCAAGGCCACGGTAAACGCCTTTATCGGGCGTAGGGCCGGTGGGCTTGCAGGCCACCCACAGGTGGTAAGGGGGCATGGCGAGGTGGATACCGCCACGTTTTGGGTCGGCCCAGGCGGGGCTGAACCCAGGGCTCTGCTCGGTATCGAGCAATACCTCCAACACCTGGCCCGTGTTGGCCGAAACCTCGTCGGGTGTAAACAGAACATCAAAGCTTAGCTCGGCCACGGGCTCTTGGTTGAGCGAGCCGGGCACGAGTTGAAACTGAAGGTTAGCTACAGCAGCCATGAGGCGTGGAGGGGTTACTAGAAAAGGGTAGATGCAGGGTTAGGCTGGTACAGAAATGACCTGAGAGGGCCGACCCGGGGGGGTGTAGAAGGCGGGGCAAAAAGAACCCCGGGCCAGGCCCAAACAGGAAACAGGTAGCCAGGCGGCACTGCGTTGAAGCGCAGCCTGGTTAGTACAGGGGCTGGGTCTGAAAACGCTGAAACGAATTCATGCCCAGGCCAGAGGGGCGGCTGAAGGCCTGACCCTCGGTGATCTCGGGCAGCGCCCAGACCATGCCGCGGTAGTCGGCATTGCGCTGGGGCATACGTGTGAAGTCGAAGGCCACGCGGCGCTCGATGTGGTGGGTACGGGTACCGGCCGGTTGCAGCGCCTCGCGGCAGATCCAACAGATGAAGCCCGAGGCATCCTGGGGCTGCCAGCCGGCAGGGCCCTGGGGGCCCATGAAACCCATGCCCATGCCCGAAGCGGGGGTAAAGGCGGGCTCCATACCCGGGTTGCTGTAGGCCACCTGCCCGAACCCGAAGGGAGGGGTGGCGGGCATCATGTAGGTCTGGTAGGCGCCGTTGGATTCGAACTCGGCGTTGAGGCTGCGGCTGTCGTGGTAGAACAGCCCGGCGTAGAGCCCGTACTGCAGGTTCCGGCGCAGTTCGGCGTCCGAAAACTCGACGGTGAAGCGTAGGTCGGCGTAAGCCTGCTGGTCTTGCAGCTGGCCCATCTCCAATTGTATGTCACGTACCTGTGCCATGGTGGGTGTGGGGGCTGGGGTTAGATCAGGTTGTTGGCGTACGCGCCGTTGAACTGGGGCTCGTCGAAGAACTGGGGCTGCTGGGTGTGCTGCGCGCCCAGGGGCATCTGGCCATTGCCAAAGCGGAAGGGGTTGCTCCAGCCACGGCCTTCGGTGATTTCGGGGATCACGTTTACGTGGGCGGTGAAGAACTCCTGCTGCTGACCACCGAAGCTGTTGCGCTGCTGCCGCTGGAAGGTGGCCTTGCGTTGGAAGTACTGGCTCTTGGTGCCGTTGGGGCGGATGACCTCGCGGGCAATCCAGAGCACGCCATTTTCACGGCCTACGGTGGGGTTCCAGCCGTTGCCTTGGCCTTGGGGGTAGCTGCCGAACTCGTACGCACCGTTTTGCGACAGGTGGTGGTACTGGCTCAGTACGCGCGGGTCGTACTGGAGCAGCGTAACGTAGAGGCCAAAATTGATGTTTTGGTTGACCTCGGCCTGCGAAAACTCGACGGCGAAGGTGACTTCTGCCAGGTGCTGGAACTCCTGGTTCATGCCCAGTTGCAACCGGACGTCTCGTACATGTGCCATGGTACTTGGGGTTTAGGGGGGGGTTAGGGTTTAGCAGGCCGTTGTTGAGTGACCTGGCACAACATTCGACCTGACCACACCCCGTTTCCTACCCCATGAGTAGCCCGCCGGGGGGGCTTTCTTCGGCCCGGCGGGGGTCCATAAACCGGGGGTTGTACCCCCATTTACCGGATAGCCCCTGGCCAACCCGGCGCTTACCCCTGCCAAAGCCATTTGCCGGGGGTGTGTACCATTCGTGGTACGGGCTACGGCCATTTGGGGTAGCCAAGCGGTCTATTTGTGGTACAAGGCCGTCCATTTAGGGGAGGCATGGGCGCTACAAAACGGCCGCAACCGTCAAGCCCGGTTGGTTTTGCAGGCACTGCACTACCTGCGCGAGCTGGGCTAATAGGCTGACTATCACCTGCAAAATTTTTTTGTGTACTTCTCTTGTAGTGGTAACTTGTATGGCAATGAAATTTTGCCGCTAACATATTTTCACAACTAGTACTATGTACCAATCTCAGCCAAATGTGCCCGAAACCACCCCGGGGCTAGAGGACTATTGGCGGATGGAAGGGTACTACAACCTGGTCACACGTACCGTTACGGCCGTTTCGAGCAACTGGTCGGCCCTGACCGGCCAGGACGTCAACTTTTTGGTGGGCCGCAGCGATGTGGAGCTCCTTTCGTTACTACCCGCCGAGGACCAGTCGGTTGTCATCGCGCTGTTTCAAGAATCGTTTGCCTTCCTCCGCAACCTGCCCTACGGCAGTGTACTAACTGCGCGCGTGAGTGTGATCCTGCGGATGGTAAACACCCGTTCGAATCAGACGAAGTGGATACGGCTTGCCCTTCGGCCACAGCCCAATGAGTACGGGATGATTGGCACCCTGCGGATTGATGTATACGACATCACCGACGAGGATACGCACCAGGTGCTGAGGGCCTCTGTGGCCTACGTAGATGCTTTTGGCCAGACGGCCTACCACCGGCTGAACAAACAGCAGAGTGTAACCGAAATGTTATCGCCCCGCGAGATTGATATTCTAAAGTTAATGCTCGAAGGCAAGACAAGTAAGGAAATTGGAGCTAACCTGAAGATATCAAAAGACACCGTCGATAAAGCACGCAAGACCATGCTGGTGAAGACCGGCTGCAAGAACAGCGTCGAACTCGTCTCTCGGTACATGAACCCCTGAACTAACCCCCACACGCTGGTATTTGGATTCACTTATTACGCACCTACGCGAAAAGTTGGTAGAGGCCGCGTCGTCCGCCCAAGACATCGCCCAGGCATTTGAACGGCTGCACCACCACCGCACCTCCCTCACCGACAGCAACGGCATCCTGGTGCGGGTAAGCGAGGCCTACTGTGAGCTGCTGGGCTATCGCCCCGAGGAGCTCGTTGGCCAGCACTTCGCCATACTGGTACCCAAAGCGCTACGGCAGGAAGCAACCGAGCTGCAGGCCGATTTCATCCAAAAAGGCGCCGGGCACCCCTCGGCGTATACCATTAGGACAAAGGATGGCACCGATATCCCCATCGTGCTCAAGGCCGTTATTGTCACCGATGAAGCGGGTAACCGCTTTAAGCTGGCCATCGTAGAGCCTATTTCCAGCAGCTAGTGGGCCATGTACCACACGTTGTTGGGCCAGCCCCCATATCTCTACCGGTCGCGTACCAAAAATGGGGTAACCCAGCCACCGCTGGCCCCGAATCTT
>JANRLA010000102.1:0-2641 GCA_033763015.1 Bacteroidia bacterium
TGGGCATACCGCTGCCGTTTTTTAGCTACGGGGGCTCGGCGCTCATCAGCTTTACGGTGCTACTGGCGCTGCTGCTTAACCACCACGCCAACCGCGTGAACGTGCTGGTGGGCAGCCACTAGCCGCTGGGGGCGAGTACACACGCGGCGCGGTGGCGGTCGTAGCGCCCATCGGTGTGCCGCACCTCTACCAGCAGGATGTAAAAGCCGGGCGGCAGGTAGTCGCCTCGGCTACTGCGGCCATCCCACACCAGCACCACGGGGTGGGTTGGCAGCAGCAGCGGGGCAAAGCGGCGCACCTCCTGGCCTTGGGGGGTGTAGATCGCCCACTCGGCTTGCCAGCCATAGTCGGGGTAGTGCAGCTCGAGCTCCAGCTTATCGGTCAGGCCATCGCCCCGGGGGCTGAAGGCCCTACGCAGCAACCGAAACGTACCCCCTGAGGCAAGCACAGGGTCAAGCTGGCTGTTGGCGTACCCTGGCGTACCGTAGCCGACCGTACTGGCCGCCGATGCCCAGGTGGTGGCAGCGGTAGCGCTGCCAGTGCCCGAGCGGCGCTCAAGTGCCACCCCCCGGCTATCGGCAACCCAAGCCGAATGCCACTCGGGGCTGTAGATGACCGAATCTAGCGTAACGCCCGCGGCGCTCAGTAGGCGTAGGGTATCGCCCTCACGACCAACGAGCGGCAGGTCGGGCAGGAGCAGAAAGCGGGCGCTGTCGGGCGGAAGGTACTGGGCCCTCACCTGGGCTGTATCGCTGGCCAGGCACACCACGCCATAGGGCGGTAGCGTGCGGTTGACAGCGCTTACACCAACGCCCTCGCGCGTGCCGCGCCAGAGCTCTAGGCCCCGCAGGTTGATGGGCTGGCCGGTGGTGTTGCGAAGTTCAACGTACCGCACTTGATCGGGCAGGGGGTCGAACAGAATCTCGTTCACCACCAGCGTACCCGGTACCAGCACTGCGGGTGCACGGTAGGTAAACCCCAAGGCGCCCGAGCCCAGGTTACCCGCCAGGTCGGGTACGTCGGTATAGCTCAGGGTATAGGTCTGCCCATCGGCCAGGGCGAGGGGTAAGACCAGGCGCACCTGGGTACTGTTGCCCGGTGCTAGGTTACCTGCCACTGGCGCAAGGATGCCATCAATGCGGTAGCGATCGGGCTGGGCGGCGGCGGCAGGCAGCGCCTCGGAGAAGGTCAAGTCTACGCTATCCGGGGCGGGGGTATCTACCAAGAGAAGGCTTGGCGGCGCGACATCGGGGCCGGGCTGTACTACCTGGTAGCTGAGGAGCCGGAAGCCCTCGGGGTTGTCGCCCTGGTGCCGGGTGGCTACCCCCGTGTAGTCTGAGGTACTGGGGGCAAGGTCGAAGCCGGTGGCCAGGGGCAGGTAGGGGCCGCCAGGGGTGGTCTGCTGGCTCAGGTCCCAGACGCCCGTGGCCGAACGGGCTACACGTAGCCGGTAGGTACCCGGCGCGGCTACCGTACCACTGGCCGAGGCCAATACTTCAAATTCGCCCCCGGCAGACGCCCGGATGAGCCGCACGACCGTACCATCGCTGCTCGCCACCCCACCGCCCAGGCGCAGGTAGTAACCAAAGGGCCCGGCCAAGAGGTCGGGTAGGTCGGCCGTGAGGTACACCCGTACCCAGTTCACGTGGTCGAGTTTGGTGCCGAGTAGGGCGAGTTCGAGCGTCCACTCGGTGGTACCCGCGTTTAGGTTTCGGGCAAAGGGGGCCGAGAGGTAGGCCGTGGTCGTGGCCGCCGGGCCCTGGTACCGCAGTGCCTGGCCTTCGATGCGGAAGAGGCTGGTGGTGCCGCTCCAGGCTGGGTTCTGGGTGTAATTGCCATCGGCAAAGCCGCCATCGAACAGCACCTGGGCCTGGGCAGCCAGGGCACACCCGGCCCAAGCGACCCCAGCAATGATTTTCGGCCACCAAGGCATACGAACCGGCGCGGTGCAACGTTTGGCTTCCAATATACACGGCACAGGGGCCCTTCAGCCTTCGCCGTGCGGGCACGGGGGCCCCAACGCTGTTAGTTTTGCGCCCTAACTCCATGTCTTCTCCTACCCTACTCGAAGGCTTGACGTACGACGACGTCTTGCTGCTGCCCGCCCATTCGGAAGTACTACCCCGTGAGGTGGATGTATCGACCCAACTCACGCCCGAAATCCGGCTGAACATACCGGTGGTGTCGGCGGCCATGGATACGGTGACCGAGTACGAACTGGCCATCGCCCTGGCCTCGGAGGGGGGGCTGGGCATCCTGCACAAAAACATGCCCCTCAGCGTCCAGGCCGAACAGGTGCGGCGCGTGAAGCGCTACGTCTCAGGCCTCATTGTAGACCCCCTGACGCTGAAGGCCGACGACACGCTCGAAACCGCCTTCCGGCTCATGTCGGAGCACCGAATTGGGGGGGTGCCCATCACCGACGGCGGGGGCAAACTGGCAGGTATTCTCACCAACCGCGACGTCCGGTTCCTGCACCCCAACGGCCAGCCCATCCGCGAGGTGATGACCCACGAGCGGCTCATCACCGTACCAGAGGGCACGAGCCTGGAGGCCGCCGAGGAAGTGCTCAAGCAATACAAAATCGAAAAACTGCCCGTGGTCGATAAAGACAACCGCCTGGTGGGCCTCATTACGTACA
>JANRLA010000103.1:0-7049 GCA_033763015.1 Bacteroidia bacterium
GGCCAAGCAACAGAAGCCCGGCACAGCCCGGCAGGCTATCCTTAGTTACCTGTCAGATGGTCTGCCGCCAGCGCGCCCGCCCCTTGTAGGTCGCCGCCCGGCACCCCGCCAAATGCGGGGGCCCCCCAAGCCCGGGCGAACAGGATGCACGTTCGCACGCAGCGTCGCATCCCCCAATACCCCCGGTTTGGTCACCGCGGGGGGCGGCCTTCCCACACCCTGCAGCACGTGGTTTCCACGTCCGCTGCGGGGTGAACCCGTTTCTACCCAGCCCAACGTACATCTCGGTTCGCCCCGCCGCTCAGTAGCTGGGGCCAGAGCGTGCACGCAGCGGGCCCACCCGGGCCCGGACAATCCCAGTGGCGGAGCGCAGCGCAGATCTCCAGCTGGGCCCCCGCCCACGCGGCCCCGCGGCCATGAGCGAGCGGATGCCCAAGGCCCACATGCGCCCCAATAAACGGGTGGCAGTCCTTACACGTCAGGGCTACTCAAGGGGCGCTACCGCTGCAGCCCCTGGGCTGCCGCTTTGGCAAAGTAGGTGGCTATCAGGTCGGCGCCGGCGCGCTTTAGGGCCAGCAGGCTCTCCCACATCGCGTTTTCCAGGTGCAGCCAGCCCCGGTCGGCGGTGGCGTGCAGCTGCGCATACTCCCCCGATACCTGGTACACGGCCAGGGGCAGGGGTGTGGCCTGCCGCAGCCGGTAGAGCACGTCCAGGTACCACAGGCCGGGTTTCACCATCAAGATGTCGGCGCCTTCGGCTTCGTCCAGGGCGGCTTCGCGCAGGGCCTCGCGGGCGTTGCCGGGCTGCATCTGGTAGGTCTGCTTGTCGCCGAAACCGGGGGCACTGTCCAGCGCGTCTCTGAAGGGCCCATACAGGCAACTGGCGTACTTGGCCGTGTAGGCCAAGATGCCCACTTCGGGGTAGCCGCCGGCCTCCAGCGCCCGTCGGATGGCCCCAATCCGGCCGTCCATCATGTCGCTGGGGGCCACTACGTCGGCCCCAGCCTGGGCATGCACCACGGCCATCTGGGCCAGCACGTCTACGGTGGCGTCGTTCACAATGCGCTCCCCCTCCACGATACCGTCGTGCCCATAGCTCGAGAAGGGGTCCAGGGCAATGTCGGTCATCACCACCAGCTCGGGCACGGCCGCTTTAATGGCTTTGATGGCACGGGGGTAGAGGCCGCCCGGGTTCAGGGCTTCGGCGCCGGTGTTGTCTTTCAGGGCGTCGGGCACCTTGGCAAACAGCAGCACCGCACCGATGCCCAGGCTGTAGAGCTCGCGGCACTCGTCTACCAGCAGGTCCAGGGTCAGGCGGCTGTGGCCGGGCAGGCTGGCAATGGGGGTGCGGGTGGCAGTGCCCTCCTCTACAAACAGCGGTGCGATGAAGTCGGCGGGGCTCAGGGTGGTTTCCTGGGTCAGGCGGCGCAGGCCGACACTGGCGCGCAGGCGGCGTGGGCGCCCCAGGGGGTATGGCGCAGTCATACCACGAAACTACGCGCCCACACAACGCCAAACGCCCCAGGCGTGGGCCCAGGGCGTTTAGACACTAGCGCTGTAGCGTCGTGTCCTTAAAAATAAATCTTGTACTGCGGCACGGGGAAGAAGCCCAGCTGGTAGCGGTCGGTGATCTGGCCCGTGCGGGGGTTGTACTGCCGGGTAAACACGTTCTGCTGGTCTGAGATGTTCTGCAGCTGGATGCTCAGCTCCTGGCTCCACCGCCGGTAGTTCTGGCGGATGCCCAGCTTGAGGTCAATGCGCACGTAGCCTGGCGCCTGCTCGCTAAAGGCGCTTTGGGGCACCTCTACTGCGTAGCCCGCGGCCTGGCTGGCGGCCAGGTCGGTGGGCGTGTACCGAAAGCCCCCCGCCAGCGCCACCCGCACATCGCCGAACACCTGGGCGTTGCGGGCCTTGCCCACCGGCAGCTCTACCCCGGCCAGGGCATTGATCACGTAGCCGTTGTTGTAGGCGCTGTTGTACTGGCGGCCATCGCCGGCGGTGTAGGTGCTCTCAAACAGGCTGGCGGTGACCAGGCCGTACCAGGTATCGACGAACGCCTTTTCGAGCGTCAGCTCTACCCCGCGGGTCTCGGCCGTGCCGTTGTTGACGAAGCCCACGCGGTCGGGCGGCCGCTGGAAGTTGGCCCCCAGGTTTACTGCGCTGAACGTGCTGGCGTAGGGGTCGATGGGGATGTTGTCAGCCACTGGGTGTACCCCTCCAGCTTGATGCGCACCTGGCCGGGCAGGGTTGTTTCAATGCCGGCGACCAGGTGCTGGCTCTGGGTCATTTCCAGGTCGCGGTTGCCCTGCTCGCCCGTTACGGTATCGCGGCTGAAGTACAGGGTAGCCACCTGGGTTTGGTGGTGCAGGCCGTAGCCCAGGGTCAGGCTCGTGGCCTTACCCGCCTGGTAGCGCAGCGAAGCCCGGGGCTCGACCACCGACTGGTCGTTGAGGCTGTAGTTCAGGGCGTGCAGGCCTGTGGTGAGGGTGAGCCGTTCGGTGACGCGCCACTGGTTCTGGGCGTACACTTGGAGCAGGGTAGTGCCCTCGTCGATGTCGCGGGTGGGGTAGGTGGTAAAGTCGGCGCCGCTGTAACGGGCAATGCTGTCCTGCACATCGTACTGGTAATGCTTGGCGAAGAGCCCGACCTCCCAGGTGACCTTGGCCGAGGGCTTAAAGGTGGCGCTGGAGGCCCACTGTAGGGTGTTCACCCGGTAGCGTTCGCCGAAGTTTGGGCCCGTGGTTTGGTCGGAGAAAACGGTATCGACCCTGAGGTCGCGCCACTCGTAGCTCAGGGCCAGGGTGTTCTTGAGCAGGGTGCGGGTGCCGAGTGGGGTTTTGAGGGCCAGGCCTGCGGTGGCGCTGCCAACTTTCTGGCGGATGTCTTGGTAGGCGAGCTCGTCGATGATGTCCGAGTCATTCCAGTCGACTTCGTCGAGCTCGCTTTCCAGGATGTCGATGGTGCTGTACCCGCCCACGGCAAAGAAGCTCAGGCGGCCCAACTTCTTGACGTCAAAGTCGGTCTTGATGGTCACGTCCTGGAAGTAGGGGATGCCGAGCAAGCTGCCAAACTGTAGCCCAATGGCATCGAACACGGCCAGGGTGCTGTACCGGGCCCCGATGAGGTAGCTGCTGGTGCTACCGGCCTTGAAGGGCCCCTCGGTGAGGAGCTCAAAGCCCGCGAAGCCGATCTGGAAGCTGGTTTCCCGCTTGGCGGTGTTGCCCGTGCGCAGCTTGAGGTCGAACACACCACTGGTGGCATTGCCGTATTCGGCGGCGAAGGCCCCGGTGGCAAAGTCGCTGTTGTCGAGCGTGTTGTTGTTCAGAATGCTCACTGGCCCGCCGTTGGCGCCCTGGGTGGAAAAGTGGTTGGGGTTGGGGATGTCTACACCCTCTAACCGCCAGAGTAGCCCCAGGGGGCTGTTGCCGCGCACGACAATGTCGTTCCGGGTGTCGCCCGCCGAGACTACGCCCGCAAAGTTGGTCGCCATCCGCGCGGGGTCGCCCAGGCTGCCGGCGTACCGGTTGGCCTCTTCGGTGGCAAAGGGCCGGGTGCTTAGGGTTGAGAATTCATTGTTGATCTGGCCGATGACACGGTCGGCCGAGACGGTCACCTCGTCGGTGCTTACCGCGTAGTCTTCGACCATGAGCAGGTTCAGGTTCAGCTCTTTGCCCGAGACCACCTGCAAATTGGCCAGGACCAGGGGCGTATAGCCCAGGTAGGTCACCGTGACCGTTGCCCGCCCCACGGGTACACCCGCAATGGCAAAGCGGCCTTCGTCGTCGGTAAGCCCGCCCAGGATTTGGCCGGTAGCGGTTTCGATCTTGAGGGTGGCCCCGGCGAGCGGGGTTTGCACGGTCTCGTCGCGGACCTGGCCGCGTACGGTTTGCGTGAGCGTTTGGCCTACCACGCCGGTGGCAAGGCTAGGCAACAGTGCTAGAAGGACAAGGAATGACTTCATGGGGGTTTGTTTACGCTGTAAACATCGGGAGAGAAAAGTTAACAGCGTAAACTCTTGTTCCCAGAAACTCAGCGACTAGGTATAAGTCGTTGAATGTCAGCCAGTAATTTTTCGGTGGCAAGCCCAGTCACGGTGGCCATCCAACCCTCGCGGTACTGCCAGGCGGAGTTAACGCCTTTCATTTCCATCACCCCGCAATACATCAGAGAGACCGAGCCGTGCACCTGGCTCCAGATCGTGAACGCCAACGACTCGGGCACCCCGGGCCGAAAAAGACCCGCATCGATCAGTTCGCGCATCCGATCGACCAGGAACTGAAAGGTGATCCAGGCGTGGTTGCCCATTGCCTCGTGAATGGCCGGGTCATCGGGCTGCCATTCCATGAGGAACATCACCCGGTAGTAGTCGGCGTGTTCGGTTGCGAAGCGGAAGTACTCCTCGTTGAGCAGTACCAGTCGCTCCCACGGGGTTTTGCCCTGCAAGGCGCGTAGCTCGTACTGGTAAAAGGTATCGAACCCACTTTTGACCAGGTCCCAGAGTAGATGGTCTTTGCTTGGGTAGTGGCGGTAGAGCGCGGGGGCCGATACCCCAACCTCCTGGGCCACCTTGCGCATGGTCACCCCGGCAAACCCCTGTGTGGCAAAGAGGTGGAGTGCCGCGCTGCGGATGTTGGCCTGCGTTCCCATCTGTTGGCAAGTTAACAACGTTTACGCTAGGTGTGGTATGCCCACGCCTGCCGACCAGATTGCGTAGGTTTGCCGACCATGGATCGGCGGAGCTTGGCAGTGTTTGCCCTCGCGCTGGGGCTTTTGCTCCTGGGCAATGACAGGCTTATCCTGTACTCGCTCGACGAAGTGCGCAATGCGCAGTGCGCCCGTGAGATGCTCTGGCGCGCCGATTGGGTGGTGCCTACCTACAACGGCGACCTGCGTACCCATAAACCCCCCCTGGCGTATTACGCTATGATGGGTAGTTTCTACCTCATGGGCGAGACGCCTTTTGCCGCCCGTTTCCCGGCCGCGGTGGCCGGGGCGCTGGTCGTGGCGGTGGTGTTTGGGTGGCTGCAGCGGGTGCGCGGCACGCGGGCGGGCTACCTAGGCGCAGCCCTGCTTATGGCCTCGGTGCACGCCCAGTTGCAGCTGCGCATGTCGGTACCCGACCCCTACCTCATCCTCAGTGTTACCCTGGCGTGGGGGGCTTTCTACCGCTGGCGCTACGAGGGCTGGCGGTGGGGCCTGGTGTGGGGCTACCTGTGCGCGGCCCTGGCGATTCTGGCCAAGGGGCCCATTGGGGCGTGGCTGGTGGGGGCGCCGGTGCTGCTGGTGCTGGCCCTGACCCTGCCCCCCCGCGACTTCCTGCGCCAGGTCTGGCGGCTGCAACCCGTGCTGGGCCTGGTGGGCGTAGCGGCAGTGGTGGCCCCGTGGGTACTGGCCGTGCAGAACGCCACCGACGGGGTGTGGCTGCGCGAGTTCATTGGCTTCCAGAACGTAACCCGGTTCAGCGAGCCGCTTGAGGGCCACGGCGGTGGGCCCCTGGTTACGCTAGCGTTTGTGCTCGTGGGCATGGTGCCCGCAACGGCCTTTTTGCCCCAAAGCCTACGGCCTGCCTGGCGGTTACGCGCACACGAGCCTCTGCGGCTGTTCGCCCTGTGTGGGGTGGTGGTTACCGTGGGCACCTTTTTGGTGGCGGCTACCCGGCTACCCAATTATACCACCCCGGCCTACCCCCTGCTGGCCATCTTGGTTGCGCTGTACGTAGACGATGTATTGGGCGGCACCCCTGCGAAGGGCTGGGCATTGTCGGCGGGGTTTGCGTTTCTGTTCGCGTTGGCGGTACCCCTTGGGGGGTACTATGGCCTGAAGGCCAACCCCGATGTTGCCCACCTGGCACCCCTGGCGCTCCTGGCGCTGGTGCCCGCGGCGGTGGTGGGACTGGCGCTGGTGCTAAAGGCCCCACGGCAGCGGTTCTTGGCGCTCGTGGCTGGCTATACCTTATTGGCAGCGCTGGGGTTGGGTTACCTGTACCCCCGCATCTACGCCGAGAACCCCGTGAGCCAAAGCCTGCCCAAGTTTGACAGCGCGCAGCCGGTGGTCGCATACCAGGTATTCAACCCTGCCTTTTCGTTCGAGCTGCCCCGCCTGGTGCCGGTCTTTGGTTCGACCGACAGCCTGGCGCAGTACCTGGCCGCCCAGCCCGAGGCGACGGTCCTCACCCGGTCTGAGCACAAACTGGCCCTAGAGGCCCTGGGCCTCAAGGTCGTGCACGAGCAGCGCGACCTGTTCGAAATCTCCACTACTTTGGTCCTGCGCTGGCAGCGGCCCGCACCTACCCCCTGATGTCAGACGACTTGCCCCGGCCCACCGCCCGCCAACGCCTGTTGCGTGTGGGCAAACGGGTGGTTCAGTTGGGGCTCACTGTCGTTCTATTTTGGCTCGCCACCCGTAAGGTAAACTGGGCAGATGTAGGGGCCGTGCTAGCCCGTGCCAATTGGGTGTGGGTAGTAGTGGCCTTTGTCGCGCTAAACGTGGGGCAGCTGATAAGTGCCCAGCGCTTTACGCGCATGGCCCACTTTGCCGGCATCCACCTGCCCTATCGCCTGGCGGCATGGCTTTTTTACCAGGGTATGTTTTACAACCTGGTGCTACCTGGCGGCATCAGTGGCGACGGCTACAAGGGCTACGACCTCAACCGGCAGGTGAAGGGCCGCCTGCGCCAGCTCATTACCGCCCTGGTGCTGGAGCGGGGCAGTGGTGCGCTGGCGCTCTTGGTGCTGTGCTGCGCACTGGTGGCGGCCTTTCCGCCGCCGGCCACAGCTGCCGTATCTGCGCCCCTACTGCGGTGGATAGGGTACTTTGCCTGGGCGGTGGTGGTTGCGGTACCGGTGTTTCTGGTGCTCCGGTTGGGCAGAACGGGCCTCTGGCACTGGGTGCGGGCTGTACAGGCGGTGCTGCCGCTCTCGGTGAGCGTGCAGCTGTGCCAACTGGGCTTTGCGCTGGCCATGGCGTTGGCCTTGGGGGTGCCCCTCGGGCAAACCCCGCCGTACCTGTTGGCCTTTGCGGCCTCGTCGCTCGTGGCGGTGCTGCCGGTA
>JANRLA010000104.1:0-12887 GCA_033763015.1 Bacteroidia bacterium
CGCGTTGGTGGGCACTGTCGTAGACGTACACGCCGTGGCTCTTGTCCAGGTCCATCACCATGTCGTAGCCGTCCTTCAGGATGCGGCGCTTCAGTACGCTGGCCACTTGATCGGGGGCCACTGCCAGTTGGTAACTCATAGTCGTAGAGCTTTTGTAAGGGTTGGGGGGAAAGAAAACCGAATGCCAGCACCCGACTGCCCGGGGTGGTTGCGCAAGCGGGAGTACTGGCGGAACCCGCAACGGGGTTCGTGCCGCTTGGCACCCCGTACCCAATACTCAATACGTGTTTTCAAAACGGCCACCCAGGTACTCTGCCCGCAGCTGCAGGTAGTACCCAAACCCAATGCCCGTAGGGCGACTGGCCGTACCCATAGCTACAAAATTACTGCCAAGGCGGGCGCGTTTCCTAGCCCTGCGGTGCTACTAGCGCTGCACTTCTTCGGTGGGGCCGTGGGCCGCCACGATGTCGGCCGTACCAATCATGCGGCCACCGTACTTGTTGCTCAGGTAGTCGTCGTACATATCGGCGTAGGTAGAAATCCGCGCCAGGATGTTCAGCGCCTCTTCTACGTCCATGCCCCGCGCCTCGCGGATGGCCTTGAGCCAGATGAGCCCATTGTAAAGCGTAAACGAAACACCAAAGAGCTTGTCGTTGAGCCCCAGGAGTTCTTCAAACAGGGGGCGCTGGTTTTCGTGGGGCACCTCCATGAGCGGTGACATCACCTGGTAGTAGGCCCTGCCCTGCAGTTCAATGTGCCAGCAGTCGATCCACACGTTGGCCGATCCGCGGGTCAGGTTCCACTGGCCCGGCTGGTCGCTGCGGCAGGTTTCGGCATCGAACCCCAGGGTCTCAATGCAGCTCTCAATGATGGTGTAATAGTCCTGTAGGTTCTCTTGGCTCATACCGGGGCCCGTAGAGGGCGAGGCAACGTTAGGTCAAATATACCCGCCGGGCAAGGGCGTGCAAGGCTTTCGCGGGCCAGTTATAGGTTTGCCTCGATAAAGGCCGTGAGTTGGGTGTACAAGTGGTACCGGGTGTTGCCCCCGTAGATGCCGTGGTTCTTGTTGGGGTAGAAGAACACCTCAAACTGCTTGTTGGCCTGCACCAGGGCCTCGACGAGCATGAGCGAGTTCTGGTAGTGCACGTTGTCGTCGCCTGTACCGTGCACAAGCAGGAAGTTGTCTTCCAGCTTGCTCACGTGCGTGATGGGCGAATTCTCGTCGTAGCCCTCGGGGTTTTCTTGCGGGGTGCGCAGGTAGCGCTCGGTGTAGATGGTGTCGTAGAACCGCCAGTTGGTCACCGGCGCTACCGAAACACCGGTTTTGAAGACCTGAGCCCCTTTCATCAGGCAGTTCAGGGTCATGTAGCCACCGTAGCTCCACCCCCAGATGCCGATGCGTGCGCCGTCTACATACGGCAGCGTGGCCAGGTACTTGGCGGCCGCAATCTGGTCTTCTACCTCGTATTTGCCCAGCTGCCGGTAGGTGCATTTCTTAAACTTTACGCCGCGGGCACCCGTGCCCCGGCCATCGACCGAGACCACGATGTAGCCCTTACTGGCCAGCACCTGCGCCCACTGCGCCTGGCCGCCCAGGGCCCAGCTGTTGGTCACCGTTTGGCTGCCGGGCCCGCCGTACACGTACATCAGCACCGGGTAGCGGCGCTGGGCGGTAAAGTCGGGCGGGCGCACCATCCAGGCGTTGAGCGAATCGCCGCTGGGGCCCATCACCTTGAAAAACGAGGGGGCGACGTAACTGTACTTCTTGAGCCGCTCTTGCAGGCTTTCGTTCGTTTCGAGGGTGCGGATTTCCTTGCCCGACGCGTCGCGCAGGCGGATGACCGGCGGGGTCTGGGCCGAGCTGTGGGTGTGCACAAAGTACCGGTAGCCCGAGCTGAACTCAGCGTCGTGGGTACCCGCGCCGGGGGTCAGCAGTTGCTTCTTCTTGCCATCGAGGCCCACAGCGTACACGTGCCGCTCGAGTGGCCCGGCCTCGGCGCTTTGGTAGTACACCGTGCCCGAGGCCTCGTCAATACCGTAGAGCGAGGTAACGTCCCACGCCCCGGCGGTAATGGCATTGAGCAGCTTGCCGCTCATGTCGTAGCGGTACAGGTGGGCATTGCCACTCGATTCTGAAAGGTACACAAAGTGCTTGCCATCGGAGAGGAACTGCAGGTTCGTCAGCCGCTCGGTGACGTTGCCCATGAGCTCGATGTAGGTATCCGAGCTTTCGGTGAGCAGGGGGCGGGTAGCGCCCGTGGTGGGGTCGGCCAGGAGCACCTCCAACTGGTTCTGGTGCCGGTTCATGCGCAGCACTGCCAGTTGGTCGCCGCTGGGCGTCCAGCGCACGGCCGGGAAGTACTGCTCGGGGTCGGCAGGCACCTGCACCTGCACCCGAGTGCCCTTCTGTAGGTCGTGCACGAAGAGCTGCACCGTCGAGTTGCGCTCGCCGGCCTTGGGGTACTTAAACGTATAGGGCTCGGGGTACAACCCTGCGAAATAGTTCATGGTAAAGAGCGGCACTTCGCTTTCGTCGAAGCGGTAGTAGGCTACCCGGTTGCCATCGGGCGAGAAGTAATAGCCTTCCGGGAAGCCAAATTCTTCCTCGTACACCCAATCGGTCGAGCCATTGATGATGTTGCCCGCGGCGCCGTCTTGGGTCAGTTGGGCCACCTTTCCTGTAGCAGCGTCTTGCACGTACAGGTTGTTGCCATGAGTAAAGCCCACCCGCGCGCCGTTGGGCGAGAAGTAGAGGTTTTCGACGGGCTTACCGTCAAAAATGCGCTGGGTGGTCTGGGTTTTGGTGTTGTACAGGTAGGCCACATGCCGCGCCGAGTGGCGGTAGATGGGCTCAGACTCGGTTAGGAACAGCACCTGGGTTTCGTCGGGGCTAAAGACATACTCGCCCAGCTCAATGGCCTCGCCCGTGGCGGGGTCTTTCACTGCGCCCGCAGCCACGAGCTCCGTAACGGCCTCTTTGCTCAGGATGGGGTTCTTTTTCAGCGCGCCCGCTTCGAGGGTCGTGTAATAGTTGTCGTTGGCCATCCACGCAAAGCTTTGGCCATACCCGGCGCGGAAAACCCCGGCGCGTAGCCAGTCGTCGAGCGTAATCGGCTTTTGGCCCTGGCCCAGGGCCGCGCCCGAAACCAACAGCCATGCAACTACCCAACCGGCGCAGCGCGCCCGAAACGTGTACCTGTTCATGGCACCAATCACGCAATTTTGAGGCCTCGGCGCATCACCAGCGCCCTAAAAACCGTTATTCTTACCCGAAACCAGTTCCGCCGCCCGCGCGTTACACGCCCATACATGGTCCCGACCCTCGACAAACCCCTTGCCCTACCCCTGAGCTTCAGCCCCTCGGCCATCGAAGCCCTACAGGCAATTCTCGCCCAAGAGCCCCTGGCCCCCGGCATGGGCCTTCGCGTTGGGGTAACCGGCGGCGGGTGCGCTGGCATGTCGTACGTCCTCAAGCCCGATGCGAGCACCGATTACGACGAGCAGCACGAGTTGGGTGGTATCCCGCTACTCATCGACAAGCGGCACCTGCTCTACCTCATCAACATGCTCGTAGACTACAACGACGGCCTGAACGCACGGGGCTTTGTCTTCAAAAACCCCAATGCCACCAGCACCTGTGGCTGCGGCACCTCGTTCTCGGTCTAGACCCATAGCTAGATCAGTACCGCGCAGGTAGCGCCCCGGCCGTACCGGCCCGAATTGTCGAGGAAGAAGGCCGCCACATGGCCGTGTTCTTTCAAGAGTACGTTCAACTTTTCGCGCAGCACGCCCTTGCCCACCCCGTGGATGAGAATAAGCTCGGGCAGGCCCAACTGCACGGCGTGGTCGAGCGCCTTTTGGGCATGGGCCAGTTGCAGCGGCAACCGGTCGGCAACCTCTAGCCCCGGCAGGTGGGGTGCCACGGCCTCGATGTGCAGATCTACCACTGGGTTGTCGGGCGTGGGCAGGGGCGGCCGAAACCCCTTGGGGGGTGCTTCGGGCTGAAGGGGCGGCGGCGCTGGCGGCACATCGGGTAGCTGCGCCGGCAGGGGCAGGTACAACGCTGGGGCCTCTAGACCCGGCACCTCGATGGGCGGTCGTTGCAACAGCTTGGCAGAAAGCTTGAAGCTGCCGCTGCGCGCCTGGGGCAACTCGGCCTGAGCCGCCACCCAATCGGGCGTTGGCTGCCAGCGGACCTCCAGTTTGCTCAGTTGATCCAGTTCAGCGGCCGGTAGGTCTACCACAGGGTGCAAGCTGTTGGCGGCCAGGGCCAGGGCTGCCCGTTGCCGCCAGGCGCCCTGCTCGGTACTGCGGCTGTAGACCACCACCTGGGCGGGGGCCTCGTCGGGGTTGGCCAGCCAGAGCATAACACGGTCGGTGGGGGTGCGCACCAGCAATAGGCCCGGCCCGTGGAGCAGGTACTCTGAGAGCCGCACGAACGATGTACTGTTGGGCAGTTCGGGGGCTGGGGGGCGGGTGGGTACAGTGGGCGCTGCGACCAGCGGCGCAGGAGTCGCTGGGGTGCGTTGGGCCGCCGGGCTGGGCGCTGCGGGGATGACCACCACATCGCGGGCATCTACTTCCAGCTCCAGCCCGTCGTCGAGGCGCACCCACACAGCCCCGCGGGCGCCCAGGCGCACCACCTCACCCCGGTCGTGGCTGTCGAGAAGTGTGATACGGTCGCCGGGTTGCATAGGGTTCGGTGGGTAGGGCTGCAAACCTACAACGGCGGGGGGCGCTGGTCTGTTCAGTGTGTCCACCCCGCTACTAGGCTACGCAGGTAGTCGGCTGCAGGTAGCATCCGAGCGCCGTACCAGCTGAAAGCCTCGCCGTCTACGCACTGCACCTCGGCCCCCGGGGCCAGAGCAGCTACTTCGGCAAGGTGCGCGGGGGTAAAAGCGTAGGGCTCGGAGGAAAGCAGCACCCGATCGGGGGCCAAGCGCTCGAACTCGCCTGGGGTCAGTGTTGGGTACCGCCCCGGCAGCTCGGCCCCGGCATTGACAAGCCCCAAGTGGCCCAACAGGCTGCCGATGTAGGTATCACTGCCCACGCACATCCAGGGCTCGCGCCAGATGAGGTACAGCACCCGTTGGGGCCGGGCCGCACGTGGCAGGCCCGCAAAGGCCATGTCGATGCCGCTTGCCAGGCTATCGGCTGCCGAAGCGGCAGAAACTAACGCACCGACCGAGCGGATCATGTGGAGGGCCGAGGCGATGTCGCGCACATCGGTGACGTACACCGGGGCCAATGCCTCGGCTTGGGCCACGAGCTCGGGGGTGTTTTCCTCCTTCTCGCAGAGGAACAAATCGGGGCGCAGCTCGGCCGCACGGCCAACGTTGATCTTCTTGGTGCCGCCCACCGCGGCCACCCGTTCAACTTCTGGCTGCGGGTGGATGCACCAGCGGGTACGGCCTACCACCCGGGCCCCAGCCCCCAGGGCGAAGAGCGTCTCGGTTTGCGAAGGGCAGAGGCTAATGATGCGCTGCGGGGGGGCTGCCAGCACCACACGCCGGCCCAGGTCGTCGGTGAAGGCCGTCGCCACGGCTAGGGCTACGTATTGAGCTTGGCGACGGCTTCGGCGTGCTCGTAGGCCTTCAGTATAGCCCGCACCAGCTTGTGCCGCACGACGTCTTGGTTTGTGAGCTGCACTAGGCCGATGCCCGGTATGCCATCGAGAATACGGATGCACGACTCCAGGCCCGACTCTACCTTTTTGGGCAGGTCAATCTGGGTGGGGTCGCCGGTCACGATGATGCGTGAGTCGTTGCCCAGCCGCGTGAGGAACATCTTAAGCTGGCTCACGGTTGCGTTCTGGGCCTCATCCAGGATAATGAACGCGTTGTTCAGCGTACGGCCCCGCATGTAGGCCAGGGGCACGATTTCGATGAGGTTCTGGTCCAGAAACACCTTCAGCTTCTCGGGCGGCACCATGTCTTCCAGCGCGTCGTAGAGCGGCCTGAGGTACGGGTCTATCTTCTCCTTCAGGTCGCCGGGCAGAAAGCCCAGGCTTTCGCCGGCTTCTACTGCCGGGCGGACGAGCACAATTTTCTTGACCTCTTTGCGGCGCATGGCCTTTACGGCAATGGCCACCGCCGTGTAGGTCTTGCCCGTGCCCGCAGGCCCAATGGCAAAGAGCACATCGTTCTGCTCTGAGGCCCGGAGCATTTCTACCTGGCCGGGCGTACGGGCCTTAACGACCAGCCCATTGTTGCCGCGCAGAATCTCGGCGCCATCCGGGTTTACGGCCTCGCGCTTGCGCGCGCCCTCGACGGCGTGGCCCACCAGGCCCTCTACTCGGGTTGTATCGATGCCCCCGTAGAGCTGGATTTCGTGTACAATGGTCGCGAGTAGCGTATCGAGCGACTCCAGCCGCTCGGGTTCGCCAAATGCCTTGAGCTGGGCACCGCGGGCCACCACTTTGAGGTCGGGGTAGGCTTTTTTGATAACCTCGAGCTTCTCGTTGTTTACCCCGTAGAGGTCCATGGGGTTTATGCTGGTCAGTTCCAGCGAAAGCTCTTGCAGCGGCGCGTTGATCAAGTGTAGGGGGTACCCTTCGGTGGGTAGGTTAAAGGTACGGGCTGGGGGCGTATCCGGTGCTATGCCCTGGGTTGGGCGCTGAGGTGGTGGTGGAAGAGCGCCAGGCTCTCGATGCCTTTAAAGTAGTTGAAGGTGCCAAAGTTCTCGTTCGGGCTGTGCAGCGCGTCGCTGTTCAGGCCAAAGCCCAGGAGCACAACGTCTACCCCCAGCTCGCGGGCAAACGTGGCCACGATGGGGATAGAGCCGCCCTCGCGGGCCGGTATAGGCTTCGTGCCGTAGGTCTGGGTAAGGGCAGCCTCGGCGGCCTTGTACGCCGGGGCACCCGTGGGCATGACAAACGGCTGGCCCCCGTGCAGCTCGCGCACCTCAATGCGCACCGTGGGTGGGGCCAGCTGGCGCAGGTAGTCGGCAAACTGCTGGGCCACGGTGGCCGGGTCTTGGTTGGGTACCAGCCGCATCGAGATTTTGGCGTGGGCTTCGGCCGGCAGCACGGTTTTCGAGCCCTGGCCCTGGTAACCGCCCCAAATGCCGTTTACGTCGAGGGTGGGGCGGATGCTCCCGCGCTCCAGGGTAGTGTACCCCGCCTCGCCCGATACGGCCGGCAGGTTGAGCGCGGCCTTGTAGGCCTCGAGGTCGAAGTGGATGCGGGCCATTTCGGCGCGCTCCTCGGCCGAAAGCTCCTCGACAGCGTCGTAGAAGCCCGGAATGGTAATGCGCCCCTGCTCGTCCTTAAGCTGTGCGATGAGCTCGCAGAGCACGTTGATGGGGTTGGCGACCGCCCCGCCGTACACGCCCGAGTGCAGGTCGCGGTTGGGCCCGTAGACGCTCACTTCCATGTACGCTATGCCCCGCAGCCCCACGGTAATCGAGGGGTGGTCGTTGGCAATCATGGCGGTATCAGAAATGAGTACTACGTCGCAGGCCAAGCGGTCTTTGTGGTCGAGGATGGCTTGGGCCAGGTGCTCGCTGCCGACCTCTTCTTCGCCTTCAATGAAAAACTTGAGGTTGCAGGGTAGGCCCCCGTTCCGCAGCAGGGCCTCGGTGGCTTTTACGTGCATGTACACCTGGCCCTTGTCGTCGCAGGCGCCGCGGGCAAAGATTTTTTCTTCGCCGCCCAGCAGGCCCAGACGGGGCTCGAAGGGTGGGCTCTCCCAGAGCTCGAACGGCTCGGCGGGCTGCACGTCGTAGTGGCCGTAGATGAGCACCGTAGGGGCGTCGGGGCCTACCCGAAACTCGGCGTACACGATGGGCAGGCCCGGGGTGGGCAGGAGCTCAACGGTGGTGGGCCCTAGTTCGCTGAGGCGGTCGGCGAGCCACTGGGCGGCACGGTCCATGTCTGGGCGGTGCTGGGGCTGGGCGCTGACGCTGGGTATGCGGAGCCAGTCGAACAGTTCGTCAAGAAAGCGTTGCCGATGGGCCGTGATGTAGTTAAGAAGCGCTGCATGCATATCGGCCGACAAGTTATTGGGTAGGCCCCCAACGGCCATACCTCAGGCAGTACCAAAGAGCCCAAAGAGCTCGCCCGAGACTTTCTGTAGGATGACCCCCAGGTGCTCGGGCCGGTCGCGGAAGTTGAGGTCGTCTACGTCTACATCCAGCTTGGGGCCCAGGGTGTAGGCCTCAAACCAAGCCTCGTAGCGTTCGTTGAGGCGCTTGAGGTAGTCTATCCGGATCGAGTCTTCGTACTCGCGGTTGCGCTTCGCGATCTGGTCTACCAGCGTGGCAATGTTGGCCCTGAGGTACAACACCAGGGCCGGGGGCTGCACCAGGGGCACCACCGTTTCGTAGAGCAGGCGGTAGGTGTCGTAGTCGCGCTGGCTCATCAGGCCCATGGCGAGCAGGTTGGGGGCGAAGATCTCGGCGTCTTCGTAGAGGGTACGGTCCTGGATCACCTTTTCGCCCGAGCGCTGGATGGCCACCGTTTGCTGGAGCCGCCGGGTGAGGAAAAACACCTGCAGGTTGAAGGCCCAGCGCTGCATGTCGGTGTAAAAGTCGGCGATGTAGGCGTTGTCGGTAGGGTCCTCGTATTCGGGCCGGTAGCCCAAGTGCTTGGCCAAGAGGCCGGCCAGGGTGGTTTTGCCCGAACCGATGTTGCCGGCAATGGCGATGTGCAGGGCGTTGTCTGGCATAACGTAAGGGTGTAGCTGCAAAGGTGAGGCAACGCCGCGCCGCACCCGCACCCGAAGTTTGCGCAAACTCCACCACGTTGGCACCGGCGGGTGTGGATACTGCACCTCGCCGTACTTTCGTGACCCATGACCCCCACCCCAGCTACCCACGACCTCTCGGCGCTGTGCACCCAAGTGCGGCGCGACATCCTTCGGATGGTCTACGCCGTGCAGAGTGGCCACCCGGGTGGCTCGCTGGGGTGCACCGAGCTGCTGGTGGCGCTCTACTTTGGCCACCTGCGCCACCGGCCCGGCAGCTTTACGATGGACGGGGTGGGCGAAGACCTGTTTTTCCTCTCCGTGGGCCACATCTCGCCGGTGTACTACAGCGTGCTGGCGCGCAGCGGCTACTTCCCGGTGCCCGAACTGGCCACCTTTCGTAAGCTCAACAGCCGACTGCAGGGCCACCCTACCACCCACGAGCACCTGCCGGGCGTACGTATCGCAACGGGCTCGCTGGGGCAGGGCCTCTCGGTGGCCGTCGGCGCAGCCCTGGCCAAGCGCCTGAACAACGACCCCCACCACGTATACTGCCTTTGCGGCGACGGCGAGGTGAACGAAGGCCAAATCTGGGAGGCTGCCCTCTTTGCCGCCCACCACAAGGTGGACAACCTGGTGGCGATGATCGACTGGAACGGCAAGCAGATTGACGGCAACACCCACGATGTGCTCGCGACTGGCGACCTGGCCCAAAAATGGGCCGCCTTTGGGTGGGACACCTTTGTATTGGAGCAGGCCAACGACCTCGGCGCCGTGCAGGCAGCGCTCAGAGAGGCCACTGGCCGCCTGGGCAAGGGCCGCCCCGTCATGCTGCTACTCAAAACCACCATGGGCTACGGGGTAGACTTCATGGCCGATGACTACCGCTGGCACGGCAAAGCCCCCAACGCCGAACTCTTCGAAAAAGCCCTGGCCCAACTGCCCGAAACCGCGCTGGGCGATTATTAGAATTTTCCGTAGAAAAGACCAATGTTAAAATAAAGCGAGAGGTTTTTCTCACCGCCAGACGCATTCCGTATCGTTATTTTATCGTAAGGGAGCCTCGATTTTTTATCGATTACTAAAGCTTGAGTTGATACTTTTGCCCCTAATTGACTTACGATGAAGTATTCATCCCAAACCCCCGTAACCAACCATGCTTCGGTTGTTTTTGTCCCTGACTTTGACACAAGCATTGCCTTATTATAATTTTGATAAATTATGTTAGAGGCTTTCATTGCCTCGATTTGACCTAATTGCTGGTAGCCTGCTTGAAGGAATAGAATATATATCGGATCGTTCGTATGCATAGTAATGTAATTCGACGCCTCCTTAATCAAAACTTCTGCTTTTTGGCTCTTCAAGTACCCATCTAGTTTATTAATATTCGAACTCCGCACACTTCCATACAAATAGCCACTGTAGTCATCTGCCCGAGTTGCCCCAAAGCGCAAATAAAAGAGCTCGGCTTCAGTTAGGGTAGTATCAAGCTTTGCCAGTCTGGTCTTTAAGGATTCATAAGTGCCGTCTTTTTGATGTTTATCTAATGTTTCAATGAGGACACTTAGACCTTCTGTCGTGTTATAATCAGGTATTCCTTCAATCTGCGCAAGGCTCCTGAAAGGAGTAAATGAGCTTAAAATAAGGCCTACAGAAAGAATTAGCAGAAAGACCTTCATTGTATTGGTTAGTTAAGGTTTTAATTTAGATACGTACCGAAACTCAATCCGGTCCTCTGTGGCGTTGTCGCCGTCGTCTATCCAGGCCGTGAGTTTGCCCGCCTCGCGCAGGTTGTACACAATGCGTTTGGGGTAGTCGTGTTCGGGGTTTCGGAAGACCCAGTATGTGGAATCGGAGGCTTGGGCATCCCACCAAAACAGGGTAGGCTCAGCCCCGCGGGGCCTTGCCAGGTACACCCACGTGCCTGCAAACCGCTCAATGCGCAGGTATTCGCGGTGCTCGGTCGCCAGGCTATCGGTTAGGGTGTAGACATGGCCACTCAACACCGTATCGGAAAGGGCCACCCACGTTTCGTGCAGCGTACCCCCGTTCTGATTAGGCACTACCCAGGTTCCCTGCAACTGGCCCAACTTGGGGCTCCTAGGCTGGCAGGACCATAGCAAGGCAGTAAACGCTGTTGCGACAACCAAGCGGGAGGCGGCGGGTAGGAATTGACGTAACTGTACTTGTTTCCAGCAGAAAGGAGTTGCCAAGGGTGAAGCCAAGCTGTTTAGTGACAGAACGGTAAGATACACCAGCGGATGACGCGCTGGGCGTTAGTTTCGCCCGATGACGTACACCGACACCGGCAAGCAAGACACCCGCAGCGGGTTTGGGGCCGCACTCCTCGAGCTGGGCCAGCACGACCCACGCGTGGTGGGCCTCTGCGCCGACCTCACCGGCTCGTTGATGATGACGGCCTTTCAGCAGGCCTACCCCGACCGGTTCTACCAGTGCGGCGTAGCCGAGGCCAACATGATTGGGGTGGCCGCGGGCCTCACGGTGGGCGGTAAAATCCCGTTCGCGGCCAGCTTTGCCAACTTTGCCACGGGCCGGGTGTATGACCAGATCCGCCAGAGCGTGGCCTACAGCGGCAAAAACGTGAAGATCTGTGCCAGCCACGCAGGGCTTACCCTGGGCGAAGACGGGGCCACCCACCAGATCTTAGAAGACATCGGGCTGATGAAAATGCTGCCCGGTATGACGGTGGTCGTCCCCGCCGACTACAACCAGACCCGCCTGGCCACCTTGGCTATTGCACGCCACGAGGGGCCGGTGTACCTGCGCTTTGGCCGACCCAAGGTGCCCAATTTCACGCCCGCCGACGACTCCACCTTCCAGATCGGCAAGGCCCAGGTGCTGCGTGCGGGCACCGACGTTAGCCTCATCGCCTGCGGCCACCTGGTCTGGCAGGCCCTGATCGCCGCCGAAACGCTGGCCGCCGAGGGCCTCTCGGCCGAGGTCATCAACCTGCACACAATTAAGCCACTCGACACCGGTGCCATTCTGGCCACGGCCCAGAAGACCGGCGCCGTCGTCACGGCCGAAGAACACAACCGCCTGGGCGGCCTGGGCGACAGCGTGGCCCAGGTGCTGGCCACCCACCAGCCCACCCCACAGGCCTATGTGGCGGTAAACGACAGCTTCGGCGAAAGCGGCACTCCGGAGGAGTTGCTCGCCAAGTACGGTTTAGATGCCCCGGCCATCGTGGCGGCCGCACGGCAGGTTGTGGCCCGGAAAAACCGCTAAGGGGGTGTTGGCGCGGGTTTTCCTGGGCCTGGGCTCGAACCTGGGCGACCGGTTGGCGCACCTGGCCGCCGCGCGCCAAGGCTTAGAAGCCGACGGGGTGATGTGGCTCCGCGCTTCGGGCATCTACGAAACCGAGCCCTGGGGATTTACAAACCAACCCGAGTTTGCAAACCAGGTGGTTGAGGTAGCCCTGCCCGAAGCCCTGGGTTCGCCAGAAGCCTTGCTGCAGGTGCTCCAACGAGTAGAGTTCGCAGTTGGCCGTACGCCTACCCACCACTGGGGGCCGCGCGTGCTCGACATCGACCTCTTGGCCTTTGGCGAGCTATCGGTGGCCACCCCCACACTTACGCTGCCCCACCCCGGCATACCCCAAAGGGCCTTTGTGCTGGTGCCCTGGGCCGAGATCGCCCCCGAATTTGTGCACCCCACGTGGGGTACACCTATAGCCGGGCTACTGGCTGCCTTACCTACCCCTGCGCGGGCGGGTGTACGGTGGCTTTGCGGCCCAGTTGGGGCCACAGAATGAGGGGCAGAAGGGCCCTCAAATTTTTCTTGCCCTAGGGGTTGACAAAAAACGAACGCGCCGTACCTTTGCACTCCCCAATCGCGCCAAGGGTCAACTGAGGGAAAGGTTGAGAGAGTGGTGGCCTGAGGAGCGAGGGTCGGGGCAGGAAAGACGCAAGTTTTTGCTGTTAGTTCTTTGAGGTATAGGAAGTAGGCATCTAAGCTTACAGGTAATTCCGAATATGAGTTATCCGGCGAGCTAAGGGAGTCAAGCTTCAGCGGTAACGAAGAAGATTGTACTTCAACGATACTACGATGGAGAGTTTGATCCTGGCTCAGGATGAACGCTAGCGGCAGGCCTAACACATGCAAGTCGAACGGGGTGGCAACACCTAGTGGCGGACGGGTGCGTAACGCGTACGGAACTTGGCCCAGAGTGGGGGATACCAG
>JANRLA010000105.1:0-20406 GCA_033763015.1 Bacteroidia bacterium
GGGGGGCGAGCATTGCCCATGCGGCCGTGGTGTCGGAGCCCGCGCTGTTCCGCTCGCTCACGCTGATGTCGGTGCCGCACCCGGGGCGCTTTGCGGCGCTGGCGGCTGCGGACGCGGGGCAGATGGCGCGATCGGCCTACATGATGGAGCTGGTGGCACCCGGCGCTGCGGAGCGCTTCCTGGGCGATGATCTTGCCTATCTGGACGGGCTGTGGCGGCAATGGTCGCCGGGGTGGGACGTGCCTGCGGGCGAGCTGGCGGCGATGCGAGAGGTGATGCGCGCGCCCGGCGTGCTGGACGCGGCGCTCGGCTGGTACCGGCAGGCGCTGATGCCCGACGCCGAAGCGCTGGCGCGGGCAACGCCCATCGTCTCGGCCGCAGTGCCGGTGCCGACGCTCGGGATCGTCGGGGCGGACGACGGCTGCGTGAGCGCGGAGATCTTCACCGCCGGGATGGACGCGGCCAATTACCCGGCCGGGGTGCAGGTGGCGGTGGTGCCGGTAACGAGCGGCAGCGGCGTGAGGCTGAAAGTGATCGAGGCGCTGGCCACTGGGGTACCAGTGGCCACAACACCCCTGGGGGCCCAGGGCGCCACCGAGCTGGTGGGCCGTGGGCTGGCCGTAGGCGCAACGGCCGAGGCCCTGGCGGGGGCCATTGGTACGTGGCTCTTACACCCCGACCGGCGCGCCGAAGCTGCGGCCGAGGCCCGGGTGGCGGCGCTAGAGTACTTCGACATGGGTCGGCAGCTCGATGCTCTGGAGGCCCTGCTGGCGACGGTAACCCGAACGGACGAAATCAACCCAACTGCTGTTTAACCGGGCATGGAAACCGCCATCCGTATAGACCCCATCGAAGACGCCATCGCCGCCATCGCCGCCGGGCGCATGGTCATTGTGGTAGACGACGAAGACCGCGAAAACGAGGGCGACTTCGTCATGGCTGCCAGCCACGCCACCCCCGAGGCCATCAACTTCATGAGCCGCGAGGGTAGGGGCCTCATCTGTGTGCCCATCACCCAGGCCCGGTGCCGGGAGCTGGGCCTGCAGCCCATGGTGGTGGCCAACACCGACCGGCACCAGACGGCCTTTACTGTAAGTGTAGACTACACCCTGGGCGGCAACACGACGGGCATTTCGGCGGCCGACCGCGCGCGGACCATCCAGGCCCTCATCGACCCGAAGACCGACCCCGCCACGCTGGCCAAGCCGGGCCACATCTTCCCGCTCGAGGCCCGCGAAGATGGCGTGCTACGCCGCGCGGGCCACACCGAGGCCGCGGTTGACCTGGCGCGGCTGGCGGGGCTCTACCCCGCAGGCGTTATCGTCGAGATCATGCGCCCCGACGGCGAGATGGCCCGCCTGCCCGAGCTGCGTGCCCTTGCCGACCAGCACGGCATGCCGCTGGTGACGATTCAGGACCTCATCCGCTACCGCCTGGCGCACGAAAAGCTGGTGAAACGCGAGGTTATCGTGCAGATGCCGACCAAGTACGGCGACTTCGAACTCATTGCCTACACCCACGTACACACCGGCGAGAACCACCTGGCCATCGTGAAAGGCAGTTGGGCAGCCGACGAACCGGTACTGGTACGGGTTCATTCGTCCTGCTTTACGGGCGACATACTGGGCTCGCTGCGGTGCGACTGCGGCGACCAACTGGCAGCGGCCCTGGCGCACATCGAGGCCGAGGGCAAGGGCGTGGTACTGTACATGAACCAAGAGGGCCGCGGCATCGGGCTACTAAACAAGCTGAAAGCCTACCGGCTACAGGAACTGGGCCGCGACACGGTAGAGGCCAACTTAGAGCTGGGCTTTAGGCCCGACCAACGCGAGTACGGCATCGGGGCGCAGATTCTGCGCGATTTGGGCATCAGCCGGATGCGGCTCCTCACCAACAACCCGACCAAACGGGCAGGGCTGATGGGATACGGTCTCGAAATCGTGGGCACGGTGCCCATTGCCGCCCCTGCCAATCCCCACAACCAGGGCTACCTGGAGACCAAGGCCAAGAAAATGGGTCACACCTACCCCCCGGCCACCGACGAAGGCGGTGCACAAGACCCTACCCCCGATAGCCCCAAAGGCGGCGCCTAGGGCAGTAGTTTTACCCCAATGGTAGGGGTAGGCTTGGCAATAGCGGCGACAGCGCTGGCCTCGTGGTGGGTGCTGGGGGGGATTGCCCTGGCAGTGCTGGCGGTATTGGCGCTGGTATTTGCGCTGCAACGCAGGGCCTTGGCCCGCTACGATGACCTGCAGCGCCAGGTGCGTATTCGCACCGAATCGCTGGCCGAAACCAACTTGCGACTAACCGCCGAGCGTGCTCAAGCGGCCGAACTGGCCCTAGAGCGTTTGCAGCAGAAAGAGGCGCTCAGCCTGCGCGAGCGTGAACTGCAGGCGACAACACAAGCCCTGGAAGCGGCCAATGCTACGGTTCGCCAGCACGTCAGTGAGCTCGAATCGCAGCGGGCTGCACTGGTGGCGGCCAATGCCGAATTGGCGCAGTCGCTAACTACCATTGCCGAGCAGCAGCGCCAACTGGTGGCTGCCGAGCAGCTCACGGTACTGGCCAAGATTACGGCCAACGTGGCCCATACGGCCAATACCCCGTTGGGGGTACTGCTCTCGGCGGGCGAGGCCTGGGAACGGCAACTGGCCACACTACTTGCACCCACCCCATTGGGTGCCCTGTGGCAGGGGGTGGCCGGGCAACCCGTGTACCTGCCCAGCCCCGCAGAGGCACGGGCGGCCCGCAAAGCCCTGGCCGAACACCTACCGGGCTGGGTGGCCGACCCAGAGGACTGGGCCCAGCGCCTGGCCGCCGTAGGCGTTACGCCCGAGCGCTGGGGGGCCTTTGCTGGCGCTTTGCAGGGGCCCGACGACCTACTGGCCCTGGAAACGTTACTCCGGATGCGGCAAACGACGGTCAATCTGGTGCAGAGTGCCCGCAGGCTACAGGCCAGCGTCTTGACCCTACAACACGCCTCGGGTGAGACGGCCGAGCCGCCCGCCCAGGTCGATTTGGTGCAGTCGGTGCGGCAGGCGTTGGCCCACGTTGAAGCCGCAGGCAGCGCGACCCTGAAGTACCAGTTTACCGCCGGGCCGGTGCCCCCGGTGGTAGGTTACCCCCTGGCACTGCAAGCGCTGTGGGATACCCTGCTCCGTAACGCTGAACATGCGCTCAAGGCCGCAGGGGGTGGTACGGTACGTGTTGCGGTGCTACCCGAGGGGCCATTGCACGTCAAGGTATCGGTGGCCGATACTGGGCCGGGCCTGGCGCCTGAGGTCGTGGGGCGCCTGTTTGAGCCGTTTGTTACGACCAAAGCCCATGGCGAGGGGCTGGGCCTGGGGCTGTACCTAGCCCAGCGGATTGCCCAACGCCACGGGGGCACCGTGACCCTGGGCCGGGTAGGGGGCGAAACGGTAGCCGAGGTAATCCTTTCGTTACGCGCCCCGGGCGCAAGTCTGGGCAGCAAGAAACCGTAATTTTCGAGGCACACTCAGGGCCGATGCAGCACACCGCCACCCCCGTTCCGTACCGCCTCCGGCGAGGAAAACCCGTCATTGTGTGTGTAGACGATGTCAAGGAGATCCTAGACACCCTCGAGGAGCAGCTGAGCGCCCACCTGGGCCGCGAGTATGCGTTTGAAAGTGCCCTGAGCGGCGAAGAGGGCCTCGAGGTGATAGAAGATTTGCTGAAGAAGGGCCGTGAGGTGGCGGTAATTATCAGCGATGTGATCATGCCCGGCATGAAGGGCGATGAGTTCCTGATTCAGGCCCACCGCCTGAGCCCCCGTACGCTTAAAATCATGCTCACGGGCCAGGAGAGTACCCTATCGCAGATTACCAACGCCATCAACCAGGCTCAGCTCTACCGCTTCATCTCGAAGCCGTGGGATATCCTCGACATGCAGCGCACTATCGAGGAAGCGGCCCGGAGCTTCGTTGAGCGCACCCTGATTGAGGAGCAGAACCGTATCCTACGGCTGCTGCACTCAGCGGCCCAGGTCATTGCTCGGCAGGTAGACCTGACCGACCTGTACCAGGAGATGCTCCGGCTGATGCTTGACTACTCTGGGGCCGACCGGGCTGCCTTTGCCCTGGCCACCGAGGGCGTGTTGGCGCTCAAAGCAACGGCCCAGAGCGGCCAGGCACCCGATGTACTTGAGCAGGGCGAGGCCCCCGACAGTGCCCGGCTCCTGCCCCTGGCCTGGCTCGAGCAGGCGGCCCATCAGCGCACGGTACAGGCTACAAGCGATGCCCTGCGCGAGGCAGCGCTGAAAGACGACCCCTACGTCCGCCAGGCGCAGGTACGCTCGGCCGTGGCGCTGCCACTGGTGAACCAAGGCAAGCTCATGGGCACGGTGTACCTGGAGAGCCGTACCGAGACGGGCCTTTTCACCGAAGATCGGCTGGAGGTGCTGGCCATCCTGGGCGCGCAAGCCGCCATTGCGATCGACAACGCGTTTGTGTACGAAAACCTGGAGGTACAGGTGGCCAACCGGACGCAGCAATTGCTGGCCGCCAACATCCAGAAAGACGAGATGGTCCGGTTCGTGAGCCACGAAATCCGCTCGCCCCTGGCGGGCATCATGAGCCTGATTGAACTGCTGGAAGAGCCCGAAATTGCGGCCAATACCGACGAGGTGCGCCGCTACGGGCGGCTGATCCGTAGCTCGACCTCGAATGTCATCAAATTGGCCAACGACATCCTGGACCTGGCCAAGATCGAGTCGGGCACCATTGTCCTGACCCGGAAGCCCGTAGAGCTACGGCCGTTTCTAGAGCAGCTCACCGCAGGCTTTGAACCCCAACTGCGCACCAAGGGCATCGACTTGCAGCTCAGCCTGGAGGCGGATGTGACGCTTTCGGCCGACGAGCCCAAGCTATACTCGGTGGTAAGTAACCTGCTCTCGAACGCCATCAAGTTTACGCCCAAAGGCGGCGAGGTATCGGTTACGGTGCAACACCCGGATGCTAGTACGGTGGTGCTGAAGGTGCGCGATACCGGCATTGGCATAAAAGAAGACCAACTGCCGCGGCTGTTCGAAAAATTTGGTGCCAAGCAGCGGCTGGGTACCGAAGGCGAGCGCGGTACGGGGCTGGGCCTGAGCATTGTACGCGAACTGGTGACCCTACACGGAGGCACCATCGGCGCCGAAAGCCGGGTGGAGAAGGGTAGTACGTTCACCGTAACCCTGCCGCTGGTATGAGGTGGGCTTGGTTACTCGCAGCCGGGCTGCTGCCCCTTACCACTGGGGCCCAAACGGCTGCCGAGCTCGCTGCAGCCCTACGAGGGCAGCTTGCCCGCACGGCCGAACCGAAGCCCGTCTACAGTAAACGTGTGGCCGAGGTCTCGGTGGCCGAGCCCAAGTGGGAGACCCAGCGGTTCAGGCTACTACCCGGCCTGGGCGACCAGCCGGTGCGTATGGCATCGCAGGATAAAGTAGTAGGCAATTTTGACGATGAGCTTGCCGTGGCAGTAGAATACGTTGCCACCGACCCCCGCCAGCGCGACTATTTTACCCTTACCCAGGTGGGCGATACCCTCGTAGCGCGCCGAAAGCCTGAAGCCCGCTACCGCACCAACCTGCTGGAGCAGCGGCTGGTCGTGCGGAAACTGACGGGCAGCGACAGCCTTCAGATTGCGTACCTGTACTCTGACATGGAGCGGCGGAGCTCCTTTTATAGCTCCCGTTTCACGGTGGCGGTCAGCTTCGACGACCTTGGGCGCTACCAGCGCCACGTACTCGACTTCCGGTCCTCCCTGTTTCTGCTCGGGGACCAGGGGGATATCCGCATCGAGGGGCAACTACTGCCTTGACGACTGCTTGCCCCGGCCCTGCCACAGGGCCAGCCCTACGAAGAGCAGTACCACGGCCAGGGTAGCCAAGCTGCCCAGGCGCGAGAGGGCCAGGGCTTTGGCGACCGACTGGGGTGCATACTGCAGGGTGAGGGTATGCTCGCCGGCGGGTACGACCACCCCACGCAAGAGGTAATTGCACCGCAGGATGGGGGTGGGCTGGCCATCGAGTGTAGCGGTCCACCCATCGGGGTAGTACACCTCTGAGAGGACCAACAGGCGCGTGTAGGGCGATCGGGTGGTGTAGGTGAGCTCGGTATTGGATTGGGCGGTGAGGGTAACCGACTCGCGGGCAAAATCGAGTGCTGTGTCGGGCAAAGCCGGTAGCTGGGGGGCGTCGGATTGTTCGAGGATAGCGGTGTAACGCAGGTTGTGCTGGCCGGTGGCGGCCAGGGCTTGGTCGGGCCCGTCGACTACCAGGGCTTTGCGCACAAACCAGGCAGGCCCGTAGGCGGCGCGGTTGCGGTACACGCGCTCGCCGAGCTGCTCGGCGCCTTTGGGCAGGGGCAGGGGCACGAACCGTGCGGTATCATTCAACTGCTCGCGTACAATGAAGTACTTGGCATTGAGCATGTTGAGCACAGGCGGGTGCTCGTTACCGGGTTGCAGGTAGCGGTCGGCCAGTTCCTGGAAGCGGCGCAGCTTGGCCGCGTTGTAGCCGCCCACGGAGTTGTGAAAGAACGGCGAAAAGCCGTCGGTAAGGGGCCCACGGGCCTGGGGGTACACACGGTAGTAGGTGGTGTCGGGCAGGATGGCCAGGTCGGCAGGGCGCGGCTGGAAGTTGGCCGCGTACTGGTCGTCCCGCGCGTAGCTCTTCCGGTTCAGTACCCGGCTGTTGACCACCCAGCCGTCGGCAAGCACCAAGAGGGCCACGGCCCCAAGGCTTACCCACGCCTGCTTGACGCTGCCACTGGCATGGAGCCACAGGGCACCCAGCGCCAGGCCCACGAAGGCTACGCTGCGCAGGGCATCGGCGGTAAATAGCCGAGCGCGGTCGGCGCGAATGGCGGTAAGAAACTGCTCGGGCAATTGGCCATCGTAGGGCCCGGTAAGGTCGAAGAACACGCCCTTGAAGGCCGCCAGGAGCAGGCACACGCCCCCGGTGAGGGCAGCGCTGGCAAGTAGGGCGCGCTTGCGATCGGGGGCCGGGGTTTTGGCATCCACCGCCCCGGCCAGGCCCAGCGCGGCCAGCCACGGGGCCACGAAGGCCGCAATGACGAGCATGGACGAGGGCACGCGGAACTTATTCGCCAGCGGCAGACCGTCGAAAAACGCGTCGTAGAGCGTGTACGCGCCTTCGTTGGGCTCAAAGAGCCACACCCCGCCCACACCCACCACTGCAACCCCCACCGCGAGCCAGGGCTGCCGCGCAGCCGGCACCCGACCCCGCAACAGGTAGTACACCAGCGGCAGCGCCAGGATGACCAGCGAGCCCAGCACGCTAAAGGCAAACTGGCCCAGGCTGAGCAAGAGGCTCAGGCTAAAGACCGTGAGAAGCGCCCACTTGAGTGGGCCTTTTACCAAAAAGCCGCCCAGGGCAAAGGCAAAAAGCAGCACTGCCCCCAGGTAAAACGGCCCGGCCGTGAAGCTCTGCTTGCCCCAGTAGACAATGCCCCGGTACTGTTCAAACTGCTGGGGGCTGCCCAAGGCCTTGGCGAAGCGACTGCCGCGCTGCTCGAGGCTCGTGCCGCTGCTGTTGCCGCCCACGGCGTTGGGGATGAGCACCGAGAGCATCTCCTCGCGGCTGTACGACCAGGCGTAGGCGTATTCGCGGGCCAGGCCGCCGGTTTTGTCGTTGGCCGGGGCTTCTGTAAGCTCGGTGGGGCCACGGATGGTAAACTTCGAGTAGTCGTAGAGCGGCTTGAGCGGCGCAGCGTTGGTAAGTAGTGCCAGCCCCGCGAGTGCCAGGAGCAGCACAGCCCCCAGGGCGTAGTCTTTCAGGGTTTTTTTCAGGATGGCCTCAACCAGTTGAAACAGCGCCCAGATAGCCGCGGCCAGCGCCAGGTAGTAGGTCATCTGGGTGTGGTTGTAGTACAGGTTAATGCCGAGGGCCAACAGGAAGACGATGCCCCCCAGCCACCAACGGCGCCGAAACACCAGGGCCATCCCCCAGAGCACCCCTGGCGAGGCCAGCAGCACGAGCGCCTTGTTGTAGTGCCCTGCCTCGATGATGAGGCTCAGGTACCCAAAGAGCCCGTAGCCCAGCGCACCGGCCAGGGCCGCCAATGGGTGGGCCCCGTAGGTGCGGGCCAGCCCAAAGGTGAAGGCCATCCCCCAAAAGAAGAACCCGATGGGGTAGGGCAGGCCCAGAAACAATAGTGTACCCAGGTGCCGCAGCCAGTTGGTGGGGTAATGCGCTGAAAAGGTGTAGCTGGGCATTCCGCCGAACATGCTGTCGGACCAGTAGGGCTCGGTGCCGTAGGCCTCGCGGTACTCGTTTACATCCTGCTGCATGGCCTTGGCCCGCACGACATCCTGTTGGGGCAAAACCTTACCCCCCAGCAGTGGGGCGAAGTAGAGCAGACTCACCAAGAAGAGCAGGCCCACGCACAGGGCGCTCAGGCGGGTTTCGGGCGAAGCCCAGAAGCGTTTTACCATTGGGGATGTACCGTAAGGGGTGGCAAGTTACGTGGCCAGCGGTACCAGCTGTGCCCCCTGGGCCGAGACGGTAAGCGCATAGGGGTGGCCTACGGCCAGGGGTACGTTCCGGGTGCTGTGCCCTACCGGGGCCCCCCAGGCCACGGGGTAGTGGGTACCCTGTAGGTGGTGGCCGACCAGGTCTTCCAGGCTGTCAAAGCCGTCCTCTGTCGGTGGCTGCAGTAACCCCAGCTCGCCCAGTACCAGCCCCGCCAGGTGATCTAGCAGGCCTGCGCGCCGCAGGTGGTTCAGGGCGCGGTCGAGCCGGTAGGGGTATTCGTCTATCTCTTCGAGCACAAGAATGGCCCCGGTGAGCTTGGGTTGCTGGGGGGTGCCCAGCGTGGTTTGAAGTAGACTCAGGTTGGTGGCCACCACGGGGCCACGGCAGGCCCCCAGTCGGTTGGCCGCATCGGGTGCCCACAGCAGGGGGGGGAGGTGCCCCTGTAGCGCCTGCGACAGCGCCTCTAGGTCGGTGCTGGCAACGGCCTGTGCGAAGCTCAGGGCCATAGGGGCGTGCAGGCTGGCGTAGCCTTGGCCGAGGGCATCGAGCAGCAGCAGGCTCAGGTCGCTGAAGCCCACGAGCCACTTGGGGTGCGCGGCAAAGCCCGACCAGTCGAGCCCCAGGAGCAGCCGCCCCGTGCCGTAGCCCCCCCGGGCGAAGAGGATGGCACGGGCTTCGGGGTCGTCGAGCGCCTGCTGTAGGGCCGCTTGCCGAGGGGCGTCGGGGCCTGCAAACCGGCCGTGGGCTGCGTAGAGGCAGGGGCTCTCGCGCACGCGCAGCCCACAGCGAATGAGGCTTGCCTGCGCTGCCGCAAGCGTCACGGGGGTGACGGGTCGGGCGGTGGCTACGAGCAGTACCTCGTCGCCGGGGGCCAGGAACGGGGGCAGGCGGGCGGGCACTAGAGCGGGGGAAGGAGCGCGGCGATGCGGTAGAGCAGGCGGATGCCAACCAAGGCGTCGTAGTCCGTATCAGGGCTGGTGCCGACTTCGGAAAGGTCGAACCCGATGATGCGGCGGCCGGAGGCGACGACGGCCTGGATGAGGTAGAGCGCCTCTTCGAACTGAAGGCCGCCGGGCACGGGTGTGCCGGTGTGGGGGCAGAGGCTCGGGTCTAGGGCGTCGATATCGAACGAGAGGTATACCTCCTGGCCCAGCTGGTCGACGATCTCGGCGCACTGGGCTTTCCAGGTCTTGCCCTCGTAGCGGGCCCGGGCCAGGCGGCGCATGTCGTAAAGCAGGCAGCGGTAGCCCTGGTCGCGCACGTGGTCCATTTCGGCGTGGCAGATGTCGCGCACACCCACCTGCACGAGCCGTTCGACCTGGGGCAACTGCAGGGCGTTGTAGAAGATGCTGGCGTGGCTGTAGGTGAAGCCCTCGTAGGCCTGCCGCAGGTCGGCGTGGGCATCGAGCTGGAGGATGGAAAACGTGGGGTAGCGCTCGGCAAGGGCATCCAGGAAGCCTAGTGGGGTGCTGTGGTCGCCGCCGACCAGGCCCACGTGCTTGCCCTGGTCCAGCCAGTGGGTGGTTTCGGCCTTGACCCAGTGGCGGAACTCGGCGGCCGCAGCGTTGATCTGGGCCAGGTGCTCGGGGTTGCCTTCGCCCCCGGTGGCAAGCGCTTCAATGTGGGCCTCGGCCAGGGCACGGAGCTGGTCGGAAGTGGCGAGCCAACGGGTGTCGGTGGGCAAGAGGTAGATGCCCTTCTGCCAACTCTGGGGCGCATCGAAGTCGTAGAGGTCTACCTGGAGCGAGGCTTCGCGCAGGGCCTCGGGGGCCCGGGCGGTACCTGCGCCGTACGAGACGGTGACCTCCCAGGGGGCGGGTAGCAGGATCAGGTCGCACTCGTCGGCGGAAAAGGGTAGGCCAAACAGACCGCTGCCGACCTGGCCGACGCCGTTGGGGTCGAATGCGGCAATCTTCTGGGCTTTTGCGGGGCTGTGGGGGCTGGGCATGGTGGGTGCTAAGATGGGGCGCGGGTGCCAAACAAGACGCCCGTGTGACGGGCCCGCCCTACCTTTGCCTACTGTTTTAGCCCATCCCCAATGTTTCCTGTTACCGGAACGGGCGTCGCCCTGGTTACGCCCTTTACCGAGGCGCTTACGCTCGATTTGCCAGCCCTCCGGCGGGTGGTCCATCACGTGGTTAGTGGCGGGGTCGAGGCTCTGGTGCCGCTGGGTACAACCGGCGAAAGCACAACCCTGAGCCTAGAGGAGCAGTACAAGGTGCTTGACGTAGTATTCGAGGTCAACGCCGGCAAGTTGCCGGTGTGGGTGGGCTGCGGGGGTAACGATACCCGAGCTGTAGCGGCCCGCATGGCCGAACTCAGCGCACGCTACCCCCAGGCCACGGGCTTTCTGTCGGTTAGCCCGGCGTACAACAAGCCCACGCAGGAGGGTATAGTCCAGCACTACCGCCAGCTGTGTAGTAGCACCGATAAACCCATTCTGCTGTACAACGTGCCGGGGCGTACGGCCACCAACCTACTGCCCGAAACCTGCTACCGCCTGGCCGCCGACTGCCCACAGGTGGTAGGCATCAAAGAGGCCTCTGGCAACCTGGACCAGAACATGGACTACGTGCGGCTGGCCCCGGCGGGCTTTTCGCTCCTTTCGGGCGATGACCACCTGGCCCTCGCGCAGGTGGCGCTCGGTTTTACGGGCCTTATCTCGGTAGTGGGCAACGTTGCACCCGCCGAAACGGCTACACTGGTTCGGGCGGCTTTGGCGGGCGAGCTGGCCCGTGCCCGGAACCTGCAGTACCGGCTGCTGCCCCTCATCCGACTCTTGTTTGCCGAAGGCAACCCCGCCGGGGCCAAAGCGGCGCTATCGGTGCTGGGGCTTTGCGAACCCTACGTTCGGCTGCCATTGGTGCCTGCCAGCCCCAAACTACGGGCCGATTTGACCCTAGCGCTGCGGGCGGTTTAGGGCAGCTCTAAAGGCTCGGCCCACGCGCTGCCAAACACCCAGGCGTCGAGCGGTTTGCGCGGGCGTGGCCCCTCGGCGGCTTGCAGTTCGGTTGGCAGGAGCTCTTTTGGGCCTGGGTAGCCCAGGGCAATGGCGGTGAGCACCTCGTACCCCTCGGGCACGGAGAATAGCTCACGGGCCTTGGCAGGGTCTATGCCGGCCATCTGGCGTGCCTGTAGGCCCTCGGCGGTGGCTTGCAACGATAGTAGGGCCGCAGCGGCCCCGCAATCGTAGGCCGCACAGGCATTGGGGGCGTTGTTGCGGGTAAAGGCGGTTTTGGCTACCAGCAGCAGTAGCACAGGGGTGTGGTGGTTCCAGGCCTGATTCGAAGGATCGAGGCAGTCAAAAATGTGCTGCCACGTCGGGCTGTCCTCGCCACGCTGCCCGACCATCAGCCGCCAGGGCTGCTCGTTGCGCGATGACGGGGCCCGGCCCGCAGCGGTAAGAATACGTGCCAGCACATCGGGGGGGATGGGCGTAGGCAGGTAGGCGCGGGGGCTCCACCGGTCGGCAATGGCCGGTACCAGCGCAGGGGCTGTAACAGAAAAAGGCTCCATCGGTGTGTTTCAACCGATGGAGCCTGGGTTTCGTTCTAGCCGCAACCTGAGGGGTTACTCAGGTTGCTTTTCTACGATGGTAAAGGGCACCTGCGCCTTTACCTCTTTGTGCAGGTTCACTGTGGCCACGAAGCTGCCGGGGCGCTCGGCATCGGCGGGCAGCGTAATCTTTTTCCGGTCGATGTCGAAACCGGCGTCTTTCAGCGCGTTGCCAATCGTTACGCTCGAAACCGAGCCGTACACCTTGCCGTCTTTGCCCACGAGCATGGGGATGGAAAGGCTCAGTTTTTCGAGCTGCTGGGCCTGCTGCAGGGCAGCAGTTTTAAGCTTTTCGAGGCGGTGAGCTGCCTGGCGCAGGTTCTCGGCTAGCTGCTTTTTCTGGCTCGGGGTGGCCACCATGGCCATGCCCTGCGGAATGAGGAAGTTGAGGGCATAACCGTTCTTCACGGTTACTACGTCGTTCTTTTCGCCCAGCTTCTCAACGTCTTGGAGGAGGATGATTTCCATGTTCGGTCGGGTAGTGTCTGGGTTACTTCAGCGAATCGGTGACGAAGGGTAGCAGCCCCAGGTGACGGGCCCGTTTTACGGCCCTGCTCAGGCGGCGCTGCATTTTGAGGCTGGTGCCGGTAATGCGGCGTGGCAGGATTTTGCCCTGCTCGTTCACGAAGCTCTTGAGGAACTCGGGGTCTTTGTAGTCGATGTACTTGATGCCGGCCCGGGTGAAGAAGCAGAACTTCTTGCGTACCTCGTTCGTGTTGCTGAGCGAGGTGTTGATCGGGGCAGCACCAATCTTGTTCGAGCCCGACTCGGCAGCGGCAGCGGCCTTGGTGGCCTCGAGGCTGGGCGGGTTGTTGGTGTTTGAGGTATTGGGCGGAGTGCTCATGGCAAGTAACGGGGCTTAGAGGGCAGGGGCCGTGGCTTTTACTTTCGTTTTGCGCTTGTTGTTGTAGGCAACGGCGTGCTTGTCAAGCCGAACGGTAAGAAAGCGCACGATGCGCTCGTCGTAGGTATACTCCTGCTCCAGTTTGTAGACCAGTTCTTGGTTGCTGCTGGTGTACTCGGTGAGTACGTAGTAGGCAGAGCCTTTGCCTTCGATTTCGTAGGCCAGCTTCTGCATGCCCCACACTTCTTGGTGGGTGATGGTCGCGCCGTTGTCCTGGAGCAGTTGGCGGAATTTGGCCACGATTTGGTCGTAGGCCGCCGCTTCCAGGTCGGGCGTGACGAGGTAGGTGGTTTCGTACACGCGGTTTTCGGACATTGCCTTAGGGGATTTTTGAAACGGAGCGCAAAGATAGCGCTTTGGCGGTACCCTGCAATTTTTCCGCCCGCAATTTGCGGCAGATAGCCCGCCGGTGGTTACTTCCGCCCCCAAGATGAAGGTTCTGCTACTGGGCGGGGGCGGCCGCGAACACGCCCTGGCGTGGGCCCTGGCCCAGTCGCCACAACTCACCCGCCTGTACTGCGCGCCGGGCAACCCTGGCACGGCTGAGTTGGGCGAAAACGTGGCCCTGACGCCCACCGACCCCGCCGCGGTCGTGGCCTTTGCCCGTGCCGAGGCTGTCGAGCTGGTTGTGGTGGGCCCCGAAGCCCCGCTGGTGGCTGGCGTGGCCGATGCCCTACGGGCGGTGGGCATTGCCGTGGTGGGCCCAGGGCAGCAGGGGGCCGCCCTGGAGGGTAGTAAGCGGTTCGCGAAAGGCTTTTTGCAGCGCCACGGCATCCCTACCGCCGCGTACGCCGATTTTGTCGCTGGCCAGGCCACCCAGGCCGAGGCGTTCCTCGACACCCTGGCGCCGCCTTACGTCATCAAAGCCGATGGGCTGGCGGCAGGTAAAGGCGTGGTCATAGCTGCAACCCGGGCCGAGGCCCAGGCGGCGGTGCACGACTTCCTGACCGAAGGCAAGCTTGGCGAGGCGGGCCGCACCGTGGTCATTGAAGCGTTTCTGCCCGGCATCGAGGTGTCGGTCTTCGTGCTCACCGACGGCGAAGACTACGTGCTGCTGCCCGAAGCCAAAGACTACAAGCGCATTGGCGAGGGCGACACGGGCCCCAACACCGGTGGGATGGGCGCGGTATCGCCGGTGCCGTTTTATTCCGATACGCTCCGGGCCCGCGTGGTCGCCGAGGTAGTAGAGCCCACGCTGAGGGGCCTACAAGCCGAAGGGATCCCCTACCGGGGGTTTCTGTTCATCGGGCTGATGGTGGTAGGAGGGGTGCCGTATGTGCTGGAGTATAACGTGCGGCTGGGCGACCCCGAAACCCAGGCGATTCTCCCCCGGCTCGAGGGCGACCTCTTGGCCGTGCTGCATGCCACTGCCCTGGGCCGCCTCTCGGCCGCCCGTGAACAGGTGCGGGTGGCCCCTCATACCAGTGCGGCGGTGGTGTGCGCCAGCCCCGGCTACCCAGAAAGCAGCACGTCTGGGCTGGAGATCACGTTGCCTGACCTGCCCGCAGCCCGCATCTTCCACGCGGGTACGGGGCAGGTAGGGGGGCGGCTAGTTACCGCCGGTGGGCGGGTGCTGGCCGTTGCGGCCACGGCCCCAACCTTGGCCGAAGCGGTGGCCAGGGCAGTGGCAGGTGCCGAGGCCGTGCAGTACACGGGCCGCTACTACCGGCGCGACATCGGGGCCGACGTCCTGCCCCGCTAGCGGGGCAAAAGCCCTACCTTGGCCGGTGTGAAGACCCTGTTCCTGCTCGACGCCATGGCCCTCATCTACCGGGCCTACTTCGTCTTCCAGAACTCGCCCGCCGGGCCCCGCAAGACCAGCCAGGGGCAGGACACCTCGGCCGTGTTTGGCTTCATGCTCACCCTGCTCGAGGTGCTTGAAAAAGAGCAGCCCAGCCACCTTGGGGTGGCCTTCGACCCCGCGGGCCCCCTGCTGCGCGACGAAGAAGCCCGCGCCCTGGCCGAGAAATACGCCTACAAAGGCACCCGGCCCGAAACCCCGCAGGAAATCATCGACGCCGTACCGATCATCAAGGAACTGCTCGCCGCGATGGGCATCCCCAGCCTGGAGGTGCCCGGTTACGAGGCCGACGACGTGATGGGAACCTTGGCCCAGGCCGCCGAGCAGGCCGGGTTCGAGCGCGTGTATTTGTTTACGCCCGACAAAGACATGGCCCAGCTTGTCACCGAGCGGGTGCACCTGCTCAGGCCCGGCATCCAGGGTAAGCCGCACCAACGGCTGGGGCCTGCCGAGGTAACCGAGAAGTTCGGCGTACCGCCCCACCACATCGCCGACTACCTAGGCCTGAAAGGTGACACGTCAGACAATATACCGGGGGTGCCCAAAATCGGCGAGAAGACCGCCGTTGATCTCATCACGGCCTATGGTAGCCTGGAAGACATCCTGGCCCGCGCCCACGAACTGACCAAGAAGGGCGTACGCGAGACACTATTGGAACACGCCGAGCAGGGCCGGGTCTCGAAGCAGCTGGCCACCATCCGCACCGATGTGCCCATTGCCTTCGATGCCCATGCGCTGGAGCGCTCACCGGCCGACGCCGAGCGGCTGGAGCCGCTCCTGAAGCAGCTTGAGTTTAAGTCATTGGCCAGCCGCCTCTTGGGCAAGGCCCCCACGCCGCACCCCAAAGCAGCCAAACCCGCTACCAGCGGCCAGGGCGATTTGTTTGGGAGCGCTGCAACTGACGCCGCCCCCCTCGAAACCACGCCCGAGGCGCCCGCAGAGGGTACCTACCGCACCCTCGCCGATACCCCCCACAACTACCGGCTGCTCACTACGCGTGAGGAGTTCGAAGCCCTGGCGGCGGAACTGGCCACAGCCCCAGCGTTCTGCTTCGATACCGAAACCACGGGCCTCGACGCACTGGAGGCCGACCTGGTGGGCCTGGCCCTGAGCGCGGCCCCTGGTACGGGCTACTTCGTGCTGCTGCCCGAGGCCTTTGACGCGACCCAGGCACTGCTCGAGATCTTCCGGCCCCTGCTCGAGGGCCCGCAGCTCAAGATTGCCCAGAACCTGAAGTACGACCTCACCGTTCTGCAGCGCTACGGTATCCACATAGCCCCGCCCTTTGCCGATACCATGCTCATGCACTACGTGGTGCGCAGCGACGGTAAGCACGGCATGGACACCCTGGCCCGCAGCTACCTGGGCTACGACCCTGTGCCCATCGAGGCCCTCATTGGCAAGAAAGGCAAGCAGCAGCTTAGCATGCGCGGGGTTGAACCGCAGCTCGTAGCCGACTACGCCGCCGAAGACGCCGACGTAACCCTACAGCTCTACCAAAAGCTGACCCCGGAGGTAGACGCCCTGGGCGTTCGCACGGTACTTGAGACCATTGAGCAGCCCCTGGTGCCGGTGCTCGCGGCCATGGAGTGGGAGGGCATACGGGTGGATACCGACTTTTTGCGCGAGTACAGCAAGGAGCTCGACCTAGAACTGCGCCAGCTGGAAGAGAGCTGCTACCGCTTGGCCGGCGAGCAGTTCAACCTCAACTCGCCTAAGCAGCTGGGTACCGTTCTGTTCGAAAAACTGCTGCTGGGCGGCGAAAAGCCGCGCAAAACTGCCACTGGGCAGTACGCCACCGACGAAGAGACGCTCATGACCCTGGCCCTGAGCCACGACCTGCCAGCCCAGCTACTCGCTTACCGGCAGGTGGCTAAGCTCAAGAGCACCTACGTAGACGCCCTACCGGGGCTGGTAAACCCCCGCACGGGCCGGGTGCACACCAGCTACAACCAGGCGGTGGCCGTCACGGGCCGCCTGAGCTCGAACAGCCCCAACCTGCAGAACATACCCATCCGTACCGACCGTGGGAAGGAGGTACGCCGCGCGTTTGTACCGCGTGGGCCTGGCTGGGTGCTGCTTTCGGCGGACTACTCGCAGATCGAGCTGCGCATCATGGCCCACCTTTCGGGCGATGAAGCCCTGAAAGAAGCCTTCGTTCAGGGCGAAGACATCCACCGCGCAACCGCCGCCCGCATCTTTGGCGTGGCCCCCGAGGCGGTAGACAGCGACATGCGGCGCAAGGCCAAAACCGCCAACTTCGGCATCATCTATGGCATCACGGCCTTTGGCCTCAGCCAGCGGCTAGGCATACCCCGCGGCGAGGCCAAGGCGATCATTGATAGCTACTTTGCCCAGTACCCCGGGGTGGCCGAGTTCATGACCCGCACGGTGGAACAAGCCCGCGCCAACCGGTACGTGCGTACCCTCACCGGTCGGCTGCACCACCTGCCCAACATTACGAGCAGCAACCCCACGGTGCGGGGTTTTACCGAGCGCAACGCCATCAACACCCCCATTCAGGGCTCGGCGGCCGACCTCATCAAGCTCGCCATGATCCGGCTGCACCGGGCCATTCGGGCGGGCGGCTACGCCAGCCGGATGCTCTTGCAGGTGCACGACGAACTGGTCTTCGACGTGCCCGAGGGCGAGGTAGAGACCCTGCGCACGCTCGTGCGCCACGAAATGGAGCATGCCCTAGAACTGAGCGTGCCCCTGGTGGCCGATACCGGCGTTGGCACCAACTGGCTTGATGCACATTGACATGAAACACTACACTGCCCTGCTCCTGGTACTCTTGATGGCCTGTACACGTACCACCGATGCCCCCCAGCGGCTACGCGAAAAGGTGGACTGGCAGGGCCACCGCGGGGCCCGGGGCCTGGCCCCCGAAAACACCCTGGCGGCTATGTTCCGCGCGCTGGAATTGGGCGTAACGACCCTGGAGCTCGACGTGGTGGTGAGCGCCGACAGCCAGCTGGTCCTGAGCCACGAGCCGTGGTTTAGCCCCGAAATCTGCCTCGACAGTGCGGGCAAGCCCTTTGCAGACAGCGCCCGCCTGCCCATCCGACAGTTTACCGCCGCCCAGATTCGGGCTTTCGACTGTGGCACTCGGCCCCACCCACGCTTCCCGGGCCAGGTGCTAGGCCGGGCCTACAAGCCCACCCTGGCCGAGGTCGTGACTGCGGTGCGCACCCGGTGCCAGGCCGAAGGCTGGCCCGAACCTTACTACAACATCGAAACGAAGCATACACCCGAGTGGGAGGCCCAGGGGCTGGTGCCCAGTGCCGAACTGTTTACCCGCATCTTGGTAGGCGAGATCAACCGGCTGGAAATCCGCTCCTCGAGCACCCTACAAAGCTTCAACCCGGCTACGCTCCAGGCCGCGGCCCAGATGAACGCGGGTATCTCGCTCTGCCTCTTGGTGGAGAACACCGATGGGCCGGAGGCCAACCTGGAGCGGCTGGGTTTTTACCCCACCCACTACAGCCCCTACTTTGAACTGGTCGATGCCGAACTGGTCAGCTTTTGCCACGCGAAGGGCATTCAGGTTGTCCCCTGGACGGTGAATGAGGTGGCCGACATGCGGCGGCTACTCAGCCTGGGCGTCGATGGCCTGATATCGGACTACCCCGACCGCTACACCCAGCTGCCCGAATTTGAACCCTACCGCCTGCCCAGTCGCAGGTAGGGTTGTAGCTTTGCGGCGCTGAACAACGTGGCGGGCTAGCGGATGCAGGATACGATTCTGATTGTCGACTTTGGCTCGCAGTACACCCAACTCATAGCCCGCAGGGTGCGTGAGTTGCACGTGTACTGCGAGGTGGTGCCGTTCAACAACGTACCCCCGCTTACCCCTGCCACCAAAGGCGTTATTCTTTCCGGTAGCCCGGCTTCGGTCACCCAGCCCAGTGCGCCTACGGTGCCACTGGATAGCCTGGGCTCTGTGCCCCTGCTGGGCATCTGTTACGGGGCCCAACTGCTGGCCCAGGCGCACGGGGGGCGGGTGGCCCCGAGCGACCACCGCGAATACGGCCGGGCCCAGCTGCGCAAGGTGGCCGACTCGCCGCTGCTGGCCGGGGTACCCGACAGCCCCGTGTGGATGAGCCACTCGGATACCATTCTCGACTTGCCCGCGCCCTTTACGCCCTTGGCGGGTACCGATAGCATCCCCGTGGCTGCGTTTGCCGACGAAGGGGGGCGCCGGTACGGGCTCCAGTTTCACCCAGAGGTCACGCACAGCGCCTACGGCCGTGACGTGCTGGCCAATTTTGTGCTCCGTATTTGCGGCGCAGCAGCCGATTGGACGCCCGAGGCGTTCGTCGAGCACACACTCACCACGCTCAAGGCGCAGATCGGCGCAGGGTCGGTGGTGTGTGCCCTGTCGGGCGGGGTCGATTCGAGCGTGGCGGCGGTGCTTTTGCACCGTGCCATTGGCCCCCGGCTGCACTGCATTTTTGTAGATACCGGCCTACTGCGCAAAGACGAGTACACCCAGGTGCTGGCCCAGTACCAGGGCATGGGCCTGAACGTACGCGGGGTGGATGCCAGTGCCACTTTCTTTGCTGCCCTGGCGGGGGTAACCGAGCCCGAAGCGAAGCGCAAGGCGATCGGCCGCCTGTTTGTCGAGGTCTTCGAGGCCGAGGCCAAGCGCATCCAGGGAATTGAGTTTCTGGCCCAGGGCACCATCTACCCAGATGTGATTGAGAGCGCCCCTGTAGCGGGCCCCTCGGCAACCATCAAAAGCCACCACAACGTGGGCGGGCTGCCCGAACGCATGCACCTGAAGGTGGTAGAGCCCCTGAGAATGCTCTTCAAGGACGAAGTGCGCCGGGTGGGGGCCTCGCTGGGTATCAGCCCAGCCATCCTGGGCCGGCACCCCTTCCCGGGGCCAGGCCTGGCCATTCGGGTACTGGGCGAAGTGACCCCAGCGCGGGTGGCGGTGCTGCAGGCCGCCGATGCCATCTTTATTGAAGAACTGCGCCTACGGGGCCTGTACGACACCATCTGGCAGGCCTTTGCCGTGCTGCTGCCGGTATCGAGCGTGGGGGTGATGGGCGATGAGCGCACGTACGAAAACGTGTTGGCTCTGCGCGCAGTAACGAGCACCGACGGCATGACCGCCGACTGGGCCCAAATCCCTTACGACGACCTGGCCGCCATCAGCAGCCGCATCATCAACCACGTGAAAGGCGTAAACCGAGTCGTGTACGACATTAGCTCTAAACCCCCCGCGACAATCGAATGGGAGTAACACGCATGCGCAGTGGGTACAGGGCTGGGCTGCTCATTGGCCTCATGACCTTGATAGGTGCCTGCAAGCCGGGCCTTACGACCACCCAGGCCCAGGCTCCGGCGGTGCCCCGCAACGAGGTGGCCGAGCGCTTCCTGGCCCAGGGCGAAGCTGCGCTACAGGTACGCAACTACGGCGATGCGGCCATTGCTTTCGACAATGCTGCCCTTCAGCCCTTCAACCAAGTCACCACCGCAGCGCTCTACCTAAGCGGCCTGGCCTACAGCTACCAGGCCGAGTACGACCGCGCGCTCGAGAAGTTCCAGCAGCTCATCAGCCAGTACCCCGAAAGCCGGTTTGTCGAAGAGGCCAACTACGAAAAAGCGGGTATCCTGCTCCGCCGCCCGGGTAGCGAG
>JANRLA010000106.1:0-6615 GCA_033763015.1 Bacteroidia bacterium
GTGGCGTAGGCGCCGGTCATCTCGAAGACCGAGAGGTCTACCGTACCCAGGGCCAGGCTGTACACGGCATCGAGTTTTGTGGTGATGCCCATGCGGTAGGCGTACTCGCGCACCACGCGGGGGCCAATGTCTTTCATGACCCGTGCCGTGACGATGTTCACGCTCATGGCCAGGGCACGACGCAGGGTCATGCACCCGCCAATGGAGCCATCGGAATTGGAGGGCCGCCAGACCTCCATCGAGCCATCCTCACGCTCACCGACATGGACCTCGACGGGCACGTTGAGCAGCTCGTGGCAGGGCGAAAAGCCGTTGTCGAAGGCGGCGGTGTAGACAAAGGGCTTAAACGTAGAGCCTACCTGCCGCTTGCCCAGCTGCACGTGGTCGTACTGAAAGTACTCCTGGTCGATGCCGCCTACCCAGGCCAGGATGTGGCCCGTGGCGGGGTCCATGACCATCATGCCGGGCTGGAGGAACCGGGCGTAGTAGCGCACGCTGTCGCGGGGCGTCATCGTGGTGTCGATGTAGCCGCGGGGGTCGGTCCAGCTAAAGACACGCATGGCCCGCTTATCGGTGCGAAAGGTTTTGAGGATGGCCTCTTTGCTGGCCCCGGCGGTACGCATCATGTTGTAGCGCGCCGAGCGCCGGATGGCATCGTCGGTAATGGTATCGTTGCGAATCCAGGGTTCGCGGCCCCGCAGTTCGCGCTCAAAGACGGGCTGAAATTCACGCAAATGCTCGCGGACGGCCTCTTCGGCGTAGCGCTGCATGCGGGCGTTGAGCGTGGTATAGATGCGCAGGCCGTCGGCGTAGAGGTCGTAACCGTTCTTCTTGCACCACTCGGTTATCCAGGGCCGCAGCTGCTCGCGGAAGTAGGTGGCCAGCCCGGCGTTGTGCTCCTGGTTGTACACACGGGTGGTGCCCAGCGGGGCTTTCTTGGCCGAATCGGCGGTGGCCTCAGGCAGGTAGCCGTAGCGCACCATCTGGTCGAGCACCACGTTGCGCTGCAGGGTAGTGCCCGCCACGTTGCGCACGGGGTCGTAGAGAGAGGGGCCCTTGAGCATGGCAATGAGCATGGCCCCCTCGGTAAGGGTAAGGTCTTTTACCTCTTTGTTGAAGTAGCGCTTGGCGGCGGCCTGAATGCCGTAGACGGTGCCGCCCCAGGGCACGGTATTGAAATAGCCCTCGAGGATTTCGGCTTTCGTGAAGCGACGCTCGAGGAAAAAGGCTACGATGGCCTCGCGGATTTTCCGCTCCACATTCCGGTCGCGGCCCACTTCCTGGTCGTACAGGTTGCGGGCCAACTGTTGGGTAATGCTGGACCCCCCGCGCGGGTTGCCAGAGAGTTGGCTGAACACGGCTGAGAGAAACGCGATGGGGTCGACGCCCGCGTGGCTGTAAAACCGCACGTCTTCGCGGGCCAGGAGCGCCTGCTGCACGTGGGCAGGTATCTGCTCGAGGCCCACGGTGATGCGGTGCTGGTCGAGGTGGTACGAGCCCAGGATCTCGCGGTCGGCTGAATAGACGACGCTCGAGAGGCTGAGAGTGGGGTTCTCTAGCCGCTGAAAGCTGGGCATCTGGGTGTAGACCCGCACCACGTACACCACGGGCAGTAGCAGCAGCAGCCCTACGGCCACGAATAGGCCCTGGCGCCAGCGCCGAAAGCGCCGACCACTGCCGGCCGGGCGCAGCAGCAGCCGGTCCCAAAACGTTTTAGGTGGGGCCGAGGGGGTAGAGGAAGACTCGGGTGGGGACTGCATCGCTGACCAAAGGGGGGGCTTCTACTGCCACAAAGTAACGACCCGTAGCCACGAAATCGGGTATGGCCAACCATTCGGTAAGTGTAGCCTGAGCCCGGGTGGCCTCGGACAGGCTGCGGCTGCCCAGCGGCAGGCCCCACCATAGGCGGTGGTTGCTCAGGTGACCCGCGTCGTCGAGCCGGTCAATCGAGGCGCTGTCGAGGAGCAGGTGCCGCGCACCCAGGCCCACCAGCCAGTTCAGAGCCGCGTGGGTGGGGTAGGGGCTGGTCTCGCTCGTAAGCTGGGCGGCGCGGGGCTGGCCCGTAGCCACAACCACCGCCCCGCCGGGCGGCAGCGTGAGCCCACCTGCGGCAGCTTCGAGCGCCGCGCGGGTGATGAGGTGGTCGTGGGGCTGGTGCGGTGGCAGGTAGCCCTCTTCGGCGGCTGCGTGGCCGGGCGTAAGGGGCACGCGCAGCACCAGGGCGGGCCACAAAGGCTCAGTGAGCAGCCCCGTAACCGGCACGGGCGCGTCAACGATGTGCCCAATGCTCTCGGTGTGGGTGCCGTTGCCGTGGGGTGTGAGGCGGTAGGTACGCACGTTGCAGGACCCCCCGCGCAGGGTATCGCCGACGAAGCCAGGCACGGCGTAGGTTTCAACTGTGGCGGGCGGGATGCCAAATGCCTGGGGCTGAGGCCCTTCGGGGTTGAGGGGCTGCGAAATCTCGACCCGTTGAGTGGTGTCTACCGCCACCCGATCCGGGCCCCACAGCAGGTGTACAATCATCGGGGCAGGGCCTGGATGCGGCGGATGAGCTCGGAGGTGCTGAAGCCTTCTACCAGTGGCAGGGGCTCTACCCGACCACCGTAGCTGAGCACAAACTCGGCCCCCACGATCTGCTCGACGGTGTAGTCGGCGCCTTTGACCAGCACGGCGGGGCGTACCTGCTCGATAAGGCGTTGGGGGGTGGGCTCGTCGAAGGCAATGACCCCGTCGACAAACCAGAGCGCTGCCAGGCAGCGGGCGCGGGCGGCTTCGTCCTGGACGGGGCGGCCGGGCTTCAGCCGGGCGGTGCTGGCATCGGTATTCAGCCCTACGAGCAATACGTCGCCCAGGGCGCGGGCCCTTTCCAGGTAGTCGATGTGGCCTAAGTGCAAGAGGTCGAACACGCCGTTGGTAAACACGATGCGGCAGTCCTTCAGTCGCCAGTAGGCCAACTGGCGGGGCAAGGTGGTGGCATCAAGCCGTTTGGTTGGGTTAGCCATGGGTTCACACTGACTGGGTGTGCAAATGAACAGGTTTTTCGTAGGCTTGCCGTTAAACCCTGCCCCCGGCAGCGCATCGTAGCTTCACCTCCACCCTACCCGCTGGCCTGCCCAGCCCAGACCCCCTGTGGGCCACGAACTGACGGACGAAGACTTACTGGCTCGTGCCCGGAACCCCGATACGGCCGGGTATGCCTTTAACCTGCTGGTACGCCGGTACCAGGAGCGGCTCTACCGCGTCATCCGCCGGATGGTGATCGACGATGAGACGGCACAGGACCTCTTGCAGGAAACCTTCGTCAAGGCCTGGCGGAACCTAGACAAGTTCCGCGCCGATGCCAAGCTGAGTACCTGGCTCTACCGCATTGCCACCAACGAGGCCCTAAGCCACCTACGGAAGCAAAAACGCCGGTTCTTTCAGCCCATCGAGGACGTCGAGGGCCAGTTGGCCCGGCAGGTAGACCAAACCCTGGGGCCCGACGCCGACCACATTGAGCAGAAGCTCCAGCACGCCATCCTACGGCTGCCCGAGCGCCAGCGCATGGTCTTCCAGCTGCGCTACTACGACGAAATGCCTTACGAAGACATGGCCGAGTTGTTCAGCATAAGCGTAGGGGCCCTAAAAGCGAGCTACCACCACGCGGTAAAAAAAATAGAAGCGTACGTTACTGCCCATTAAACTCTACACCCCTGGGCGCGTCTACCCACCGAAGCGAAACCTGTAACTTGAACCCCATGGCCCCGCACGACCCCAAAAAGCCGTTTCGGCTGGAGGAGCACCCCGAGCTCCGACGGGATTTCTTTGCCCTGCCCGAGGGGTTTGAAGACCGTTTCCCGTTTGCCTTGCAGCAGCGCCTGGCCCAGGAAAAAGCCCGGGCTACGCGGTGGTCGGTCCGCCGTGCCGTGTGGCTGTTGGCCCCAACCGTTAGCGTGGCCTGCCTGGTGGTCGCTGCCTTTGTCTGGCTCGCGCCGCAGCAGGCCGCCGAGCCTACACTCAGCTACGCAGACCTGCGGCTGGAGTCGATTGTAGAAGAAGCCGCCACCGACCCCGAATTCAGCGAGTACCTGATGGAGGCCCTGCCGCCCGATGCCGCCCAAGCGGCGCTCCAGACTGCGCTCACGGCCATCCCCGATACGGCGCTTAATACCTTTTTGACCGAAAACGCCGACGAGGGCACCCTCGCCGAATACCTTGATTCTCAGCCCTAGCCATGTTCCCCTTTCGTACTTCCACCAGGCTTGTAGCCTGGGTTCTTGTGCTGAGCCTAGGGCCTGTACGGGCCGTCTGGGCCCAGAACCAAGGCTTTATGCAAGACCGTGGGCAGCGCATTGAGGACCTGCGCAAGCAGTTCATTCGTGAGCGGGCAGGTCTTACGCCGGAAGAAGAAAAGGCCTTCTGGCCTGTGTATTTCGACTTCCAGGAAGCGACCAAGCGCCTCAGGCTCGATACGCGCAGCAAAACCCTGGTGCTCGACCGTGGGGTAGACAACCTGACCGATGCCCAGGTCAACGAGTTGGTGCAGACCATCGCCGACCAGAAGCAAAAAGAGGCTACGCTTTACGCCGACTACATCGCCAAAGCGAAGAAGGTTATCCCGCCACGCAAGCTCATCAAGGTGTACATGGCCGAGCGCGAGTTTGTACGGGTTGTCTTGCAGCGGCTGCGCGAGCGCGGCCAACCCATCCCACCCGAGCTGCAGGACGGCAACGAGCCGTAGGCTGCCACGCGGTACCTAGGGCCTACCAACTGCCCCCACCGCCACCGCCGCCCGAAGAGCCGCCGCCGAACGAGCTGCCGCCACCACCGCCGCCCCCACTGCTGCTGGAGGAGCTTTGAGTTTTCTGTGGGATGGTGTAGTAGCTGACACTGCGGTGGCTACAATGCTTGCAGGCCGTGGTTTTCTTGCCCTGCCCAGAGCTGGAATACGTAGCCGGTGTGATGGTTTCTGACCAGCTGTAGCCCGTGCGGTAGTTGCACTTGCTGCAGCGGAAGTAGGAAGAGAAGAATTTCTTGTAGGGCAGGACGAGGATGTCTGAAGGCTTGCGTGGGTTTACCCAGACATCGTAGTCGATGCTCTTGATTTCCTCTTCCTTACGCTGGCCTTTGTCTAGGTGGGCGTCGTCGGCCTTTTCGTCGAGTTTGACCAGCGGCTCGCCGGTCGTAGCGCTGGCGCGTGGCTTGTTGCGCAGGTAGCGCAAGGTGCGGCGCACCAAGAAATACACCAGCAGGTAGGGCGCAACGAACAGAATGCCCCAAATGAGGTGTCCGAACGGGTAGAGCTGCTGGTACCCGCGGTAGGGTGAGGGGTTCGAGAGGGCGACACCCACAAAGGCCAGCCCCAGCAGCGCAACCAGTGCACTTGCGCCCAGGTAGTACGATAGCCACGACTGGGTACGCTCAGACAACTGAAAGTCGTAGGGGTGCGGGGTAAGCTGTTCGTTGAGCTCGGCCAGGGCGGTGCTGTCGGTCATGAGCTGCACAAACCGCTCGGTGTAGCGGTACATGCCCTCGCCAAACTTGCCCTCGCGGAAGAGGGGCACCATGACCTCCTCACCCACGCGCACACACATGGCGTCGGTAAACACGGTTTCGAGGCCGTAGCCGGTGGCTACCTGCCAGCGCTTCTGGTCCATGACCAGTAGGAGCAGCCCGCCGTTGTTGGTTTCCTTTTGCCCCACGCCCCAGTGGTTGAAGAGGTCGGTGGCGAAGCTTTCGGCCGGCTCATGGCCAATGGACTGGAGGGCAACGACGGCAAACTGGATGGTCGTCTGCTGCTCAAGGTTGTTCACCAGGGCGTTGATCCGGCTTTCGTACTCGGCGCCAATGATTCCGTCGGGGTCGGCCACCAGGTCGTAGCTGGGGCTGGCTTTGGGGTTGGGTACTGTTTCAAGGTTATACTGCGCCTGGGCCCGCAAACCCAAACTAGGCCCCAGTACCCAAAAGGCCATTGCAAGCAGCAGCGGCCTTCGTAGTAGTTGCGCCATACACTAGAGGCGGCTCAGGAGCTCGGCTTTCTTGGCGTTGAACTCTTCTTCGGTCAAGATGCCAGCGGCTTTTAGCTCGCCCAGCTCTTTCAGGGTAGCCATCACCTGCTCTTTGCTCATGGCATTGGCCGGGGGGGCGGGGGGCTGCTGCTGGTTCTGCGGAGGCTGCTGGTTCATCATCTGGTTGGCCAGGTTCATGCCCATCATGCCCTGCATCATGTTGCCCATCATGCCGCCGCCGCCGGGGTTGCTCGCCATGTTCTCCATCATGATGCCCTGCTGGAGCTGGAGGAACTTCTGCATGTCCTCCATGTTCTGGCTCATTTCGGCCTTGGCCTTGAGTTTCTGCAGCTCGAGCATCTGCTCCTGCATTTTGCGCTGCATTTCGACCTCGTTCTGGGCAGCGCCAACCTTGCGGGTTTTGCGGGCCTCCATGTCCATGGCCGTAAGCTGGGCCTGGATGTCTTCGGGCAGCGAGACGCCGGAGACGGTAAATTCGGTCAGTTGCAGGCCCAGGGCCTCAAAATCGGGCTGTAGCTGGGGCAACAGCTGCTCGCCAAGTGTGGTGCTCTGGAAGAAGATTTCTTGGATGCCCTGGCCCGATTTCTTGAGCGCATTCGTGAAGTCG
>JANRLA010000107.1:0-11093 GCA_033763015.1 Bacteroidia bacterium
CGCGTTGGGCGGGTAGTGGGGTATGCCGAAGATGCGGTAGCTCAGGCCAAACGCCTGGCGGTACTCGCCCCCAAACCGGTCTACGCCAATGGCGCGGATGTGGTAAGGGACGGGGTTGTAGCGCGCGTGCTGCTGGTTGGCGCTGGTGATGGCAAAAACGAGCGTTGTGAGGGGCTCGGTGAATGTCGGCGGCGCGTTGTCGACGAACTGTAGGCTACCCAAGGGGGCACCCAGCACGGCGCGCAGGTAAGTGTCCTGGAAAGCGGTGTTGGCTAGGTGCCGGCCGGGGAAGAATAGGTAGGCCATGGTGGGGGATGTGGGGTGTACCGTGAAGATGCGCAGCGCAGTGCGTTTGCAGGTCGTTTGGTTAGCAAGGGCCTAAGCTGCGTCTTGGGCCGGGGTAGGGGGCTGATGCGCAGGATATCTTTGGTGCAACATGAATCGCAACCGCATAGCGCTGGTGGGTGTTTTGGTTGCAGCCCTGAGTGGCTGCATTGAGACCGAGGTGGTACCCGACCCCCCACGCGAGGTGCTGGGCGCGCGTGTAGCGGTTCTGCCCGCCGATACGGCCCTTGAGGTGGGGGCCTCGCTACAGTTTATAGCCCAGTACTGGGACCCGTTTGGCGACCCCACTACCACAACCTTTCAGTGGGCTTCGTCGTCCGACACCGTCGTGGGCCTACAGCCCAGCGGCGCAGTGGTAGCCGTGGCCGCCGGGCAGGCCACGGTGGTAGCTACGGCCGCCGATGGCACCCAAGCCGAGGCGCTCATCACGGTCGTGCCGAGCCCGCTCACCGTGGCCAGCTTTGCCGCAGCCGTACCCGATACCCTGTACCACCACGCCACGGCCCAGCTGACGGCCCAAGCACAGAACCTGAGCGGAGAGCCCATCGGCGGGCTTATCTATACGTGGGAGACCGATACCCCCGCTTTAGTATCCCTCTCGCCTGAAGGCGACCTGATAACCACCGCGCCGGGCAGTGCCCGGGTACGGGTACGCGCCAACGGGGTCGTAAGCCCCTGGTACCCGGTGGTGGTGCTACCCAGCAGCCGAACGGCAACTATTGTGGGCGGCCCTATCCCGCATGAGCAGGCTACGGGTACCGCCCAGTTGGTACGCTTGCCCAGTGGCGCGCTCGAGCTGCGCCTGGCCGACAACTTCAGCACTGACCCTGGCCCCGGCCTGTTTGTCTACCTGAGCAATTGTGGCCTGCTGGATGCCTCGAACATCAACACCTGTACCCGCGTCGAGCTGGGTCGCCTCCAGCGAAACCAGGGCGCCCAGGTCTACGCCGTACCCGCTGGGGTGGGCATTACGCAGTTTTCACACGTACTCATCCAATGCAAACCGTTCAACGTCACTTTTGGCACTGGCGTTCTCTCGGCGCAGTAGCCCTCCTAGTGCTGCTGCACACCCCAGGTTGGGCGCAGTACCAGACGGCGGGCTTTATTCAGCCACGCAAAAAGGGCTTTGCCTGGTACGGGGTTACCTACCAGCGTACAAACGGGCTCTACCTCTTGGGCTACGACCGGGTGGCGATACCCACCTTGCAGCACTACCGGGTGGTGCGTGAATTCACGTATGGGCTTACCGACCGCCTCACGCTGGTGGTGGGCCTGATGCCCCACGAGCGCAGTTCGCTGAATCGGCAGGTGGGCGCCAACAGCGGTGAGGAGCTCTTTGCAGGCGATGTGAACGAGGGCTTTTCGGACCAGGAACTGGGCCTGCGCTACCGGATTGGCGCAGCTGGGGCCTCGGTGTGGTCGGTATACCTGGAGCTGGGCATACCCACCGGCGAGGCCAACCAAGCCAATGGCCTGTTGACTGGCGATGGCGAGTGGGACCAAAGCCTGGGCCTCCAGTTCTTTCACCACGCGCCTGCCAGTGCTCTGAGCTTTGGGGCCGAGGCCGGGTACCAACACCGGACCCGCGGCTTCGCCGATCAGATCCGGTTTCAGGCATTTGCCCGGTACCAGGTAGCACCGCTCTGGCGGGCCCAGGTGCGGCTGGTGGGCACCCAGTCGGTCTACAACACCGACTACTACCGCGCCGATGGCAGCCTCATTGGCGGCGCACGCGGTATTGGGGCCAATGCCGTAGCTGACTACTCGGTAGAGCCCAGCCTGCACTGGCAGTTGCTGCCCAAGTGGGGTATTGGCGGCGAATTGGGTGCCAGCTACGTGGTGGTTGGCGAGAACATCCCGACAGGGTGGACTTACCGAGGGGCCCTAACCTGGGACACGGGCCGCCGCCGCCCGAAAAAAACGCGCAACTAGGCGCTACCACGGCCAGGTTTTTGCTTGTGTGGCAACCTGCGCCGACACAACTTCAAGCAGTGGTTTTAGGGTTTCGATTCCGAGTACAGGGGTGGCTCGCAGCAAGCGTGGCGGTACTTATTGGGTACGTTGCGCCCGCTCAAACCGCCCGTAAGTACAGCAACGAGTTTCTGAAGATTGGGGTAGGGGCCCGCGCCGCAGCGCTGGGCAATGCCTACAGCGCCCTGGTAGACGATGCCACGGCTGGCTTCTGGAACCCTGCGGCCCTAACGGGCCTGGAAAAGGGCTATGAAATCGCCCTGATGCACAGCGAGCAGTTTGCCGGGGTGGTGAAATACGACTACGGCACCTTCGCCACCCGGGTAGATGCCCAGAGCGCGTTTGCGCTCACGGTGGTGCGCCTGGGGGTAGACGACATCCCGAATACGCTCAACTTCCGCGACGGCAATAGCTTCAACTACGCCCGTATCACGGCCTTTTCGGTTGCCGACCTGGCGCTGCTGGTAAGCTATGCCCGAAAGCTGTCTGCCGTACCGGGCCTGAGTGTGGGTGGCAATTTTAAGCTCATCAACCGCACGGTGGGGCAGTTTGCCACCGCCTGGGGCTTTGGCCTGGATGTGGGGGCCCATTACGTGCGCGGGCCCTGGCGCCTGGGGCTGGTCCTGGTCGATGCCACGTCTACCTTCAACCTCTGGTCGTTCAATACCGAGCCGGTGGAGGCGACATTTTTGGCCACGGGCAACGAACTACCGGTTAACTCGATTGAGCTGACCTTGCCCTCGGCGCGGCTCGGCGTAGCCCGGCGCTTTGGCGACCCCGCCAAACTGGCCATCAACGCCGCCCTAGAGGCCGAATTCACGTTCGATGGGCAGCGCAACACCCTGGTCGGCAGCGATGCCGTGAGCGTAGACCCCAAGCTGGGGCTAGAGGGTGTGTTTAAGAACCTGGTCTCGGTGCGGCTGGGGGTGTACAACCTGCAGTACGTAGAAACGGTGGCAGGGGGCCGGCAACTGGAACTGGCACCCAGCGCAGGGGTGGGCTTGCGGCTGCCGCTCAAGAAGTATACCCTGCAACTGGACTACGCCCTAACTAACCTGAGCGGCTTTGACGACAACCTGGCCTCGAACCTGGTCTCGGTTCGCTTTGGCTTTGATACCCTGAACAAATGATGCGACTACGCCGTCTGATTTTGCTGGCTCTGGCTACAGGGGTGGGCCTGCTACCCCAGAGGCTCTTGGGGCAACTGAGCAACTGGGCGACGGGCTACGAGTGGCTTGAAATCGGCAGGCCTTACATCCGGCTACGAATTGCTACCGGACCTTCGCTAACTCAAACGTTCGCCGACGTGGGCGTTTTCCGCGTAACGGGGGCACAGTTGGCCCTGGCCCGTCCAGAGGTGATCGGCCAGCCTGTAGCGGGCCTTCACCTCTACTTCAACGGGGAGGAGGAACCGATCTACGTATCGGGTGTGGGCGACCCGGCGGTGTTTGAGTCCGAAGATTACCTGGAGTTTTATGGCGGGCACCGGAACGCGAAGCTCGATTCGCTGCTGTTTCGCACCAGCGATGCACAGGGGGGGCTCGATCCAACCCGCATTAGTCTGCCAAACATTAGCCAGGTATCGAATGAGGCACAGTATTACCTGAGTTGGGATGCCACGCCCGGCTTGCGCTACCAGACGGTAACGACCCAGCTCTCAGATTTGACAGGGCTTTCGCCCGAGGCGCAGTACCGGCACTTGGATGAGGTCTTTTTCGCGAGTTCGTACCAGGCCGGTAGCGCGACCTCGCTCGACCCGCGGTACACAAACAATGCAGATTTTACCACGGGCGAGGGTCTTGCCGCTGCCCCTATAACCACCCCGGCGGCTGGTACCTATACACGCTCAAACCTGTTCCCGGCCCCGGTTGCCACGTCACCGCCCGAGCTGAGGTTCCGGTTCACGCCGTTTACCCTGGGCTCGCATTCGGTGCGGGTAAGCCTGGGCTCGGCCCAAGTCATCGACAACTTCAGCGATTTTGTCGTTCGGGAGGTAACCCTACAGGGCCTACACAGTGAGTTGGCCTCGGGTAGCGTCGTTGTGGGGGCGGCCCCAACGCTACCCAACGAGCGGATACGGCACAACCGGCTTCAGCTGCGCTACGACCGGCTGTTCCGGTACAATGGCCAACAGTTTGTTTGGCTAGACCGGTGGACCCCAACCACCCCTGGCGCCCATTACTTACGCCTGGAAGGGCTCAACATCGCCGCTACCGACAGTGGCTACGTGTACGACCTCACCAACCGCCGTCGGCTCGTGGGTGTTGTGCGCCAGCAGGCAGGCGCCAGTACGCTCGATACGCTGCTGGTGTACGTGCCGCCCAGCAGTGGCGATCACCGGTTGTTTGCCTTTACCACTACGGCTGTGCGCACCGTCGCCCAGGCCAACATTGCAGCTTACGATGTAACGGGGACGTTTCTGCCCGAAAACGAGGCCACGTTCCTTATCCTCACCCACCGGTCGCTGGCAGCTTCAGCCGAGGCTTACAAGCAATACCGCGATACCTGCACCGTGAACCCCCAGCGGGCCAAGGTGGTGTACATGGACGAGATCTACGATGAGTACGGCTTCGGACAGGTCCACCCGGTGGCTACCAAGCGCATGATTGCTACGGCACTGAGCCGCTGGCAGACGCCCCCACAGTTTGTACTCCTTTGGGGCAAGGCGAACCAGGGCCCTAACCGCGATACCCCCCGGCACGTACACACGTGGGGCAACCCAGCCTCAGACATCGAATTTGTAAGCAACTACAGCTTTACCCAACGTAACCACGAGCCCGTGATACCCATTGGGCGCGTTTCGATTGATACCGATGCTGAGGGCCTGGCGTACCTAGCAAAAGTGGACTTTTACGAGCACCAAGCCTTCGAGCCCTGGATGAAAGATGCCATCCACCTGGGGGGTGGCAACACAGTTAGCGAGCAGCAGCAGATACGGGCGGTGCTCGATGGGCTGCTGGCACCAATAAAAGAGGGCGCTCCGCTCTTTGGCGAGGTGTTCTACCACCAAAAGAACTCACTCACCACCGTAGACGTAGGCACCAGTACCGAAATACGGGCTGCCATTAACGCTGGGGCTGGTGTGCTCACATTCCTGGGCCACTCGGCCACGAATATTTTTGACATCGAAATAGAGGCCCCCGAGAACTACGAGAATACGGGGCGCTACCCGTTGGTATTGGCCAACGGCTGCTACGCGGGCAATTTCGCGGCCGGTAGCAGCAGTAATTCTTTTGGCGAGCAGTGGGTGAAGGCCGACAATAAGGGCTGCATTGGCTGGCTTTCGGTACCCAACCAAGGCATTATCAGCTACATGGCCGATGTATTGCGTGACGTGTATACCCTGGGCTACCAGGAGCAGCCCCAGATACGGCAGGGGGTGTTGCAGCAGGAGGCTATCCGCCGCTACCTGAACCGCGACAACCACTACACCGACATTTTTGCCATCCAACACGCGCAGCAGTACAACCTGCAGGGCGACCCTTCCATTTGGCTGCAAGTGCCCACGGCACCCGATTTTGTGGCCGAAGACAACCTTTCCATCACCTTTTCTCCGGAAGACCCAACCATCTTCCTCGACTCGTTCCAGGTCAAGGTGGCGGTACGAAACCTGGGCCTGCAAGCCACAGATTCGTTTACCGTGCAGCTGGAGCAGCGGGTGCTCACCCAGAACCGCATTGTGCGGTTCCCCGATCGGCGGGTGCTGCTCAGCGGGCCCAGCGACACGCTGGTGTATACCGTGCCGATGGCGGGCGACAGCCTACGGGGGGTGAATGAGTTTGCTGTTGTTCTTGACAGCCGCGCAGAAGTGGCTGAACTGACCGAAGCGAACAACCACGCAGTGGCCTCGGTGACGGTGGCCTCAGACATCCCGGTGGTCATCTTCCCGGCCCCGTTCCAGGCTGTGTCGGCCGATACCCTGACCCTTCGCGCAGCCTTCTACAACGATACCCAGCACGGGCCGGTAACGTACTACTTTGAGCTCGACACGCTGCCCACGTTTACCTCGCCCGCGCTAGTACAGTCGGGGCCGGTGGCAGGCACACACTACCAAGGCAGTTACCGGCCAGCGGGGCCGCTGTACGAAGGGGTGCCCTACTATTGGCGGGTGCGCATTGAGACTGAGCGGACCGACGGCTGGGCAAACGCGAGCTTCAGTCTTGCCCCTGGGCAGCCCACGGGGTGGCGACTGACGAGCCCGGCGCAGTTTGCCGAGGGCGGGACCGACGACCTCACCTACTCGGCTACGACCCGGCGTTTTTCGTACCGCACGGCACCCGTTGAAATCGATGCCCGGGCAATGAGACTCAACTACGAGGTGCAGGTGAACGGCTCAAGCATCGTGCGGCAATCGTTCAGAGAATATGCAGGTACAGGGGTCTTTTACACACTCTTCGACCCTGTCTCGGGCGATGCCCTGCTACCCGAGATAAGCCCCTACGGCCGGATGCGGCTCCTGGCCGCGACCGACAGTGTGGGCCTGAAGGAACTGATGGATACCCTACGGCCCAACACGGGCGTGGTGCTGATGGGGGGGCATACGCATGGGTTTCCGTTCACGACACGATCTGAAAGCTTCAAGAGCAGCTTGCGTAGCGTAGGTGCCAGCGGACTGGAGAACCAGCCGGCCAACCAGGGCTTTGTGCTACTGGGCCGCAAAGGCCTGCCGCAGGGCCAGGCCATTGAGGCACTGGTGCCGGTGAGTACCAACCGGTGGGAGGCCTTCTCCGACACCATGGTCAGGGGCGTTGTAAGTAGTGGGGCAGTTCAACCGCTAGCCATTGGGCCCGTGGCGGCCTGGGGTAGCCTGGTGTGGGGGTGGACAAGCCTGGACCCCGGCCCCGGTGACAATGGCAACCTCACCGTACGTGCCCTTCGGGCCGATGGCACCGATAGCCTAGTGGTGGCAGCCCACCCCGCAGGCAGTCTGCTGGACCTAAGCGCCCTAGATGCCGGGCGGTTCCCATTCCTCTCGGTGCAGGCCACACTCACCGATGCCACGTACCGCACCCCGCCCCAGCCCGATAGTATTGTGGTGGGCTACACCCCGTTGCCAGAGCTCACATTGGATGCCCTGACCGACTTTGACTTCGGGGGTGCAGAACTGGCCGAAGGGGCCGAGCAGCGCGTGCGCATCGGTGTGCGTAACCTCTCTGAACAGCCTACCGACAGCGCCTGGGCCAGCCTGGTGGTGACCCCCACGGGCGCGACCAGTGTGCCCGTGGGCCAACTGCGGATCCCACCCCTGGCGCCAGGGGCCTTCTTTGTGCTCGCCGATACGTTTAGTACCCGGGGGCTATCGGGGGCCTCTACGTTGCGGGTAGAGGCCAACGCCGCCCCGGCGCTGGCCGAACGTTATCGGTTCAACAACAGCTTCCGTATCCCCTTCGCGGTGGCCCGCGACCGGGTGAACCCAGCGGTAGATATTCTCTTCGATGGCCGACAGATCGTCAATGGCGAGATTGTCTCGCCTCGGCCGGTCATCAGCATCGAGGCCCGCGACGACAACCCCAACCTGCTATTGAGCGATACGACTACGGTTGAAGTGTACCTCAACCCCCGCGATGCGACCCCCATCCCGGGTGCCGGTCGGGTGTTCTACGCCCCGGGCCTGCTGGAGTTTACCCCCGCTACCGAAGATGGGGGCAATCGGGCACGGGTCACGTATACCCCCGAGTTGCCCGATGGCGAATACGTGCTCCAGGTGCGAGTGGTCGATGCCAGCGGCAATCTGGCGGGCACCGAGCCCTATGAGGTCGCATTTCAGGTTACCAGCGAAAGCCGCCTGACCCAGATCATCAACTACCCCAACCCCTTTAGTACCCAAACCCGGTGGGTGTATACCCTGACCGGCTCGGTGCTGCCCGAGGTGTTCCAGGTGCACATCTACACGGTGTCGGGTCGGCTCGTAAAGGTTATCGACCTAGTCGAACTGGGCGAGGTAGCCATTGGCACCTACGAAACCCGCTGGGCCTGGGACGGCACCGACACCTACGGCGACCCCCTGGCCAACGGCGTGTACCTCTACCGCACGGTCGTCAAGATGCCCGGCAATGCCGAGGTAAAATTCGACACCAACCAGACCGCCCAATTCTTCGAAAAGGGCTGGGGCAAGCTGGTAATCCTTCGCTAGGCGACTGCGCGCTTTTTGCTCTGTAGCAGTGCACCGCCCCAACCGGCCAGCCCGCCCAACAGGCCGTGAAGCACGGCGGTGACGGCGATCATGCTAAAGGCCGAGGGCAGCCCAAGCACACCGGCAATGCGGTAGGCCAGGATGCCATCGTTGCTTTCGTTGAGAATTGCTACTGAGATCCCCACAAACAACAGGTGAGTCCCCAGGCCAATGGCAAAGCCCTGCAGTGGCGAGAAAGCCAGCCAATACCCAGCCAAGGCCGTAGCGGGTACAAAAACCCACCACAGGGGTACAAACCCATAGAGGAGTACCGAAACCAAGAGCAGGGCTAGGAAGTAGCGCATAGGTAGAAACGTAGGTGGGGAAATTACGCAGATTTCGACTCCTCGTGCCGGATGAGGGCAAACACGGCGTAGTTCACGGTATCGATGAGGTTGCCCTCTAGGCCTTCTGAGACGGTGGTGGCGCCGGCGTTGGCCTCGATCTGCTTCATGCGCAACACCCGAACAAGGATCATGTCGGTATAGGAGCGGGGGTCCATTTCGCGCCATGCTTCGCCGTAGTCGTGGTTTTTGCGCATCAGGGTGTCGTACACGCGCTCGGCCTGGGCATCGTACCAGGCCAGCAGGTCAGGTAGCGGCGGCTGGTACTGGTGGTGCGCAACGGCCTGTTGCACTGTGGGCTCGAGGAGCATGAGGGCCATCAGGCCGTAGTTGACGATGCCGACGAACTCGCCCTGGGCATCTTCGCCCACTTTAGATACGCCGGTGAGCTCGAGGGTGCGGATGCGCTTGGCCTTGATGTAGAGCTGATCGAGGATGGCGTGGGTGCGCAGCACGGTCCACGAGGCGCCGTAGTCCTGGGCTTTGGCCTGGTACAGGGTGCGGCAGCGGCCAATGACGGCCCGCCACTGGTCGGCGGTAGTAGCCATAGAGGGGGCAAGTTACACGGGCGGTGGCTGCCTAGCTTTGCCCCAGTGGCGCCCGGTACCCCAAGAACGACACTCAACTGCCGCGGTCGGCTGCTCGACCTGGCCGAGCCCCGCATCTTGGCGGTAGTGAACCTGACGCCGGACTCGTTTTCGGATGGCGGGCAGCTGGCTAGCGCGCAGGCGGTGGTGGATCGGGTGGGGGTGCTGCTGGAGGAGGGCGCCGATGCGATCGACCTGGGGGCCGTTTCGAGCCGGCCCGGTGCCGCCGAAGTCAGCGAAAGCGAAGAGCTGGACCGGCTCGCGCCGTTCTCGGCCGTGCGCCGCGCATTCCCGGCGGCCTTGTTTTCCGTGGATACTTTCCGTGCCCCGGTGGCCCAGGCGCTGCTCGAGGCCGGCGCCGATATCGTCAACGACATCTCCGCGGGCCGGTTCGACCCCGGCATGTTCGCTACCTGCGCGCAGTACCAGGCGCCGCTCATCGCAATGCACAGCCGGGGCCGCTCGGTGCACGAACTACACGCCGATAGCCACTACGACGACGTGGTGGCCGAGGTCTGGGGCTATTTCGTCGAGCGAGTCGGGGCAGCTCAGGCGGCGGGCCTCTACGACCTGGTGCTCGACCCCGGGTTTGGCTTCGGCAAAGACCCGGGCACCAATTTTCGGCTCCTGCGGGCCCTGGGTCACCTGGCAGAGCTGGGCTACCCGCTGGCCATTGGCCTGTCGCGTAAGCGCATGCTGCGCGCGCTAACGGGCAGCGCCGACTACGCCGCTACCGAAGCCCCTGCGGCGGCGCTGCACTTCCAGGCGCTCCTCGCTGGGGTGCGTATCTTGCGGGTTCACGCTGTTGCGCCCACCCGTGCGGTGGTCGCCGCTTGGCGGGCTTACCAGGATGCCGGAGTTTAGCATTGGCTTCGTGACCGTAACGGCGCTGGATGTGCTCGACATCCTGCTGGTATCTTTTCTGTTTTACAAGCTCTACAAAGCCTTTCGCAGCACGGTTGTGGTGCAGGTCGTGGTGCTGCTGCTGGTGGTCTTTCTGGTGTACCGGGTGGTCGAGGTGCTGAAGATGGACCTGCTCCTGACGCTACTCAATCAGTTTTTGAGCCTGGGCTCCATTGCGCTCGTGGTGGTCTTTTCGCCCGAGATCCGGCGGTTTTTTCTGGGCTTTAGCCAGAACACGGTGGTGGCTAACCTGCGTCGGCGGCTGGCGGGCAACTACATCAGCCGTGAGGTTGAGTACCAGGAGATTATCGAGGCCTGCGACACCCTGTCGTCGGCCCGGACGGGTGCCATTGTGGTGCTGGAACGCGCCACGGCCCTGGCGCACATTGAGCAAACGGGCGACCGCATCGGGGCCGTGGTCTCCAAGCGCCTGCTGCTGTCCATCTTCAACCGCACCAGCCCTCTGCACGACGGGGCGGTGCTTATCCGGGGCGACCAAATTGTCGCCGCGCGGTGTGTGCTGCCCATTTCTGACGACCCCGACCTGCCGCCCGAGCTGGGCATGCGCCACCGGGCCGCGCTGGGCATCACCGAGGTAAGCGATGCAGCGGCGGTCATTGTATCGGAAGAAACGGGCAAGGTGTCGGTCGCCGTGGGCGGGCGCCTGAAGCGCAACCTGTCGGGCGAAGAGCTGCTGAACTTCTTCCACACCCTCGAAGACCGCGAGTTTGCCCTCGTTTAGCGTACCGGCGCCAGCCGCCCGAGCCTCAG
>JANRLA010000108.1:0-13500 GCA_033763015.1 Bacteroidia bacterium
ATCATCGGCACCAGCCCGGCCATCCAGCACATCAAGCAAACCATCGACCGCGTGGCCACCACCGATGCCCGGGTGCTCGTTACGGGCAGCAACGGCACGGGTAAAGAGCTCGTCGCGCGCTGGATCCACGAAAAGAGCGCCCGCGCCGCCGGCCCCATCGTCGAGGTCAACTGCGCGGCCATCCCCAGCGAACTCATTGAGAGCGAACTCTTTGGCCACGAAAAGGGCGCCTTCACCAGCGCCGTCAAGCAGCGCATCGGCAAGTTTGAGCAGGCCAACGGCGGCACACTCTTCCTCGACGAAATCGGCGACATGAGCCTTGCGGCCCAGGCCAAAGTGCTGCGCGCCCTACAGGAGAGCAAAATCGCGCGCGTGGGCGGCGACAAAGAAATCAACGTCAACGTGCGCGTGGTGGCCGCCACCAACAAAGACCTAAAGAAGGAAATCGCCGAAAACCGCTTCCGCGAAGACCTCTACCACCGCCTGTCGGTCATCCTCATCCACGTGCCGGCCCTGCGCGAGCGCACCGAAGACATCCCCCTCATCGCCGACGCGTTCCTGAAAGAAATCTGCGAGGAATACGGCTTTCCGCCCAAGACCATCCAGCCTGCCGCCTACGAGCTACTCAAGCAACTGGATTGGACCGGCAACGTACGCGAACTGCACAACGTCATCGAACGGCTGGCCATTTTCTCAGAGCGCGAAATCACGCCCCACGAGGTCAAAACCTACGCCATGATCGGCACCGGCCTGGCCAGCAGCAGCAGCAACGGCCTAGCCGATGTACTGAAGCACTACGACAAGTTCCAGGAGTTTAAAGACCACATCGAGAAACTCTTCATCCAGGCCAAGCTCGACGAGCACAACTGGAACGTGACCAAGACCGCCGAGGTCATCGACATCCAGCGCAGCCACCTCTACAACAAGATCGAAAAGTACGGCCTCAGCCGCGAGGGCGCCGAGGTCGGCTAGTTATCCGCGGGCGCTTCGGGCTCGTCCACCTGCACCTCGTAGGTAGCGCCGCCGGGCAGTCGCACCAGCCCGTGGCCCACGGCATCGATACGGGTGGGTGGTATGGCCTCTACAAAGGGGGCGTCGCGGCCTGCTTCCAGCAGTGCCACCAGTAGCCCGGCCTGCACCTTGGCCCGCAGCGGCACGAGCTCGCCCTTCTCGCCGTTGGGTGCCACCCGCCGTAGGGTAGCGGGGTAGATGCCATCGCTGAAAAAGGTCACGTCCAAGCCATTGGCATCGGCCAGCAGGGTATCCAGGTCGTTGGCCAGCGCGTCGGCTACCTGGCCGCGGGTCTGGGTGCTGTCGGCAGCAGTGGCGCTTTCGGTACCCGAACGTGAGCAGCCCACCAGGGCAACCAGGCCAATAAGAGCAGCGCGTACTCGCATGAGTGGTAAAGAAGCGGTGTAAAGCACCTACACAAACCTACGAAGGGCACGCGTGCAAAACCCTACGGGCGCGCGCAAAGCACTAGTTTGCGCCCTCAAACCGCCAGTGGCATGGATACTACCCCCCGCGTGTACCAGAACGTCGTCGAACTCATTGGGCATACCCCGCTCATTCGCATCAACCAGGTGGCGGCCCACCTCAAGTGCCAGGTGTATGCCAAGGTAGAGTACTTCAACCCCGGCAACAGCATCAAAGACCGCATCGCGGTGCAGATGATCGAAGACGCCGAGCGCAGCGGTAAGCTCAAGCCCGGCGGCACCATCGTAGAGGGCACCAGCGGCAACACCGGCATGGGCCTGGCCCTGGTGGCGGCGGTAAAAGGCTACCGCTGCATCTTCACGATGCCCGACAAGCAGAGCATTGAGAAGATCAACATCCTTCGGGCTGTGGGGGCCGAGGTCGTCGTCACGCCCACCAACGTTGCCCCCGAAGACCCCCAGTCCTACTACTCGGTGGCCCGCCGCCTGGCCGAAGAAATCCCCGGCGCCTACTACCCCAACCAGTACGACAACCTGAGCAACCGCGAGGCCCACTACCGCACCACCGGCCCCGAAATCTGGGCCCAGACCGAGGGTAAAATCACGCACTTGGTGGCCGGCATGGGCACCTGCGGCACCATCGTGGGCACGGCCCGGTACCTCAAGGAACAGAACCCCCACCTGCAGGTCGTGGGGGCCGATACCTACGGCTCGCTCTTCAAAAAACTGCACGAAACCGGCCAGGTCGACATGACCGAGGTGTACCCCTACCTCACCGAAGGCATCGGCGAAGACATCATCCCGGCCAACCTCGACATGAGCGTGGTGAACGAAATCGTGAAGGTGACCGACAAAGACGCCGCCCTCACTGCCCGCCGCCTGGCCCGCCTCGAAGGCCTGTTCATCGGGTGGAGCTGTGGCAGCGCCATGTGGGCCGCCCTCGACTACGCCGAGCGCCACAACCTCACCGCCAGCGACGTGCTGGTGGTCATCCTGCCCGACCACGGCACGCGCTACCTGGGCAAGGTCTACAACGACCACTGGATGGCCGACCGGGGCTTCCTCGAGTCAGGGGCCATGCTCACCGCCGAGGAGGTCATCCGCCGCAAGGCCGACCGCGCGCCCGTCGTTACCGTAGCACCTACCGTCACCCTGGGCGAGGTCTTCCAGCTCATGCGCCAGCACAATGTGTCGCAGGTCCCCGTTACCGAGGGCGGCAAAGTCGTGGGCAGCGTCAACGAAAGCCGCCTGCTCAATACACTGGTCGACGACCCGGCCCAAAAGGGTGCCGAGGTGCGCCACGCCATGAACGACCCCTTCCCCTTTGTCCTGCCCACCACGCGTATCGAGCTCGTGAGCAAGATGATTACCAAGGAAAACCCCGCGGTACTGGTGCAGCTGCCCGACCGGCTCGAAATCCTGACCAAGTACGACCTCATCAGCGCCCTGGCCGGCGACTAACCCTGCCCATGGCCACCGACGTCGGCACCCCACCGCTGGCCAGTACCGACCGCACCGCCAAGCGGTGGGAGTACCGGCTCAAACGGTTGCTGCTGCGCCTGGTGCGGGGGCTTGCCCCCGCCGCCCCGCCGCCCGACCAGCCCCTGGGCCCTGGCAGCAAAGTGCTCTTCATCCGCCTGAACCGCATTGGTGATGCGCTCATCAGCACCGCGCTCATCGAGCCGGTAAAGGCCCGGCTGGGCTGCACGGTACACGTATACGCCGATGTAAAAAACCGCTTTGTCTTTGACAGCCAGCCGTTTGTCGACCGGGTGTACGCCTACCGCAAGCGCATTTCCGACTTCTGGTACTTCCGCGCCCTCTGCCGCCGCGAACGCTACGATGCCATCGTAGACTGCCACGACGACGTATCGACCACCGTAAGCTACCTGGTGGCCCTTTCCGGCGCGCCCTACCGCATTGGCCTCTACCGGCCCGCCAACCACCAGCTCTACACCCACACCTACCCGCGCACCGACCCCGCCCGCACCCACGTGCTCGATCGGCTGTTGCAACTCACCCAAGCCTTTGGGTTCACCCTGGGCCCCGACGAGGGCAACGTGGTCTACCACATCCCCGCCCAAGCGCTCGCCCAGGCCGAGGCCGTCTGGGCCCAGGCCTACCCCGCGCGTGGCGTTCGGGTAGGGGTCAACCTCTCGGCCGGCTCCGAGGCCCGTTTCTGGGGCGAGGCCAATTTTGCGTGCCTTGTGGCCGACCTTACCGCCCTGGGGGTGCAGCCCATGCTCCTGGGCCTGCCCTCAGACCAGCCACGGGCCGGGCGCATCGCACCGGGCGTACCCTTCTACTACAACCCCGACTTTGCCGCCTTTTCGGCCATCATCCCAGCCCTAGACCTACTCTTCACGCCCGATACCAGCCTGGTTCACGTCGCCTCGGCCTACCACATCCCGGCGGCAGTACTCTACGTGCACAGCAACCCCAACCTGCAGTACTGGTACCCCTACCGGTCGGCCTACGTAGCCGTCACCACCCCGGCCGATACCTTGGCCACACTGCCCTACCCGACCGTTTGGCAGCAGCTGGCACCCTTCTTGAACGGCTTTCTGGGCCGCTCACGTTAAAACCCCATGACCCCTACGCTTTTTGGTAATTTGCGCCACCTTGCCTCAGCCTGTGGCAGGTTAACTCACACGCCTGCATGGAGCTGACAACCGGCCAAATTGCCCAGCGCCTCGAGGGCCGCCTAGAGGGTAGCCCTAACGTGGTCATCCGGCAGATGGCCAGCATCGAAGGCGGGGGCGAAGGCGCCCTGGCGTTTGTGCAAAAGTCGCGCTACGTGCCCAAGCTCTACACCACCTCCGTCTCGGCGGTCTTGGTGGGCTCCGATTTCGAACTCAGCGGCGAGGTTAAACCCGTCCTCATCTACGTTTCCGACCCCTACAAGGCATTCCTGCACCTGCTCATTGAGCACTACAGCAATGGCCGCGGACCCGTGGGGGTGGCCAGTACGGCCGTAGTTGCGCCCACCGCAGAGGTTGGGCCCGGGGTATTCGTCGGCGACTTTGCCTACATCGGCGAGGGCGCTCGCTTGGCCGAGGGCGTACAGGTACACACCGGGTGCTACGTCGGCCCAGGGGTGCACATTGGCGCGGGTACAATTCTGTACCCCCAGGTCTCGGTCTACGCCAACTGTGTGCTGGGTGCCAACTGCCGTGTCCACAGCGGCACCGTGATTGGCAGCGACGGCTTTGGCTATACCGAGTACCAGGGCCGCCTGGTCAAAGTGCCTCAGATTGGCAACGTGGTCATTGGCAATGAGGTCGAAATCGGCGCCAACACCACCATCGACCGGGCCACCATCGGCTCAACCCGCATCGGTTCGGGCACCAAGATTGACAACCTGGTGCACCTGGCCCACAACATCGAGATCGGCGAGAACTGCATCCTTGCCGGCCAGGTAGGCGTCGCCGGCAGTGTGCGCATGGGCAACGGCGTCATACTTGGCGGGCAGGTGGGCATCACGGGCCACATTGAGCTGGCCGATGGCGTGCAGATCAGCGCCAAGAGTGGCCTCTCCAAATCGGTTACCAAACGCGGGGCCAAGCTGCGCGGCACCCCAGCCCGCGACCTGCAAAAGCAACTCAAGTTCGAGGCCCTCCAGGGCCGCATCCCCGACCTGGTGCTCCAGATCGAGCGCCTCGAGGCCCAGGTGCAGGCGCTGCAAGCCCAGCTCAACGCCCTACGGCCCAACGAGTAAAGTAGTCAACACCGCATATCTTCGCGGCTTCGTTCCGCGCTAGCCCCTCTGGCATGTTTTTAAAGCAACATACCCTCCAGCAGGCTGTTTCGCTTACGGGTGCAGGCCTGCACACGGGGGCACCGGCCACCATCACGTTTCTTCCCGCGCCCGAAAACCACGGCTACATCTTCCAGCGGGTCGATTTGCCGGGTCAGCCGCTCATTCCCGCCGACCTCGACCACGTCGCCGACACCACCCGCAGCACCACCCTGGCCGAGGGCGAGGCTACGGTACAGACCGTAGAGCACGTCTTGGGTGCCCTGGCTGGTATGCAGATCGACAACGTGCTCATCCAGATCGATGGGCCCGAAACGCCCGTCTTCGATGGCTCGGCTCTGCCCTACGTCGAAGCCTTCCGCCGCGCCGGGGTCGAGGAGCAGAAGGCCAACCGCGAGTACTACGTCATCGACGAGCCCATCCACTACCAGCGCGAAGACCGGGGGGTCGATCTGGCCGCCCTCCAGCTCAACGATTTCCGCGTTACGGTCATGGTCGACTACAACAGCAACGTGCTGGGCATTCAGCACGCTACCATGATTCGGCTCGAAGACTTTACCACCGAAATCGCCCCTGCGCGCACCTTTGTCTTCCTGCACGAGCTCGAGGCCCTGCTCAACGCCGGGCTCATCAAAGGCGGCAATACCGACAACGCCCTGGTCATCGTCGAGCAGGCCCCGGCCCCCGATGTCGTAGATAAGCTCGCCAAGGCCTTCAACAAGCCCCCGGCCGTCCTCAAGCCCGGCATTCTCGATGGCAAAGAGCTGCGCTTCACCAACGAAGCCGCCCGCCACAAGCTGCTCGACCTACTGGGCGACCTGGCCCTGCTTGGTACCCCATTCAAGGGCCAAATCATGGCCGCGCGGCCCGGCCACGCCAGCAACATTGCCTTTGCCCGGCTTATCCGCAACAAGATCAAGCAGAAGAAGCTTGTGCGCCGCTTTCAGACCGACCCCGGCCGCGGCTACTTCTTCGACATCAACGCCATTACGCGGATCCTGCCGCACCGCTACCCGTTCCTGCTCGTAGACCGCATCCTCAACTTTGAGGACAACAAGATCGAGGGCCTCAAGAACGTCTCCATCAACGAGCCCTTCTTCCAGGGCCACTTCGAGGGCAACCCCATCATGCCCGGGGTGCTCATCCTCGAGGCCATGGCCCAGGTGGGCGGGGTCATGCTGCTCAACATCGTCGAGCGGCCCGAAGACCACTGGGTGTACTTCCTGGCCATAGACAAGGCTCGGTTCCGCAAGCCCGTCACCCCCGGCGACCAGCTCATCTTCCGGCTCGAAATGATGAGCCTCAAGCGCAACATCTGCAAGATGTTCGGCCGCGCCTTCGTCAACGAAGTGCTCGTCGCCGAAGCCGAGATGGTGGCCAGCCTCATTGAGCGCGACAAGTAAGGCCCATGGCGCCCCTCTCGCTCCACGCCCACGGCCTGGGGCACCGCTTTGGGGCCCGCTGGCTCTTCCGTAACCTGTCATTCGGCCTCGAGCCCGGCGCCCGCCTGGCCGTAACCGGCCCCAACGGCAGCGGCAAAAGCACCCTGCTGCGCATCCTGGCCGGGCAACTGGCCCCCGAAGTCGGCACCCTTACCGCCAACCTAGGCGGCAAACCGCTTCCGCCCGAGCGCTGGTACGTCCACCTGGCCTGGGCCGGCCCCGCCGTCGAGCTCTACGCCCCGCTTACGGTGCTCGATACCCTGCGGCTCTTCTACCGCGCCAAACCCTTGGCTCTGAGCGGCCTAGACGCCTGGCTCACGCGCACCGAGCTTTACGCCCACCGCAGCGCACCCGTATGCCAGCTTTCCTCCGGCCAGCGCGGGCGGCTTGCCGTGGCCCTGGCCGTATTTGCCGACACCCCCCTGCTGCTGCTCGACGAGCCCACCGCCAACCTCGACGGGCAGTGGACCGAGCGAGTGCTGGGTTGGCTCGCCGACCTGGCCCCCACCCGCACCCTGGTGCTGGCCAGCAACCTGCCCCACGAGTACGCCTCACTGCCCCAGCGCCTGGCCCTGGCACCCGACTAGCCCCCCAAAACCGGTACCTTTGCCCCAGCAGCCACACTGGCCCTGTAGTTCAATGGACAGAACAAGCGTTTCCTAAACGCTAGATCCAGGTTCGACTCCTGGCGGGGCTACTTTTCCTGCTAGCCCGCTTGTTAAGGCTACCTAGGCACGAGCCGTACTACGGACTGCAGCGTTACGGCGGGTACCAACTCCACCCCCAGCTGTTCCCGGCAGGCGGCCACCAAGCCCTCAGTACCCGTCCTGGGATCCCAGCTAAGGTCCCACTCCCAGAGGCCAGTCAGTCCGGTCTCGTCAAAAACACTACCCCCCAACAATCCAGCTAGTTGCGTCAAGAGGGCCGATAGCGGCATGTGCTTCCCGATGAGTAGCCCTTCCTCTTGGCCAGTACGGCCTAGTGTACTGCTATCGGCAGTGGCTTGGGCCGGTAGCAGGCCAGAAGGCTTTATGCCCGGTACAAGGCGGGCGGTATAGGTGGTCAGATACTCTTCCGCGATGGATGACCTCAGGCCCAGGGCGCTGTCCAGCGCTGCAATGAGCAGGGTTTTTAGCTTCTCAAGGGTGCCTAGGTTGGCCGCTACCTCCCAATGAGTGTTCAGTAGCGCCTCTGGGCCCTTTATCTGGCTCTCGTCAATGTAAAAGGCAGCGGCATAACCGGCCCGCGCGGTGGTGTTGCTCGTTACGTACAGGCCCGATGCAAAGTTGGCTGCTGCCATTTTTACATCGGTTACTGGTGCGGGCTTAAGCAGCAGGTGGGTAGTTGGCGCTGCGGCCAGAAGCGCTTTGAAGGCAGCCACATTGGTTGTGGCATCGGCAGCCTTAGGTTCACTCACCGGTACAGGGCTAGGGGTGGGCGGCGCCCAGGTACCTGCGATGAGGTTCTGCAGGCTCTCAGGGGTAAGCTCGTTGGGGTGGGTACTGCCCAGCACCGTGTGGTTTGCAGACAGCAGCACGGTGGTCGGAAAGCCGGTTACGCCGTAGGGGCCGAGCACGGAGTTATCCGTATCGGTGCCCACCCAGCCTGCGGGCCTGCGCTTGGCCAGAAACCGGTTAATGGTTGCGGTGTCCTCGTTTGAGATTGAAATGAACTGTACCTGCCCACCAAACTGTGAGGCTAGACTCGTCAGGTGTGGCATGGCTGCGATACAGGGTGCACACCAGGTGGTCCAGAACTCAAGCACCACCGGTTTGCCCTCAAGCTGGGCTAAGAGCTCGGTGGTTTCCGCGTTACCAGCAAACCAGAGATACTCCAAAACAACCGGTGGCGCAGGCTTGCCTACCATTTGGGGTTGTTCCTGTGCACTAACGGCCAAGCCTACGACGAGCATTATCCAAACTAAAAGTGCTTTCATGGAAAAATGGCGCTTGTGTGTAACTGAAGAAGACAACCCCAAAGAATATACACACTATCCTAGGGTTGCACAGAATACCACCCCAGCTGAGTTGCTCTTGAGGTAATAGACCTGATTCAGGGCAAGAAACACAAAGTTTATACACAAATGCCAAGCGGAAGTTTCGGATTCGCCAGGCCATCATCGGGTATGAAGCCACTACCCTCCCTTTTCACACCCGCCGCCTCGGTCGGGCGGATGTGCCGGGCTACCTCGTCGGCGATGCCAATCGTAGCCACCGTGCAGCTTGTAAAGCTCAGGTACCCCGGGGCATTTCCGGTGCATGCAGCCCGGGTTGTGGGTATGTGGCGGAGGCCCTACCTTCAATTCGGTTGCCGCTGCTTTCCCCCTTTCTTCATGGCAGAAACGATCCTAATCACCGGTGGTGCAGGCTTCATTGGTTCGCATGTGGTAGATGTTGTGCTGGCCAAAGAACCCGCGTGCAGGGTTGTCGTGCTGGATAGCCTATCCTACTCCGGCTTTCTTGGGAACCTAGTCCAGCACACCGACAACCCCCGCTTCACCTTCGTGCAGGGCGATATCCAAGACGGGCCCTTGGTAGAAGATCTCTTCCAGCAGCACCAACCCACGCGCGTCTACCACCTGGCCGCCGAAAGCCACGTCGACAAAAGCATCGTAGCACCGCTCGCCTTTGTGAACACCAACGTGGTCGGCACCGCAACGCTGCTCAATGCGTGCCTAAAGCACTGGGACAAAAGCGCCTACACCCACAACCGGTTCCTGCACGTGTCTACCGACGAGGTGTACGGCGCCTTGGGCCCCGAGGGCCAGTTCACCGAAACGACTGCCTACGACCCCCGCAGCCCCTACAGCGCCTCGAAGGCCGGCAGCGACCACCTGGTGCGGGCCTACTACCACACCTACGGGCTCCCGACCATCGTAACCAACTGCTCAAACAACTACGGGCCCCGTCAGCACCCCGAGAAGCTCATTCCGCTCGTGATTTCCAACTTGCTCGAAGGCAAGCCTCTGCCCGTGTACGGCAAGGGCACCAACGTGCGCGACTGGCTGTGGGTGACCGAGCACGCCCAGGCCCTCCACCTGGTGGCTGCCCAAGGCACGCCCGGCGAAACCTACCTCATTGGCGGCAACAACGAGCGCAGCAACCTTGAGGTCGTACACATGCTCTGCGCCATCGCCGACGACGTGCTCGGCAAAGACCCAGGCACCAGCCAAAAGCTCATTCACTACGTCACAGACCGGCCCGGCCACGACTTCCGGTACGCGTTAGATACCCAGAAAATCGCGGCGCACCTGGGCTGGCAACCCACCCTGGCATTTGCCGACGGCCTGCGCCAAACCTTTAACTGGTACCTACACAACCCTGAATGGCTGGCCGCCGTGAAGTCTGGCGAATACGCCAGCTGGTATGAGTTGCAGTACGGCGCCCGGCCCGCCTTCCAGCCGTAGGGGTAAGTTGGCCGCAAGGCTACTGCAGCAAGTTGTCGTCACACATTCCCACACTACAGGCAGAAAACCACACACACATGAAAGGCATCATTCTGGCAGGTGGTTCGGGCACCCGGTTGCACCCCCTCACCCACATCACGAGCAAGCAGCTCCTGCCCGTCTACGACAAGCCAATGATCTACTACCCGCTCGCAACACTCATGCTGGCGGGCATTCGCGACATACTGCTCATCAGCTCCCCGCGCGACCTAGACAGTTACACCAAACTCCTTGGCGATGGCGCTCAACTGGGTATTAGCATCTCGTACGCGGTTCAGCCCAAGCCCGAGGGCCTGGCGCAGGCATTTATTCTGGGCGAGCAGTTTATCGGCGGCAGTAGCGTCTGCCTAATTCTAGGCGACAACATTTTCTACGCCCAGGGGTTAACCGATCTGCTGCGCACGTGCCTTGAGCCAGAGGGTGCCATTGTCTTTGCCTACCACGTACAAGACCCCAGCCAGTACGGGGTCGTCGAATTTGACGCCAACGAACGCGTCGTGTCCCTTGAAGAGAAACCAAGCCAACCGCAGTCCAATTACGCGGTGCCGGGCTTGTACTTCTACAACCACGAAGTCGTCGAAATTGCAAAAGAAGTGACTGCCAGTACCCGAGGCGAACTTGAGATTACCGACGTCAACCTGGCCTATTTGCGGCAAGGCAAACTACTGGTGAAAAAGATGTTGCGCGGAACTGCCTGGCTCGATACCGGCTCCATCGACGCTTTGCTCGAAGCTGCCAACTTTGTCAAAATCATCGAGGCCCGGCAAGGGCTCAAGATCGGGTGCATTGAAGAAATCGCCTGGCGCCGGGGCTTTATCGATGACAAAGCCCTCGAAGCCCTCGCTACCTTGAATGCCAAAAGCAGCTACGGCGCCTATCTAAAGGCAATCCTCGCCAGCCGATAAATCGCCAACACAGTTTCTACCGACGATTGTGCCAATGCAAGAGTACCCGACAGGCCAGCCCCCAGCCCTCTCGGTGGTTTCGCCTGTGTATGGGTGCGCCAAGCTGGTTCCTGAACTTGTTCGCCAGCTGGTAGCAGTAGTTGAACCGTTAGTTGGGCCAAACTTCGAGATCATTCTCGTTAACGATGGCAGCCCCGATGGCGCCTGGCCGGTAATCCGCGAACTGTACGAAGCAGAGCCCCGGGTGGTGGGCATCAACCTCTCGCGCAACTTTGGTCAGCACGCGGCCATCACCGCCGGCTTAGCCCACGCCCGCGGCCAGTGGGTAGTTGTTATGGACTGCGACCTGCAAGACCGGCCCGACCAAATACCCCTTCTTTACCAGCACGCCATCGGCTCTGACTCGGACCTCGTGCAGGCCCAACGCACCCTGCGCAAAGATTCCCTGGTCAAACGCATTACCTCGTACCTGTTTTACAAAGTACTTTCTTACCTGACCGATGCCAGGTACGACCCCCGAATTGCAAATTTTGGGCTCTACCGCCGCAAGGTTATCGACGCCATCCTACAGATGCCTGAGCAAAACCGCGTGTTCCCAGTCATGCTGCGCTGGGTCGGGTTCCGGGCCACCGCCATACCCGTGCAGCACGCCGCTCGGCCAGAAGGTAAATCCAGCTACAGCTATTCGCAGCTACTCCGCTTGGCAGTCGATGTACTACTCGCACATTCCGACAAACCCTTGCGTCTGGTCGTCAAGGCGGGCATCACACTCTCGGTAATAACCTTGCTGGTTGCCCTCTACGTACTTATCCGGGCGCTGCTAGGCACCTACACCGTATCGGGCTATGCCAGTATTATGATTTCCATTTGGTTCTTGTCTGGCCTCATCATCAGCATACTTGGCATACTTGGGCTGTACGTCGGCAAAATTTTTGAATCGGTAAAGCAGCGGCCGATATACATCGTGAACGATCTACTTCGATCGAAGTAACCCCTTCACGATTTCATGCATTCAAGGTCCACTGTGTCGGTAGGCCCCCAAATCTGCTTCGGAACCGAGCCAGCGGCAGCAAGCTTTCGTGCGTTTTGGCATCCAATAGTTGCTCAATTCGCAACAAGCCCGTCCCACACACGACAACCGGACAGCCATCCTCAACTCGTATCACTTTTCCAGGCACACGGGGCCTGACAACAACATCGGGCAGCGCTTTCGAACGCACCACTATCGCCTCTTGCCCATTCATACTGCACCGGGCACCCGCGTACGGAAAACCGCACGCATCAACCGTTCTCTCCAGCACCTCCGAGGGCTCCTCAAAATCCAACCAATAATCCCATTCATCGCGCCAAAGGCTATAGGTAGCCTCTTCTTCAACTTGCGGATTTCCCTTCAGGGTGCCCGAATCTAGTTTAGCAACCACATCGAGTGCCACCTGAGCGTATAGTGGTGCCACAAAACCAATCGCTTGTTCAATTGTGCACGGATAGGATATCGGAATGGTGGCCTGAGAAACAATAGCCCCAGTATCGTATTCTTTACCTCCCAAAAGCGCCGTTACCCCCAGCTCGCGCTCCCCCATAATCAACATGTTTGGCAAGGGGGCAAATCCCCGGTACCGGGGCAGAGGCGAATCGTGAAAAACGATCAACCGATGATTCGGCACGGTAGGTAGTAACCACCGCCAGCCCACCGCAAAATGATACCCTTCATCGACCCCATCCGGGAGCTGTCCGCGTTCAACTGCGACCAGCCTGTGTGCCTTGGCCAACGCAAAAACCTCCTCCGCCCCATCTGCATGGTTGTTGGCATCTCTCCCAACTTCTATGGCGCTGATTCGTTGTTGATGTCCGGCGCCCACCAGCGCTTGGAGTACCGATAGACCCTTTGTGGTAAGAAGATGTAAAACAATTCGAGCCATCTACCTCTCCTTACGCCAGTACAGCAAATGCAGCCAGTGTCGTTTCACTAATAAAGTCTACTTGAGCCTCCGTAAGCTCATAGTACAGCGGCAGCCTGACCAAACAATCGCTGAACCGGTCGCTGTTGGGCAGCACCCGCCCGTCATGCTTCGAACTGTAAAATGTACTCTTGTGCAAGCTCAGGTAATGAAACACCGCCAGAATGCCTTTGCCAGTGAGGTGCCGAAGCAGTTCTTGGCGCTCGCCTCTACTTCTGCACACCAGGTAAAACAAACTGGCATTGCTCGTAGCATATTCAGGTACGTAGGGGCGTGTAAACAACCCAGCCGCTTCGCCAGCCGCCAGCGCCCCCCAGTAGCGCTGCCACAGTGCCTTTCGCCGCGCCTGGATAGCCTCTAGGTGCTCGATCTGCGCGCGCAGAAACGCCGCCGTCACTTCCGAGGGCAAGAAAGACGAACCCACATCCACCCAGCCGTACTCGTTGACCTCGCCCCTGAAAAATGCCGCCCGGTTCGTGCCCTTCTCCCACAGAATCTCCGCACGCTCCTTAAACCGATCATCGTTTACCACCAGCATGCCCCCCTCGCCGGCGCTA
>JANRLA010000109.1:0-10356 GCA_033763015.1 Bacteroidia bacterium
GCAGGCCATGGCCCACAAATCGGTGCGTGAGCGCCTGGCCGAAACCCTGCTCATGCTGCACGAGTCGTTCCAGCCCCGTGGTATGCGGCCTCAAGACGAAGCGCTGATCCACGTGAAGCTGCCCCGCGAAGACATTGCCAATGTTGCGGGCAGCAGTACCGAGACCATTATTCGGCTGCTGAGCGAATTCCGCGATTCGGGCCTCGTCGAGCTGCAAGGCAAGTACATTCGCCTGGTAAACCCCCGTGCGCTGAAGCAACTGGCGCAGGCCTAAGGCCCAAAACCTGACGAAGATCAGGTTTTAAGGTGATGGCGCTTCTAGAGTGGTGTATGAAGTGGGCGTGAATTTGCCCTCAGATTCCACCACGCGTGCGGCGCCTTTCCTTACTCGCTTCTCAGGCAACAGGGTTCGACCCGCTGCTTACCTTTTTAGAGGACTGGCCCGATGGGCCCATTGAGGTCGAGTGCTGGCTGGTAGAAGCCGCGCCGGTGAATGCCCAGCACATCGGGCAAAGTCTTATCAGCCACTGGCAGGTAACCGCCGGCGGCGAACTGCTCTCTGAAGACCATGCCCACCGGCGCCTGGAGCAGTTTACCAAAGGCAAACGGCCCTACCACCTACTGGCCGATACCCCCGCCGAAACCCTGGGCCTGGTGGGCGAGTTTGCCGACGCCATTCTGGTCAGTCTGGCCGACTGGCTCCACGTCATTACCCCGCTCTGGCCCCAACCCTCGCCCCTGTTTCAGGCACCCATTTTCTGCCTGGCCAACCCTCGACCACCGCAGGTGGTTGTTTCGGCAGCCCAGATTGGGCTGGTAAAGCAGAGCCTACGCTTTCGTGTTCTACGCAACCTGCCCTGGCTCCTTTTTTCAGCCGAAAGCAACGAGGGCAGTGTAACCAAGCGCGTATTGGGCTACGTGCGCACCTACACGCCTCGGGTTTCGTACGTACAGCTGGGCAACGATTGCCGCGAGCGGTTGCCTCAACTCTTGCCTAGCCAAGCCCTTTGGGTGGTAGGGCCAGATTTTACCCTACCCTGTGGCAGCCCCATTGGCGACCTGGTGGTACACACCCTCCAGATCGGGTCTTCATTTCTGATTCTACCCAGCAGCAAGTCGGCATGAGCACTGCTACGCAAACCGAGCTCCGGTGCTACCACTGCGGCCAGCCAACGCCAGCCAACGCCCCACAGGCCGACGGGCACCGCTTCTGCTGCGAGGGCTGCCAGACCGTATACCGGCTGCTCCAGTCGAGTGGCCTCTGCGCGTACTACAGCTACGAGACTACCCCCGGCACAGCCGATGCCCGCACAGCCGACCGCCTACCCGAACTGGCGTACCTGGACGACGAAACGCTAAGCCGACAGCTACTCAGCTACCGCTCAGCCGAAGTGTCGGTCGTCGAACTAAAAGTACCTGGCATGCACTGCCTCTCGTGCCTCTGGCTGCTAGAGCAACTCGGGCGGCTACACCCTGGTGTGCGCCAGAGCGAGGTTAACCTGGGCCAACGTACGGTCCGTATCCGCTTCACCAAAGCGCAGCTCAGCTTGCGGGGTTTGGTCGAGCTGCTGCACCGCATAGGGTACCCCCCGGTGCTCGAAGCCCCTGGCACAGCCCAGGGCCCTAACCCAACCACAGCCCAGCGCCGGCTGGTGGGCCAGATCGGCCTGGCAGGGTTTGCCTTGGGCAACACCATGCTGTTGGCCCTACCCGACTACCTGGAGGTAGGGGCTGTGGGCCCGAGCCTACAACTGGCATTCAACCTTGTCAGCTTCCTGCTCAGTGGCCTGGTGCTGTACGCCAGCCGCGACTACTTCCGCCAGTCCTACTACACCCTACGCCTGGGCCGGTTTGCTATCGAGCAGCCGTTGGTGGTGGGTATCGTCGCGCTGTGGGGCCGCAGTGTATACGAAGTAGCGACCCAAACCGGGGCTGGGTACTTCGACTCACTGGCAGGGCTGGTGTTCTTTCTGCTGGTAGGCAAGTGGCTGCAGCAGCGTACGTTCGACCGGCTGCAGTTCGAGCGCGACTTCCGCTCCTACTTCCCTCTCGGCGTTACGGCCCTTACGCCAGCCGGCGAACGGACCATGGCCCTGGGCGTGGTGAAGCCCGGCGACCGGCTGGTACTACGCGGGGGTGAGCTCGTGCCCACTGACAGCTTTCTGCTCAGCCCCGAGGCCACCTTCGACTATAGCTTTTTAACCGGCGAGGCCACCCCAGTACTACGTACCCAGGGCGACTTACTCTACGCCGGCGGGCGCCTGCTGGCCGGGCGCGTCGAACTGCTAGCCGAAGCCCAGGCCAGTACCAGCCGCCTGGCCCGGCTCTGGGAGCGGCCCACTACCCCCGAGGCCACCGAATCAGGCTACACCCCCACTGTTAATCGGCTGGCGCGGTACTTCACCCTGGGGGTGCTCGCCGCCTCCGCAGCAACGCTTGCCTACTGGCTGCCGCGCGACCCCAGCACCGGCTGGCTGGCCACCACCGGCCTGCTCATCATTGCCTGCCCCTGTGCGCTGGCATTTGCAGCCCCATTCGCGCTGGGCACGCTACAGGCCAGGTTTGGCGCCACGGGCTTCTTCCTGCGCAGCAGCCGTGTAGTAGAAGGCCTGGCCCACGCCACCGACCTGGTGTTCGATAAAACAGGCACCCTGACCGACCCCGAGGGCGCTTCGGCCGAGTTTGTGCCCGCCCATGGGCCCCTCACCGAGACCGAAGCCGCTACCACCCAAGCCCTGGCCGCTACCAGTGCCCACCCCCTCAGCCGGGCCGTAGCAGGCACACACCCCCTTCGCCTGACGCTAACCGACCTGGAGGAGCTACCCGGCAGTGGCCTCTCGGGCTACCACCTGGGGGTAGAGTACCGCCTGGGCCAACGCGACTACGTAGCGCCCTGCACCTGCCAGCAAAAGTGCAAGGCCGTGACCGCACTGGCCGACGCGCCCGCCGAAACCCGAATCCACCTCAGCATAGGCGGGAAGTACCGGGGCTACTACCGCCTTACGGCCCAGTACCTACCCGGTGTCTTTGAGGCGCTTACGCAGCTGGCCCAGGCAGGCTACGCCCTGCACCTGCTCTCGGGCGACGGCCCGGCCGACCGCGCCAAGCTGGCCCCCTACTTCGCAGCCGACCGCCTGCGCTTTGAGCAGCGCCCCGAAGACAAGCTGGCCTACATCGAGGCCCTGAAGGCCCAAGGCAAGCACGTAGCCTACCTGGGCGATGGCCTGAACGACGGCGCCGCCCTGACGGCCGCCCACACCGGCGTAGCCATCACCGGCGACACCGCCCTCTTCACCCCGGCCTCAAAGGGCATCCTGCTGCGGGGGCAACTCACTCAGCTGGGCCGGTACCTGCGCCTCAGCCGGGCAGGTGTGCAGGCCGTACGCATCACCTTCGGCGTCTCGCTGGTGTACAACCTCATCGGCGCCTCGTTTGCGGTGCAGGGGCTGCTTTCGCCCGTCATCGCAGCGGTGCTCATGCCCGCCATTTCGATTGGATCGATGGCCCTGGCGACGGGCCTGGCGCACCTGGCCCTCGGCCGCGAACCGATAACCCCACCCACGCCATGAACATCCTCATCCTACTCCTGGGCACCAGTGTAGTTGTGGCCCTGGTGTTTCTGGGGGCCTTTCTGTGGGCCAACCGTACGGGTCAGTTCGACGACACCCTGACCCCGGCGCACCGCATACTACTCGATACCGACCCTACCCTTCAACCCGATTCCAACCAAGCGCAGCCTGAACACTAGTTAGACCCATGGAAACCACACCTCTACCGCCCGCACTTGCGGTCCCGACGGCACACCACCCACCCGCCACGGGGCCGAACGAGCACTTTGAGTACGACAACCGCATCGTCCGCGACTTTATCATCGCTTCGGTGGTCTTTGGCCTGGTGGGCATGCTCGTCGGGCTTACCATCGCCATCCAACTCTACTTCCCGGCCCTGAACCTGGGGCTGCCCTACACCACCTACGGCCGCCTGCGGCCGCTGCACACCAACGCCGTCATTTTCGCGTTTGTAGGCAACGCCATTTTTGCGGGGGTTTACTACTCTATGCAGCGGGTGCTCAAAACCCGCATGTTCAGCGACACCCTCTCGCGCATCCACTTCTGGGGCTGGCAGCTCATCATCCTGGCGGCGGCCATCACCCTGCCCCTGGGCATTACCACAAGCCACGAGTACGCCGAGCTGGAGTGGCCCATCGATATCGCCATCACCCTCATCTGGGTGGTCTTTGGCTGGAACATGATGGGTACCATCCTGCGGCGCCGGGTGCGGCACATGTACGTAGCGGTCTGGTTCTACATCGCCACGTTCGTCACCGTTGCGGTACTGCACATCGTCAACTCGTTCGAGATCCCGGTGGGCCTGTTCAAGAGCTACTACGTGTACGCCGGGGTACAAGATGCGCTGGTGCAGTGGTGGTACGGGCACAACGCGGTGGCCTTTTTTCTGACCACGCCCTTCCTGGGCCTGATGTACTACTACCTGCCCAAGGCAGCCGGCCGGCCGGTGTATAGCTACCGGCTGAGTATCATCCACTTCTGGACGCTCATCTTCATCTACATCTGGGCCGGGCCGCACCACCTGCTCTGGTCTTCGCTGCCCGACTGGGCGCAGAGCCTGGGCACGGTCTTTAGCATCATGCTCATCGCACCCTCGTGGGGTGGTATGCTCAACGGGCTACTCACCCTGCGCGGGGCCTGGGACCGTGTGCGCGAAGACCCGATCCTCAAGTTCTTCGTCGTGGGGGTTACGGCCTACGGTATGGCCACCCTCGAGGGGCCCATGCTCTCGCTCAAGAGCGTAAATGCCATCGCCCACTTTACCGACTGGATACCGGCCCACGTACACACCGGTGCCCTGGGCTGGAACGGCTTCCTCACCTTCGGCATGATGTACTGGCTCATCCCACGGATGTACGGCACGCCCATCTACTCGAAAAAGTGGGCCAACTGGCACTTCTGGATCGGCACCATCGGTATCGCGGTCTACATCATCCCGATGTACTTCTCGGGCTTCACCCAAGGGCTGATGTGGAAGCAGTTCGACGCCAACGGCTTCTTGAAGTACCCCAACTTCCTCACCACCGTCGATGCCATCATCCCGATGTACATCCTGCGCTCCATTGGCGGCACACTGTACCTGGTGGGGGTTGTCTTGATGGCTATAAACCTGACCAAGACCGCGCTGCGGGGCAAGCTCATCGCCAACGAGGCCGACCAACACCCGGCGCTCGCCAGCCAGCCCATCCACGACGGCAAATACGCCTGGCACCGTGTGTGGGAGCGTAGGCCCGTGCCTTTCATGGTCCTGTCCATCATCGCCATTCTCATCGGTGGGATCATCGAACTGGTGCCCACGTTCCTTATCAAGAACAACGTACCCACCATTGCCAGCGTGAAGCCCTATACGCCGCTGGAGCTCGTGGGCCGCGATCTGTACATCCGCGAGGGGTGTGTCAACTGCCACACCCAATGGGTACGGCCCTTCCGCAACGAGACGGTGCGCTACGCGGGCCAGAACTCGGGCATCCCCAACCCCTCAGATATGTACAGCAAGTCGGGCGAGTTCGTCTACGACCACCCCTTCCTCTGGGGTAGCAAGCGCACGGGGCCCGACCTGCACCGCCTGGGCCTGAAGTACAACGACACCTGGCACTTCAACCACATGTACGAGCCCGGTAGCGTAAGCCCCGGCTCTATCATGCCGCCCTACCCCTGGCTCTTGACCAATGCGGTAGAAACCCATGACCTGGAGAGCAAGATTCGTGTCATGCGCCAACTGGGGGTACCCTACCCCGAGGGCTATGAGACAAAAGCGCAGGCCGATTTCGACCGGCAAGCCGCCGAAATCGCCGAGCGCATCAACGCCGACCTCAAAAACCAGGGCACACAAACCGCCCCCGACCGCGAAATCATCGCGCTCATCGCCTACCTCCAGCGCCTGGGCACCGACGTGTGGCACACCCCCGAAACGCCTGCAACCCCACCTGCCCCCACCGTTGGGGGGGCCACTACCCCCACCGCAAGCGCCAACCGCTAACCTGCCATGCGCCAATTCCTCGAACACGCCACAGGCCTGAGCATCTACCCGCTGCTGGGCATGGCACTCTTCATCGGTTTCTTTCTGCTGGTAGTGGTACAGATGGTCTTTACCTCTAAGCGCCACTACCGCGAAATGGCCCAGTTGCCCCTCGACACCCCCGACAGCACCCCCACGAACCCAAACCACTCGTCCAACCATGTTCCGCACGCTTAACCGATGGGCCCTTGTGCTAGGGGCCCTGGTAGTCCCCACCCTGGTGTGGGCCCAGACGGCCCCTGCACCGGCACCGGCACCTGCCCCCAGCACCGGGCCCACGGCCGAAAGCATCATCTGGGGGCTGCTGATCCTGGCCATGCTCCTGGTGGTCGTCTTCTTGCTCCTGCTGCTCATGCTGGCGGTGATAACCGACTACTTTTTACGCCTCAAGTTTGGCAAGGGCATCTTCCCGGTTCTTAAGGCCATCGAGCTACCCACCTGGCTATCGTGGAGCAAATTCACGGGCCTGCGTGGCACCTCGGCAGCGGCTCAGCAGCGCATGGACCAACCCCTGGGCCACGACTACGACGGCATTGAGGAGCTCGACAACGCCGCACCGCCCATCTTCAATTACATCCTGGTAGGGACCATTGCATTTGCCGTGGTGTACCTGCTAGTCTTCCACGTCTTCCGTTCGGCCCCGCTGCAGCAGGAAGAGTACGCCCTGGCCGTACAACGTGCCGAGGCCGAAAAAGCCGAGCGCGATGCCCTGGCCAAAGACCAGGTCAACGAAACGACCGTGACCCTCCTCACCGCTGGGCCCGACCTCGACGCTGGCAAGCAGATCTACACCCAGAACTGCGTCGTGTGCCACGCTGCCGACGGCGGCGGGCTGGTTGGCCCCAACCTCACCGACGCCTACTGGATTCACGGCGGCGACGTGAAAGACCTCTTCCGGGTCATCAAGAAAGGCGGGCGGGCCGGCAAGGGTATGATTGCGTGGGAGAGCCAGCTCACCCCCAGCCAGATGGCACAGGTGGCCAGCTACATCCTCAAAACCTTCCCTGGCACCACGCCCGCAGCCCCCAAAGCCGCCGAAGGCGAGCTCTACACCCCTGCAGGTGCAGCCCCAGCCGATAGCACCCAGCAGCAACCCACCGAAACCAAGCCCCAGGCCTCGGCCCAGTAGGCCACCCCAGCTATGGCACGCCCCTCGGCCCCTGAAACCGAAACGCTCTACGAGTTCGTACCCGATGAGTCGTTTCGCGACAGCATTGGCACCCTCGACGAACGGGGCAAGCGGCGGTGGATTTTCCCCAAGAAAATCACCGGCTTCTACACCCGGGCGCGCAGCTACGTGGCCTACGTACTGCTTGCCGTGTTGTTCGTGCTACCCTTTGTCCAGGTTCAGGGGCAGCCCTTTCTACTGCTCAACTTTCTTGAGCGCCGGTTCGTGCTTTTCGGCCAGCCATTCTGGCCACAGGATTTCTACATCCTGGTGTTTGTCTTTCTGAGCACCCTTGTCGCCTTGGCTGCGTTTACGGTGGCCTTTGGGCGGCTGTTCTGCGGCTGGATTTGCCCTCAGACCATCTTCCAGGAGTTTGTCTTTCGCAAGATCGAGTACTGGATCGATGGCGACAACGCTCAGGCCCGCGCCCTCGACAAAGCCCCGCTCACGGGCAAAAAGCTGCAAAAGCGCATCCTGAAACATACCCTGTTTGTGGTCTACTCCATCGTCATGGGGCACTGGTTCTTGATGTACATCATCGGCTACCCGGCTGTGCGCAGTTGGGTGGCCGAAGGGCCGCTGGCGCACCTGCCGGGCACGCTGGGCATGCTGGCATTTTCGGGCGCCTACTACCTGGTCTTTACCCGCTTTCGGGAGCAGGTGTGCATCGTGGCCTGCCCCTACGGTCGGCTGCAGGGCGTACTGCTGGACAACAACAGCATTGTCATTGCCTACGACTTCAGCCGGGGCGAGCCCCGCGGCAAGCTGCGCAAGGGTGTAGAACGTACCGAGGGCGACTGCATCGACTGCTACCAGTGCGTGCAGGTATGCCCCACCGGCATCGACATCCGCAACGGCACCCAGCTCGAGTGCATCAACTGTACCCTGTGCATCGATGCCTGCGACAACATCATGGACCGCATTGGCAAACCCCGGGGCCTCATCCGGTACGCCTCGCAGAACCAGATCACGGCCCGCAAGCCGTTCCGCTTCACGGGCCGGATGGCGTTTTACTCGGTCGTCGTTTCGGTGCTCATTGGGGTCTTTTTTGTCTTGATCTACACCCGTACCCCGGTGCAGCTCACGGTCTTGCGGCAACCGGGCACGCTCTTCCAGGTCCTTGACAATGGGCACCTGAGCAACGTGTACCAGTATGGGCTGGTCAACAAGACGCTGGAAGAGAAAATCCTCTCCTTCCGGCTCATTTCGCCCACGGGCAACCTCCGGGTCAATTCGCAGGCCGACACCACCCACGTAGCGGCGCAGGAAGCCCGGAAGGGAATGCTGGTACTCGAGCTCGACAAAGCCCAGATTACCGGGCGCAGCACACCCGTCGTAATCGAGGTACGCGACGGAGCGCACGTAGTAGACCGTGTACGCACCACCTTTGTAGGCCCTATCCTCAGCCCGGGGCAAACCCCGTGACCCGACGCCCATTCCACTGGGGCCAAGCCGTATGGCTGGGCCTGGCGCTCTTCGGGGCTTTCATGGCCTACTTCTTAGTGCTGGCCCTGCGCGAAGACCCCAACGCCGAGGTAGACAACCCCTACCGCGAGTCGTTGGCCTACCCCAGCCGCCAGGCCGAGGTAGCCAACGCCCGCCGCCACCCGCTTACCATCGGCATCGCCGAGGGCGAGCTGCGCCTTAGGGGTACGCCCCCGCTCAGCGGCCGCTTGGTCTTTCAGCGCACAGACGGCACCGCACGCGACGTGACCACGCGGTTTGCCTTGAAACCCGACAGCACCTACCGCCTGCACATCGTGGGCCTGAAGCCCGGCGCCTGGCGGCTACAGGTGCACTACCAGGCAGGCGCCGACAGCTGCTACACCGAATACCCCTTTAGCCTACCCCCACCGTGACCTCGTCTACCTTCTTGCTCGTTGCGCTGGGCATGGGGCTGGTGAGCAGCCTGCACTGCGTAGGCATGTGCCTGCCGCTCCTGTCGGCCCTGGGCCGGTGGCTGGGGTTGGGCCGATGGGGCTGGGGCCTCTACCACAGCGGCAGGCTTACAGCCTATGCGGGTCTGGGCGCAGCCGTAAGTCTGGGGGGTGTGCAACTGGCTCGCCTGCTCGACCAGCAGGTATGGCTGCTGGGGGTGGCCGCCGCTGTACTGGTGCTGAGCCTCCTACCCCGCCGCCTGGGCGCGGCCCGGCTCACCGCCTGGGCCGAGCGGCCGCTGGGCCATCTCTTGACCCGGATGCAGGCCAGCAGGCGCCCGGCAGTACTCGTACTTGCCCTGGGTGTGCTCAACGGGCTACTGCCCTGTGGGGTGGTGCTCGCAGCACTGGTGGGGGCCCTGGCCGTACCCGGCCCTGGGTGGGCTGCGGCCTACATGGCGGCCTTTGGCCTGGGCACGCTGCCCGCGCTGGTGCTTGCCAAAGGGCTAGTGGGGCGCTTGCCGCGCTTTCGGTTTTCGGCCCAGGTGGTGGGGCTCGTAGCGCTGGGCCTGTTGGCCTACCGGCTTACCCTAGCCCAGGCCCCCGCAGGCACCGTGAATTGCGCCAGCCCGGTCAGTGCAGTGAGCCAGCGGTAGCGCCCTACACGTTGCACACGCTGTTTGCCAAGCCTTAACCCTGCCGCAAAGGGGCTTAACAGCCCGTTCAGAAGCCCTGGGTGGCATAGGGGGTAGTTTTGCAGCCAGTCCACTCCCCACCATGAAACCACAACACATTGTCATTCTCGGCGGCGGGTTTGCCGGCCTCACGGCAGCACTCAAACTGCGTAAACTGCGTGGTCGGGTGCGGGTCACGATCGTAGACCGCACGAACCACAACCTGTTTCAGCCCCTGCTCTACCAGGTATCGAACGGCACACTTTCGCCGAACGAAATCGCAATTCCCTTCCGCCAGTTTATCCCCAAAAACTGCAACCTCGAGGCCATCATTGGTGCGGCCCAGCGCATCGACCGCGCGACCAAGACCGTGCACCTGGAAGATGGCTCTAGCCTGAGCTACGACAAGCTGCTGGTGTGCGTGGGCACCAAGCCCGCCTACTTCGGCCACCCGGAATGGGAAGCCCACGCCCCGGGCCTGAAGAACCTGAACGATGCCCTGCGCATCCGCGAGAAGTTCTTTTTGAGCACCGAAATCGCGAGCCGGATA